>JAZNVB010000058.1:0-9420 GCA_045592585.1 Clostridia bacterium
GGTACAGAAGAACTTGCGCACCTTGAAATGGTGGGTACGCTTATTCATCAGCTTACCAAAAACGCAACAACTACCGAGATAGAAAACAGCCCAATGGCGCCCTATTATATCGATCACGGTAAAGGTGTATATGCGATTTCCTCCGGTGGAAATCCCTTCAAAGCGGAAACATTTTCTGTAACAGGCGACCCCATCGCCGACCTTGTGGAAGACTTAGCAGCAGAACAAAAAGCTCGCGCCACCTATGACAACATCCTGAGAGTTTCCGACGACCCGGATGTAAATGATGTCATTAAGTTCCTGCGTGAACGTGAAGTTGTGCACTTCCAGCGTTTCGGTGAAGCGCTTGACTCAATCCAGAACAAGCCTGCCAGCCGCGACACCTTTTATATGGGTATGAAGAAAGAAAAATAGTATGTAGAACAGGAAATGAGAAATTTCCTATAAAATAAGACACCAACCGCCGGCATCTTTTGCCGGCGGTTGGTTAATGTTTCTTTATAGTTCCAGATTGCTTATATAATTTATCTCAAAAATTGCCGCATCACGTGTAAGGGTCAAATTATCCAGGTCGAGATACAGGCCGGGGTTGTTGGCAGGGGATATGGTGTAGGTTCCGTCGTTGTTTTTGTTAACACGCCACAGATGCCCGTCAAAATCACCTGCGCTGTCAATTATAACCTCATTTCCTTCGGTAAATAAACTTTCTTTTATCTGCAAGGGTCTTTCAATATCTGACAGGTTATAAATTATATAAATTCCATTTCCGCCTTCAACCGCATCAAATATCCATCCGCAACTAAAATCAGCGCTTCCCTTTAAGATAATTTCGCCATTGTGAACGCCAAGATACCTTTTTGATGCCGGGCGAATAAACATCATATTTTCTTCAAATGCATCATCTGTCCCACGATAGATATAAACCGTGCGGTTATCATCCCATATAATCTGTGCGTTACACAGCTCCGCCACAGAACGAAGTGGCAATAACATTCTGCCGTTTTTTATTATGGTGTTTACCGGAAGGCTGCAAACTGTGCCGTTGACAATACATTCGCTTGTATTTTCAAACAACTTGATTATCGTTCCGCCAAGGGTAATGGTTGCACTTCGGTCTTCTTCGCGCCATTCAACACGGGCATCCAGACTTTCGCAGAACTGCCTGATTGCAATATATGTATAACTGTCTATAAGCTGCGGCTGTTCGTCAGTAAAAACCAGATTTCTGCCATCCATAACCAATTTAAGCGGAGCCTCGGGAGCCGATACCCCCGAAAGCACAACAAAATTTACATCTTTGCTTAAATATTCGATATCGTATTTTTTAGCCGCAAGAACGGCTTTATACTGGCCCATTGGTAAACTGTCAACAGTTATATCCCCATCGGTTATTTCAAAAGTATCCTCTTTGGCAGTGGTCAGATTGCGTATACGCACCTCGTAGTAGGCATAATTCATCAATCCGCCATAGGAAAAATCCAGGCTGAAGGTTACGTTGCCGTCAGACCACGATTCTGCCTTAAGCTTAAGTTCAGGAAGGTATCCGTTTTCCCACTGAGCCTCAAGCACAGCATCGGATTTTATCTCAATCGACTGACCGGGTTTGTAGATTGTCTTTTTACCCTCCACCTTCCATCCGCAAAAAATCTTTCCTGTTTTTTTGGGGACAACAGACGAAATCTGTGCTACACCGCCAATAACCTTCTGCCGTGAAAGAACCGCTACACCAGCATCGGTGTAGGAAAGCTCTGCATATTCAACATCCGTTACGTCAGGTTCCAAATCCTGCTCTGCATATGCCAATATCGGCAAAACCGACATCAACAATACTAAAATCATACATAATAATCTCTTCATATCATTCACCACTGAGCCACTGTATAAGTTGTTCTGAACTTACTCCGTTATAAACATTATAGCGGTTAAGGTTGTACAAGCTGTTTTTGTCATAGGCTTTTATATAATTCATACCAACAGAGGTCGCCATTGTTACCCTTATACCATTGCTTTTAAGGATATAATCTGTTATGGCATTATACTTGCCCAAAGGATAGGCAAACCCTACAAGCGGCTTTTCTAGTTCGGTTTCAAGAATGGTTTTTGACGTTAACACATCTCCACGGAAACGTGTGATATAATCCATAAGACCCTCGTTCTCAAGACGCAGAACGGTTTCTCTTACCGGACCGCTTTCAAACTTTGTGCTCTGGTGCATATCGTACGTGTGGCTTTGAATTGATATAAGTCCCGAATCTATCATTTCCTTTGCCTGCTCATAGTCGAAATGAGGGGTTATACCGTAGGTTGTGTTTTTATAAGTTTCCTTGCCCACCGAGCTGACAATTGCAAAAATTGTTGCCTTGAAGCCGAACTCTTTAAGCAAAGGAAAAGCCTCGGTATAGTTATCAAGATATCCGTCATCAAAGGTTATGCAAACAGGCTTTTCAGGAAGGGGAAAGCCGTAATCAACATACTTTATCAGGTCATCGAGGGATACAGGGGTAAATCCGTTTTCCTCAATCGCCTCAAGGTGTTTTCTGAAATTTTCGGGGGATATTACCACATATTCGCCACTGTCGCTGACCGAATGATACATAAGCACAGGAACTGCCGCCGTATCACCGCTTTGAGCGGAAACAGGAACAGAAAAAATCAGTATTAAAATTAAGAATATTGAAATAATTTTATTTATCACCAACACATCCTCCTGAAATACTCGTCTGTTATCTTTTAAAAATCAGCCATTTGCTGACGGCATAATTGAATATTATCACAAAAATATTGGAAATCAGCTTCACTATCAAGTCGTTGCAATGAAAAAAATCAACAAACACGACCATAATTATTATATCCATACATCCCGAAACCAACCGACAAGCCAGAAAGGAAAAGAATTCCAATAATACGGCTTTGGCACCGTAATGCTTACTTTTAAAGACCATTGTGCGATTGGTTGCATAGGCAACAATTATTGACGCAATCAATGCCACAGCAGTATCTGCCGCAGTATTATCGTTAATTTTTGACATAATAAAATATGTCAAAAAATTTACTGCAACAGTAATCGCCCCGAAAGCCATATATAGAATCATTTCACGGTTTTTTCTGATAAAACTTTTCATCCGCACACCTCAATCTGACAAGGTCATCATTTTCCTCAGGTCTGAATAAAGTCAATCATTTTAGTCGCTTGGTTCTGTCTTAAAATATGTATAAATTATAACAAAAACTATGAATATTGTCAATCATTCGCAAAACGCACTCGCATTTGCAAGTTTTTATCAAATTTCTATTGTAATTTTTCTGGTTTTGTGATATTATAATTATGCTAAACCAATTTAATATTAAAATCCGGGGTATTTTTATGCCTTTTTTTCGCATTAAACGTTACGAATTTGATAAAAATGCAAATTCCTTGTCGTTTAATGCGGATTATAACAAATTCATATTAAATTGGTTTAGCGACTATCGGAGTTTGCGTTTTTGTGCGGCAACTTCGGTTGTCGCATTTTTTAATTTAGAAAGGAATTTTACAATGGTTAACTACAAAAAACTCTATTTTCGTCTTTTTAATGCCATAACAGATGCCATAGAAATATTGCAACAGGCACAGATTGACGCAGAGGATTTCTACATAGAGGAAGGCGAAAGTGAAAATAACTCTGCAAAGGTAACAAAATTTAAAGTCTGCTCTAGCGATAAAGACGAGGAATAAGTAGAAAAACCGTTCTTTTTTCAAGAACGGTTTTTCTACTTATTCTACTATATTCCCGGGATATTCAATATCAAACAGTCTGTCACACAAATTAAAAGCGGCACCTTTTACAGTATTTTCTTCGCTGATAGTTACCTCACGGATTTCCAGATCCTGCAAGAGTACAGGGTATGCACGGCTTTTCATTTCCTGCACCGCACAATCAAGAAGGGGCCGTATTTTTACATATACCCCCATATTTATCACTATTGCCTGTGGCTTGCACAGATTTACGAGATTAGCAAGACCTATACCCAGATACCTTCCACATTCCTCAACCGCCGATTTGGCAGCCTTGTCACATTGCTCGTATTTCTCGGCAACACACTCAAGAGTTGCGCCATTTTCACCGCTTTTTTCTTCATACAGTTTAATAAGCCTTTGTTCGGAACACATCAGCTCTAAACATCCTCGGTTTCCACAAAAGCAAAGCTCTCCGTCCTTTTCAACCGTAGTATGCCCGATTTCACCAAGCATTGCACGGTTAATTCCTCCGTGATAAAACTGACTTGCACCAATACCATTTTCAAGGTCGATAAGCAGCATATTCTTCTTTTCAATTCGGTTTGCGCAGCAAAAATACCACACCGCTTTAAGGAAGGACACATTATCTATAAAAACCGGAATTCCGGTTTTTTCTTCAAGAATTGTTTTAAGGTCAAATTCCTTCCATCTGAGGCTTGCAGATACTACAAACCGGCTGTCCTCCAGAACCATTCCCGTAACCACAACCCCGATGCCCAGCACGCTTTCACGGCCGTGCTCGTTTGCAAGGGATGCCACCTTCTCGCCCACAAGCTCAACCACCTTATCGGGCTGCATATCTGATACGTTTACACGAATACGGGTAATAATTCTGCCTTCAAGGTCGGTATAAGATACATTCACCGAATCCACGCCTATAAATACACAAATAAGCCCGTAAGCCTCGGCACGGAAACGCAAAAGGGTGCTCTTTCTGCCAACACGTTCCGCCTGCTCAACTCCGCTTTCGGCAATAAGACCCATATCAAGAAGGTACGAGGTTATATTGGTGAGCGATGCCACCGAAAGCCCCGTTTCACGGGCAACAAGGGGCCTTGCCACATCTGGGTTTCGTCTGATGTAGCCCAGCACCTTTAATCTGTTCATTTTTTGTATTAACTGAGAATTTCCTACTGATTTATCCATCTTCTCACCTGTACCCTGTAACTTTCCTGCAAATTATATCAAATAAAAATATTTTTGTCAACGAAATAACCGTCTTGACATACCGGCTATAATCTGTTACAATTTATTTAAGCAATGAATAAATTGTATTTTTACATATTTATAATCAGAAAGGATGTTACATAATGAATGTATTGGCTATAGGTTGTCATCCCGACGACATAGAAGTCAACTGTGCCGGCACACTTGCAAAATGTGTTAAGCGCGGCGATAATGTTACCGTTTGCCATGTGTGCAACGGCAATATGGGCCACGTGGTAATTCAGCCCGACGAGCTGCGTGAAATCCGCATAAACGAAGCAAAAAAAGCAGGTTCTTTGGCCGGAATTAAGGTTGTAACCTGCGACATTGGCGACCTTGTTGTTTACCATCAGAACAAGGAACACCGCGACAAGGTTGTGGATATTATCCGTGAGGCTCAGCCTGATTTTATTATCACTCACGCACCAAACGATTATATGCCCGACCACGTTGCAGTAAGCAATCTGGTTTTTGATGCGGCATTTGCGGCAAGCTGTCCCCATTATGAAACAGGGGTTTCAATGCCATCTATGGTTACACCCATATTCTATATGGATAACCTTGGCGGAAACGAATTTCTCCCCACCGAATATGTGGACATTACTGACGAAATTGACTTAAAGCTTGAGATGCTGGAATGTCACGAAAGTCAGCTTAAGTGGATGAGAGAGCACGACAATATTGATTTTGCAGATATGGTTAAAACCATTTCCAAATACCGTGGATATCAGTGCGGTGCAGCTTATGCCGAGGCATTTGCACAGTGTATGGTATATCCCAAGCCAACCGTAAGGAGGATGTTGCCATAATGAAAAAGGTTGCTTGTGTTGGAATTTTGGTTGCTGATGTAATTGTAGAGCCTGTGTGCGGCTATCCCGAAAAGGGCCTTCTTTTGCCGGTAAACTCAATTACTCTGCACAACGGTGGCAATGCAATGACCGCATCAATCAACATAAAAAAGCTTGGCGTTGAAACCACAATGATAGGCAAAGTTGGAGCCGATGTTTTTGGCAGTTTTCTCCGTGACAAGCTGACGTCAGCAGGCGTAAACACCAAGGGTCTTAAAACAGACGACAGTGTTCAGACCTCTGCATCGGTGCTTATGCTTGACAAAACCGGTGAACGCTCCTTCTTCCATTGTGTTGGTACAAACGCAGTGTTCTCAGAAAAGGACATTGACTATTCTCTGGTTGAGGATTGTGATTTGGTGTTTGTGACAGGTTCATTCCTGATGAACACCTTTGACGGCGCTGAAACAATGGAATTTTTGAAAAAGTGTAAGGAAATGGGCAAAACAACCTTCCTTGACGTTTGCTGGGACGCAAGCGGCAGATGGGGCGAGCTTCTTGATATGTCAATGCCCTACATAGACTATCTGATGCCCAGCATCGACGAGGCTGTGTGCATTGCAGGTAAAGATGACGTAGAAGAAATTGCCGACGTATTCTTTAGCCGTGGCGCAAAGAATGTTGTTATCAAAATGGGCAGCAAGGGTGCATTTTTAAGACGCAGCACCGATGCCAAGGGTCAGATTTTCCCATGTTGCAAGGGCGTTACCGCAGTTGACACAACAGGTGCAGGCGACAGCTTTTGTTCAGGCTTTCTGGCAGCTTTCGCAAGAGATTGCAGTCTGGAGGAATGTGTTAAGTTTGCCAACGGAACAGGGGCACACTGCGTAATGGCAAAGGGTGCAACAACCGGCATCACATCATACGAAGAAATTTTAGATTTTGTAAATAAACAATAATTTTAGGAGGATGAAAAAAATGGATTTTTTAAGTACAGTACAGGGCAGCGATTGTGAAAGCTTTTTCCCCAAGGGCTGGGACATCAAAAAGATTGACGAATGCTGCGACAAGGGCGTAGCCCGTGAGGATTTCTGGAACAAGGACTTTAACCCAATCGAATGTGACAACATCAACGATTTTGACACACTTATGGGTCACGAAATCGCAATGCAGATTAAGCTTGCAAAGGAAGAAGGCAAAAAACTGGCTATGATTCTTCCTGTTGGTCCTATGGGTATGTATAAGTGGGCAGCATATTTCATAACAAACTGGAATCTTGACTGCAAACACGTTTATACATTCAACATGGACGAATGGGCTGACAGCGAGGGTAACACTCTTGATGCAACCAACCCCGCATCATTTGAATACAGTATGAAGCAGGCATTCTTTAACAAGCTTGGCGACCTTACAATCCCCGAAGCACAGAGAAACTTTGCGACAAAGGATAACCTTCCCACTTATGCCGGCAAGATTGCCGCACTCAAGGCAGAAGGTGCAAAGCTTGTATTGGTATACGGTATCGGCCGTGCATGCCACATTGCATTCTGGGAACCCACCTTTGCACAGGATTATGCAACTGCTGCTGAATGGGAATCTGCAACACATCGCATTGCCGCAAAACTGACACCTATGACAATCGAACAAAACGCTATCACAAGCTTTAAGAGCCGCACAACATTGGTGCCTTGCCGCGCAAACACAATCGGCCCCGGTCTTTTCCTTCAGGCTGATTACGCAATCGGCGGCTGTGACGGATCTCTCGGCCGTGGCATGGGCTGGCAGGGTATGAGTTTCTTAACTACTCTCCACTATGGTCCTGACACAAGCATTACATCATCTTACATTCCCACACTCCCCGGAAAGCTGTTCTATCTTAAGGAACTTGCAGGTCCACTGGTTGCTGAATGTAACTAATTTTAAAAGCATTTTAAAAGGGCTGTCCAAAGGCGTCTTTACATAGGGAGAAATCAATTTGGATTTCATAATAAAGTCAAAACCCTTGCAACACTAAATGTTGCAAGGGTTTACTTTATCTATCCAAACAGTTTTACTTCTTGAAACACAGTATTTTGGATGTCGAACAAATAAAAAACGTAGCCAATCCTGTATGGCTTGGCGAGGCTTTTTCTGACGTGCGGCGCCAAAATACAAAGTTTCAAGTTGGTTTATCCCTATGTGAAGATGCCTAATGATGTGACAGCCCTTCATTTCTTTTATATATTTATTTCCGGATGCTTCCTAATTCTTCTCATCAACAGCACAACGCTCACAACCAACAAAACGGGGAATATACTTGAAATCAATAATCCCGAACTAATCTCATCGCCCATCATTGCCGAAACCATACCAACTGTTGTTGGGCCAAGAGTGCAGCCTAAATCCCCCGCCAAAGCAAATAGTCCAAACATTGCAACGCCGCCGGTTGGATATGTATTGGCTGCCAATGACAGCGTTCCTGGCCACATTATTCCGGCAGTAAATCCACACAGACCGCAGGCAATAATCGCCGCAAATTTAAAGGGCAGCACCGCCGCAAATATGTAAAGAAGTACTGTGGCAACACCATTCCAGAGCAAGTATCTGGCAAGGTTAATCCTGTCAGCCATTTTTGAATAGAACACTCTTGAGAATGCAAGCATAAGCGCAAACATACACGGCCCTAAAATATCGCCCAGAGCCTTTGAAATTCCAAGAGAGCTTTCCGCAAATGCCGATGCCCACTGACTCATAGCAATCTCGGTTGCCCCGCTGCAGAACATAATCAAAAAGAATATAAGAAAGCTCTTGCGCCTGAACAGCTTGTGCATAGGCATTCTTTCGCTGTTCTCAACAATTTTGTTGATTGGCACAAAATAGAAGTATACCGCATTGCCAAGGGGAACAAGCGACCATATAACGGCAATCCAGTACCAGTTTTCCTTGCCAACCAAAAATAGCAGAATATTTGTTATCAGGATGGTTGCCACCGAGCCAAAGCCATACATAGAGTGCAAAAAGCTCATAGATGCCGCTTTATTTTCCGAAGGGCAGGCCTCAACTATGGGGCTGAGCAGAACCTCGTAAACGCCGCCACCTGCCGAAAACAGCAATACCGAGAATATAATTGCGGCATATGTATTTTCAACGTGAGGTGTAACAAGGCCCAGGAACAAAAATCCAAATCCTGCCAACAGGTTTGCCGCAATAATTGTTATACGGTAGCTGACTTTGTCAATAAAAAACAGAGAAACAAAGTCCATTGTGAACTGCATTATAAAGTTAAGAGTGGCAATCAAAGTTACAAGGTGAAGCGCAATGCCATAGTCCTGATTGAAAATAACAAACAGAAGGGGCATAAAGTTGCACACCATTGCCTGAACAAACGCACCGATATAACAAGCACGTTTTGTATGATTAAAGCCAAGCTTCTTTTCCATTTTATCACCTGTAAAGCTACATTTTTTTCGGGACGGTTAATACCGCCCCGAGTTTTGTCAGATAATTTTCTTTGCTTCAAGATAGAAACGTTTTTCGTTTGCCTCGCCCATTGAGA
Organism: Clostridia bacterium; assembly: GCA_045592585.1. Classification (GTDB taxonomy): domain Bacteria; phylum Bacillota; class Clostridia; order Monoglobales; family Monoglobaceae; genus SIG440. The sequence continues at coordinate 9,308 of JAZNVB010000058.1, forward strand.
AGGTCTTGCGGGGCAGAGCGCCGTCCACGATAACCGTTTCAAAAAGCTCGGATTTCTGAGGACAGGGAAGCAAAAATCCCACCGCATCACAACCGGCAGAAAGCTGTCTTACC
>JAZNVB010000059.1:0-2186 GCA_045592585.1 Clostridia bacterium
AGTACACTGAGTTTTGAAAATGACTTTTTCCATGCACCGGATGAACACGCACCAACTCAGGCAGACTACACAAACGGACTGCGTATATGGGTTCACAGTCCTAAGTCGGGCTATCAGAAGGCTTCTGAAAATCCTGATAATAAAACGAACTGGCTGCCGACCACTTATCCGTTTGCAGACTTTAATATGTGGGTTCGTTCATCAGACTTTAAGGCTATCAAGGATTTGAAACCCGATGACGAGGCGAATTTTAATAATTTTTACGGTAAATAAGGTGGATTTGCTATAAGGGAACTAATTAAATATAATAAATGGAGGTATAAAAAATGCTAAAGAAAGTCTTAAGTTTGGTATTATGTATTTGTATGTTTACGGCACTTGCATCATTTACGGTATCTGCGGCGGCTATGGATATTTCAGTTAAATCAGCCGCTTACTATGACAATGGTGATGTAAAGAGCCTGAACATTGATTTCGGCTGGGATTCTGCTGAGGCAAGCAGCCGTCTTGTTGTTATGACCGAGCGTTTGCGTTCAGCAGGTGAAGAAGGAACTGACGGAAGATACGGTGATTTCACTGACCTTGGTCACTACGGCAGAACATTCAAATCTTGGGATGATGTTGTTGCACAGAGCGGTCAGTTTGGTATGGTGTTATATACCGATGAGCACAAAATGAGCCTTGGTGAAAACACACTCTCATTATATTTAGAGCAGGGCGATATTCCGATTAATATTGATAAAACCTATTATATTTATCTTTGGACCAGCTGGGGAGGATATTGCTATCCCGACAACCTGTTTATGGTGATTCAGGTAAAGAACGGAAAGCTTACATACGCTTCTGCAACAGGTCGTAATGAATACGGTTCATTTACTGCCCTTAAAGGCAGCGCTATCTCAACACCTGCATTTCAGGATGTGAAAAAGGCAGACTATTTCTTTGAGCCTGTAAGCTGGGCAGTAGATAAGGGTATCACAAGCGGTACAAGCAACACAACATTCTCACCCGACACAACCTGCACAAGAGCACAGATTTTAACATTCCTCTGGCGTGCAGCAGGTTCTCCCGAATCAACTGCAAAGAATTTCTACAGTGATGTATTCTTCAGTGATTATTTCTGCGGTGCAGCTCTCTGGGCAAAAGAGAAAGGTATTTATAAACCTGATGGTCATAAGTTTGGTCCTAATGATCCTTGCACACGTGCTTCCACTGTTGAATATTTCTGGAAAGCAGCAGGTTCACCTACAGTTGAAACAGTTCCGTTCTCAGATGTTCCGGCAGGCAGCGAACTTGAAAAAGCGGTTTCATGGGCAGTTACAAAAGGTATTACCGCAGGTACAGGCGGAACAAGCTTCACACCTGATACTGCCTGCACACGTGCACAGATAGTTACCTTCCTTCATCGTTACCATGTAGCTCCTACAGATAACAGTGCGCTTATTAAAGATTTGAAAAAGAAAGCAACACAGACTGTAACAAGCATGGTTCTTGATCCGAATCCGCCGGAAGATTACACAAAACAGCCCGACTGGTACGGAACACTTACTCCGCCTGCAAGTATGAGTGACGAAAGACTTCTTGCAGAGTACGAAAACATTCAGAAAGTAATAGAAGATTTCAGAACACGTGATATCTATATGAGCGACGGACCTTATTCACGTGAACTTGATTTGTGGTCAGAAGCAAGCAGACGCGATTTGCTTGACGAATAATAAAAATTTAATCTAAGGATATAGGAGAGATTGTTATGAAAAAGATTTTTTCACTTTTACTTATGGTAGTTATGTCAGTTACACTTCTTGCAGGTTGTGGTTCAGATCCCGTTTATGATGATTTGGAAAACTTCTTGAATGTTGAGATGAAAGAAGTTAATGCTGAGTATACACAGGTTACTGCAGAAGTTGGAACATGGGAAACTCTTGAGGACGATACCGCTATTAAGAAAAGTATTGACGATACACTTCTTCCTCTTGTAAACGGTTCACTTGAAAAACTCAAGAGTATTACCCCTGAAACAGAAGAAGTTAAAGCAATAAAGGATAAGTACGTTAAGGTAATGGATGCTTACAAGACAGGATTTGAAGCTCTCTCTGAAGGTTGTGAAACTCAGGAGGAAGCAACAATAAATGCAGGAAGCCAAAAGCTTGAAGAAGCTGTTGAACTTCTTAACGAATATAACAAAG
>JAZNVB010000060.1:0-9334 GCA_045592585.1 Clostridia bacterium
CAAACTCCAATCGTCATAGTCGGGGGCTCTGCCATCGTGCCTTTTGCCCGATGCCAGCACATCTCCGATTTGCATAAGGAACACAGCGCCCTTTTCCTTGGTTATTGCGTGTTCCCTTTCCTTTGAAGTAAGGTCAGGGTACATATCCTCAAGCTCCTGAGTTGTCATAAAATAAACTTCTTCGGGGAGCCGTGGTTCAATCTGGGGGAACAGAGAGTTAACGTACTTTTCGGTCATTTTAAATACGTCAAAAATCTTTCTGACTGTATGTTTAAGGGTTGAGGTGGTTCTATCATCCTTGGAAATAATCTTTTCCCAATCCCACTGGTCAACATATATTGAATGTATATTGTCGGTATCCTCGTCACGGCGGATTGCGTTCATATCGGTATACAGGCCCTCATCAACCGAAAATCCGTATTCCTTGAGCGCATTCCTCTTCCACTTTGCAAGAGAATGAACTATCTGCAAATTTCTGCCCGTTTCAAGAACGTCAAAAGAAACCGCACGTTCAACACCATTAAGGTCGTCATTAAGGCCGGTTTCGGGATCAACAAAAAGCGGTGCCGAAACACGAGTCAGTTTTAGTTCTCTTGCGAGGTTTGTTTCAAAATAATCTTTTGTAGCTTTTATTGCCACCTGGGTATCAATAAGATTTAAAAGTGAACGGTACCCTCGGGGCTTTATTACCTCTGCCATTTTTTATCATAGCCTTTCTGTAATAATTTTATCAAAGATTTATTTTACCATTTTATTTCAAAAAAAGCAATAGTAAAACCTTAATTTTTCTGTATTTTAATAATTATTTTTGTTCATAATAAGAATGTAAAAACAATTCAGGAGGTGAAACAATATGACAAACAGCGGTGTTAGCTGTAACGTATGCGAATGTATGTACCACAAGGAAGACAATCTGTGCAGCCTTGACAAAATTCAGGTAAGCCACGAAAAAACAAGTGCAGAATCAATCGCAATCCCTCATTTTTGTAAAAGCTACGAGAAAAAATAGCCCTGAGCCATTTTTTACGTTCTGAAATCCTCAACTTTTCAGGCAAGCGGCAGATACTTCCCTTTTGGAGAGGCATCTGCCGCTTTAATTACTCCACTAACCGCCTGTAATCATTCTCACAATATCATTCCATGTTGCAAAAATCATCAGTCCAAACAAAAGTATCAGCCCCACAAAATGGACTACCCCTTCCTTCTCGGGAGGAATGGGCTTTCTACGTATTGCCTCTATTATCACAAACAGTATTCTTCCGCCGTCAAGGGCTGGAATAGGCAAAAGATTCATAATTCCGATATTAACCGAGATAAACGCGCCCAGGAACAAAAGGTTTATAAAACCAGCCATTCCACCTTGCTGGGCAGTTTCGTTCATTACGCCAACCACACCAACAGGACCCGAAATTTCATTTACCCCTACCTGACCGCTTATCATCATGCCAAGGGATACATAAACCATCTTGCCCATCCATATGGTCTGGCAAAATGATTCCCGGACCACGTTAAATATATTGGGTTTTTCAGTTTTTATTGTTACACCCACCAGATATGCAGGTGTTCCGTCGGAATATTCTGCAACATAGGGTTTAAAGGGCATAATGATTTTTTCACCGTTACGGACAAAAGCAATCTCGCCCTCTGCACCGCCTGATTGTTGCATTGCAAAATCTATGTCCTTTTTTATATTGACTTTCTGACCATTGAGTGCAACAATTCTGTCGCCTGGCTGCAAAAATTCAGCAGCGGGTGCCTCCGGCACAACCTCCGCAACCACCGTAGAGGGAATTCCGCTTTCAGAGTAAAAAAGTCCCACAAAGGCTGTACAAATTATAAAACCAAGCAAAACGTTCATTGCCGCCCCAGCCGCAAGAATAATCAGTCTTGCATACCAGGGCTTGCGTGAAAATGAGCCTTCGTCATCACTTGCCTGGTCTTCGCCCTCCATATTGCAAAAACCGCCTACGGGGATTGCCCGCAGAGAATACCTTGTTTCACCCTTCCTCCACGAAAGAAGCTTGGGGCCCATGCCCAAAGCAAATTCGTGAACCTTTACACCAAATATTCTTGCGGTTATAAAATGTCCGAACTCGTGAACAAATATTATCAGTGAGAAAAACAGTATTGCAAATATAATCGTCCAAATCATATTTTATGCTCCATTCTGACAGATTTGTCAACCTCTATTATGTCCTCAATCGTTGGATTTAATTTATTCTGATAGCAACATATAACCTTTTCAACATATCCGGCAATATCCAGAAAGCCGATTTTATCCTGTAAAAATGCTTCCACTGCCACTTCGTTTGCGGCATTAAGAACAGTTGGCATAATTCCACCGTCCTTTCCCGCCTTCTTTGCAAGGGCAAGGCAACGGAAAGTATCTTCATCCGGTTCAAAAAATGTCATTTTCCCGATTTCCGCAAAGGACACCGATTTATCGGGGGACGGCAACCTTTGGGGATAGGTAAACGCATACTGTATTGGATGCTTCATTGAAGGCAGACTAAGTTGTGCAATAACGCTTTTGTCAACAAATTCCACCATGGAATGAATGATACTCTCCCGGTGAACAACAACCTCAATGTTATCAAAATCTACATTAAAAAGCCACTTTGCCTCAATTATCTCAAGACCTTTGTTCATAAGGGTGGCACTATCAATTGTAATCTTTGCGCCCATTGACCAATTGGGGTGTTTAAGCGCCTGTTCTTTTTTTATATCTTTCAATTCATCACGGGTTTTGCCAAAAAAAGGACCCCCTGACGCAGTAAGCAATATCTTGTTAATCTCGCTGTGTTTTCCGCCGTGCAGCGACTGAAATATTGCAGAATGTTCGCTGTCAACGGGGAGTAACCGCACACCATGCTTTTTTACGGCGTCGGTAAACAACGCACCTGCAGTCACCAAAGTTTCCTTGTTGGCAAGAGCAATATCCTTGCCTGCCTCTATCGCCTTCATTGTGGGAACAAGCCCCGCAAACCCAACAATAGCTGATAAAACCATATCAACGCCGTCGGCTGTTGAGGCTGCACAAAGACCTTCTTCACCACACAAAACTGTGGTGTTTGTGTCAGCAAGTCGCACCTTTAAATCGCTATACTTTTCTGAGTCGGCCACAACTGTCAACTCTGGTTTGTATTTCCTGGTCTGTTCTTCAAGAAGAGAAGTGTTTGAATTCCCCGATATAGCCTTAACAGAAATATCCTTTGTTCCCTTTAAATCGTCAACCACCTGAAGTGCCTGAGTTCCGATTGAGCCTGTTGACCCTAATATTGATATATTCATAAAAGACCGAAACCTTTCCGATTATTTAAAAATCCCCACGTTTATTATATAGATATATACCAAGGGTGCAATCATAATTACACTGTCAAGTCTGTCTAAAACTCCGCCGTGACCGGGGAACAGGCTTCCATAATCCTTGATGCCAAATTTGCGTTTGATTATTGATGCCGAAAGGTCACCAATTTGCGAAATAATTGACATAGCCAAACCTAAAACGGCAAGGCTTGAGTAATTTACGCCAAGGCTCCACACCTTTTCCATCAGCAATCCGTAAAGCATACACACCGCCATACAGCCTAAAATTCCGCCTATTGAGCCCTCAATTGTCTTCTTTGGACTGATTTCAGGACACAGCTTGTGTCTTCCTAAAAACACTCCTGCAAAATACGCACAGGTATCTGTAAGAAATGCGCCAATAAACGGAACCCATATCAATATTCTGCCATGCTCAAGCTCTCTTATATACAAAAGGTTTGTTAAGAAGTACGGAATATAAACCACGCTGAATATCACCATTGCGGCATCTGTTACCGAAACGGTTTTGTGCTGTGCAAGCATAATAACAAACAGCAAAAACATAAACAAATAAACAAACAGAGCATAAAGCTGAGGATTTACAAAGCTTCTCATAAGAGGTACGGCAACTGCCGCAAGATATCCCAAAATACATAGCCACTTTTTATCCTTTAAACCCGTAGCCTTATAAAACTCATACATACCCACCGCTGAAACAATAACAATGGCCCCTGCAATAACAGTGCTTGGTGACAGCAGCACCAAAACAAGCAACGGAATAAGAATAAGTGCTGTTAAAATTCTTGTCTTCATAGAATATCCTCCATATTTATCATTCGCAAAAACGGGCGGATAGCATCCGCCCGTTAAAATTCCTAAACCTTACCAAAACGTCTGTTGCGTTTTTGATAGTCAAGGATAGCCTGATACATATCTTTTTCGGAAAAATCAGGCCAGTTGATATTGCTGAACCAAAATTCTGCATATGCTGCCTGCCAAAGCAGGAAATTTGAAAGACGATATTCTCCGCTGGGTCTTATAATCAAATCAACCTCAGGAAGACCTCCTGTATACATCAATTCGTTCAGATCTTTTTCAGAAACGTCCCTCAATGTTCTTTTGCCTTTAGCAATTTTATCAGCAAGCGCCTTTGCCGCATCGGTTATCTCTGCTCTGCCGCCATAGTTAAGGGCAACATTGAGCATCAGCCCGGTGTTTTTGGATGTATATTCCTCGGCATGGTCAATCGCCGCGTTTATCTTGTCGGATAAGGCACTGCGGTCGCCAATAACCTTAAGAATAACATTTGTTCCGCCAAACTGCTCCTCCACCTGTTGCAGATAGTTGTAAAGCAAATCCATCAAAGCATCAACCTCTGCTTTGGGTCGGTTCCAGTTCTCTGTAGAAAAGGCGTAAGCAGTAATACATTTTACACCGATTTTATCGCAATATTTAACAATTTTTTTCAGTGTTTCTGCCCCTGCACGGTGGCCGGCACTACGTGGAAGACCTTTTGACTTTGCCCATCTGCCGTTTCCGTCCATAATAATCCCTATATGCTGAGGAATATTATTGGGGTCAAGAGCTTCAACACTCTTCTTTTTTTTGAAAAACATATAGGTTTAAACCTCTAAAATCTCTTTTTCTTTTGCAGCAACAACCGTATCAATCTGTGCTACAAATTTATCTGTCAGCTTTTGAATCTGGGTTTCAAGATTCTTCAGGTCATCCTCGGTAATCTCTCCGTCCTTCTTCTGCTTTTTAAAGCCTTCAAGCGCATCACGGCGAACATTGCGCACAGCAACCTTACATTCCTCACCGCGTTTTGAAATGCCTTTAACAAGTTCCTTTCTTCTTTCCTCGGTAAGGGGTGGGAAGTTAAGGCGGATTGTCTTACCATCGTTATTGGGCGTGATGCCAACATCCGACTTAAGAATTGCTTTTTCAATTTCGCCCAGAATTGATGCGTCCCATGGCTGAATGGTTATTGTTCTTGGTTCGGGAACCGCAATTGTACCCACCTGCTGCACAGGTGTTGCAACACCGTAATATTCAACTGTTACCTTATCCAGAATTGCAGGGTTTGCACGTCCTGCACGGATTGCCGCCAAATCTGACTGAAGAACAGCTATTGCTTTTTCCATTTTACTTTCTGCATTTTTCATAGAATTCAGTTTCCTTTCAAATATATTATTTTACAATCGTACCGATTTCTTCGCCCTGAATTGCCCTTTTGATATTTTCAGGGTCATTAAGGCCGAACACCAGAATGGGAATGTTGTTGTCCATACAAAGTGATGTTGCTGTTGAATCCATAACACCAAGGCCACGGTTGAGAACATCAATATAGCTGAGTTTGTCAAGCTTCACAGCATTGGGGTTTATGTTGGGGTCGCTGTCATAAACTGCATCAACCTTCTTTGCAAGAAGAATGATTTCTGCATCAATCTCGGCAGCACGAAGGGCCGCTGCTGTATCAGTTGAAAAGAAGGGATTGCCTGTTCCGCAGGCAAATATAACAACTCTGCCCTTATCAAGATGGCGCATAGCCTTGAGTCTGATATATGGTTCTGCAATCTGACGCATTTCAATGGCCGTCTGAACACGTGCCGCAACGCCCTGCTGTTCAAGCGCATCAAGCAGTGCCAGAGAGTTAATAACTGTTGCAAGCATGCCCATATGGTCTGCACGACTTCTGTCCATGCCCTCGCCGGTTCTGCCTCTCCAGAAATTGCCGCCGCCCACAACAATAGCAATCTCGCAGCCCATCTCCGAACATTCCTTAATTTTCTCTGCAATGCTTGTGATGGTTGCGTTGTCAAGGCCAAAACCTTTTTCGCCTGCCAATGCTTCGCCACTGATTTTAAGCATCACTCTTTTGTATTTTATTGCCATAGTTTTCCTCCAAAGAAAGATTTATTTTAGCAAAGGGCTTGGTGCCCTGATTTATACTTATTCAGAAATATCTATGATTTCAATATCATTTTCAGGTTCATAGCCACCTTCAGGGGTCACCACAGTATCAGGCAAAAATTCTTCACTCTCGGTTGTTGACTTGCCTTCATCCTCTTCTGCACCTTTGTTTGATGTGGACTTTTCTTCATTGGGCACCGGTTTGTTTTCCTCGGAAGGTGTAGGCAAAGTTGGTATATCAGCAGGTGCCGGAGGATTGATGTTGCTCTTGTTCTTTTCCACGGTTACGTTAAGACGTTCAATTTCTTCCTCAAGAAGCTGTATCTGAGTTTGAAGCTTCTGATTTTCGGCAACAACCTCACCATCGTCAGGCGCTGAAACCTGAACAGGATTTATTATAAAATAAAGAGACAGGAAAAAGGATACCACAAAGAGGAATATTGTCCCAAAGATAACTCCTATTACCAATAATGTTTTTTTTGTATTTACAGACATTTGCGCTTTGCTGCTCATGTTATAAACTCCTCTGCAAAGATAATCTTACGTTTGAAATTATATCATATCTTTATCAACTATTCAAGAGAAAAATTACTTTTTGTACTGAAAAAATATAATTTTCTCAAATGCAGGGTTTTCTTGACAAATTCTTTGTTTTATGCAATAATTGTTACAGAAAAACTTAGTGGTATTTAATTATGAAAATCTTCAGAAAGGAAGTAGTCCTGACATGCAAAATGAACATATTGAAAAACGCAGGGAATTTATTATAAACACGGCTTATATAGGGCTTGTTGTTGCGCTGGCTTATCTTGGCTTTAAGTATGCCGCAAGCTGGCTTATGCCTTTTATTGTGGGATTTATTATTGCGCTGGCTGTTAACGGGCCTGTAAACGCAATATGCAAGCGCATTAAAATCAACCGCAAGTTCTGCACCTTTATTATTCTTGTTGTTGAATATGCTTTGTTCAGTTTGCTTTTGTGGGGTCTTGGCGCAAAAATCCTCAATTCCCTTAAAGACTTATTTTCAAATCTGCCCACCTATTATGACAACAACATAGAGCCATTTATTCAGTGGGTTTACCAGTCAATAACAAACATGGCAAAAAACATATCCCCCGAAACATTGGATACGATATACACCGTGCTTGAAAATTCCACCGACTCAATCCGTGAATTTGTCATCAATCTGTCGGCTTCTGTGGGTAAACTCTTGGCAAGCACTACTTCAAAACTACCTTTTTACTTTATATCTGTTATCTTTGCAATTTTATCGTCCATATTCATCAGTATGGACTTTAATGGTATTGTTTCATTTATAAAAAAGCAACTTCCCCCTAAGGCTGCAGGGTTTTTAGGTGATGCAAAGAATCATCTGGGCAAAACAATCCTGAAGTATCTTCAGGCATACCTTATAATCTTTGTTCTTACATTTACAGAGCTTTCTATCGGTCTTTCTATATTGAAAATCGAAAATGCAATAGGCTTTGCCGCGCTTATAGCTTTGGCCGATATTTTTCCTGTTCTCGGTACGGGCGGAATTCTTATCCCCTGGTCACTTATCTCACTGCTGAACCACAACTACTCTGTCGCAATTGGTCTTATTGTTCTTTATCTGATTATCATAGTTGTAAGGAATTTTGCTGAACCTAAAATCATAGGTGACCAATTGGGGCTTCATCCTCTTGTCACTTTGATTGCCATTTATCTTGGATATCTTTGGATGGGTGTTGGCGGAATGATTCTTTTGCCTATAACATTAACCATTCTTCTGGGTCTTCACAAAAACGGAAGAATTAAACTGTGGAAGGACTAATCTGATCACAAAACCCGATATCTTTGACGTCGGGTTTTATTTATATAATAGGAAATTGCGTGTTTTCTATCATACAGAAACAATTTAAATGCCTGTGCAAAATTTTAGGCTTTACCGAAAAGCACATAGGCAAACAAAGCGCAATTAGCTGCGACCGCCGTCTGCGGCGGGCGGCAAAGCCGTTTTGTTCTTAAATGTATAGGAGAATTACAATGAAAATAGCTATTCTTGATAAATCGACTTTAGGTTCCGATATTGACCTTTCAGCCATATCTGCTTTGGGAGACATTTTGGAATATCCAACCACCGCCCCCGAAGATATGACCAACCATATCGGCGATGCCGAGGTTATAGTTGTAAACAAAATAAAGTGTAACGAAAATACACTGAAAAACGCTGAAAATCTTAAGCTTATTTGTGTCGCGGCAACAGGCTATGACAACATCGACCTTGAATACTGCAAAAGCCGTGGCATAGGGCTGTGTAATGTTCCCGGATATTCTACCGACAGTGTTGCTCAGGTATCAGTTGCAATGGCAATGTCACTTGCCACTCATCTTACAGAATACCGCAACAACGTAAACTCAGGCAAGTATACCGAATCAGGAGTTGCCAACTGCCTTGTTCCTGTTTTTCACGAAATGAGTTCTTTTGTATGGGGAGTTGTAGGAGGCGGCGGAATAGGCACAAAGGTTGCTGAAATCGCAAAAGCCATCGGATGCAAAGTTATAGTATGCCGACGCAAACAGGAGGGAGATTTCCCTCTTGCGGATATCGACACACTCTGCCGTGAATGTGACATTATTTCCCTGCACGTCCCTTTGTCTGACGCCACACGCAATATGCTTAGCCGCAGTCGGATTGAATCATTAAAGCAAGGTGCTATTGTCATAAATACTGCAAGAGGTGCCGTTGCAGATGAACAAGCCCTTGCAGATGCGACAAAATCAGGAAAAATTCTGCTTGGCTGTGATGTGTATTCTGTCGAGCCATTTGGGAAGGATCATCCCTTTTATGCAATCAAAGACCTTGACAACGTACTGCTTACACCTCATATGGCATGGGGAGCATTTGAGTCACGGATGCGATGCATAAAAATTATTTCAGAGAATATAAAACGCTTTTTCGACGGTAATGCTCAAAACAGAATAGTATAAAAAAAGCTCCCTTGGCGGAGCTTTTTCTATACTATTTTACAACGTACAAACCATTGCTGCCCATTCGCCCATAGTGCGAACTTCTTTTACTTTAAGTCCGGCGTTTTCAAGTGCGGCAACAACCTCGTCCTTTCGGTCGATAATT
>JAZNVB010000061.1:0-1856 GCA_045592585.1 Clostridia bacterium
CGCCAAATCCCGTACATTACTCTTTTCAAAGTGAATTGCTTTGTTTTCGGTCACCAATGTATTTTCAGGGATATCAGAGCACAAAACTGCATTACCGTACGCCAATGCCTCTAAAAGGCTAAGCGACATACCTTCAATATCAGATGGAAGTGCAACTATATAAGCATTTGAGTATATTTCGGTCAGTACATCTCCCGAAATAAATCCCGTAAAAATAATATCGGGGTTTTCTGCCGCCTTCTCCTTAAGCAATTCAACATATTCGTCTGTATCGCTTGTATCCCCTGCAATAACAAGCTTTTTATCAGTTTTAACACTGTTGAATGCATCAATAAGATAATGAACACCTTTTTCCGCAGTAAGTCTTGATACAATGCAAATATAGCTATCCTTTGAAAGTCCGTACAGCATTGTAATATTCTCCGCGTCTTTTTTGATAGGTCTTTCTATTCCGTTGTGAATAAGTACAGTTTCCCGATTATACGTCTTTTTGAAATACTCACGGGCACTCTCGCTTAAAACGATTATTTCGTCAGCACACTTTACCATCACCCGTTCGCCGAATTTTATATATTTAGAAGCAAAACCCTTGCCCCATTTTTCTCTTTGCCAATCAAGTCCGTGAACTGTTGCAACACAACGTTTGCCGAACATTTTGGGTATCCACATAGCAGCGCAAGGACCTTCTGCGTGAAAATGTACTATGTCAAATTTCCCACAAGCTGCCATAAAAGCTGCAGTAAAAGAAGCAACCATAGCGGATATACCTCTTTTGTTGATTGTCCAAGCATTTTTGAGTGTTACACCTTTATACTTATTATCTTCCACCGTGCCGATATATTCATTTTCCACCTTGTCAGATGAACGGTTGAAGCATATAACACTTGTTCCTTTTTCTGCCAGAAGAGGACATAAAGAAGTAAGTACATTTTCAATCCCGCCACGTCTTGACGGAATAACTTTATGACCAATCATTGCAACCTTCATAATTGTATCTCCTATCTTCCCGTTCCGCTAAGCATAACAACAGGTGTTTTCAGCATTATAAGTATATCACCCGGAAACGTTCTGTTTTGTATATAATCAAGGTCCATTTCAACCCACTGTTCAAAGGGAATGTCGTTTCTGTTTTTACTTATCTGCCACGTACAGGTAAGACCTGGGGTTACGTGCAAACGAAGCTTCTGATAATCGGTGTAATGCTCAACCTCACCAGGCAAAGGCGGTCTGGGCCCTACCAAAGTCATATCGCCTTTAAAAACATTAAAAAATTGCATCAATTCATCAAGAGATAATTTTCTTAATATTTTCCCCACTCTTGTTATTCTCGGGTCTTCTTTGATTTTAAAAACAGGTCCGTCCATTTCGTTTTTTTCCTTTAACTGCTCCAAAAGTTCTTCGGCATTTGGACGCATTGTGCGGAATTTATACATATAAAATATTTCTCCATGTCTTCCAACCCTTTTTTGCTTAAAAAACGGCCCTGCACTTGGGTCATCAATACATATAACAATAGCAATAACTATCATAAGAGGAAGAAAGCCAAGCAAAATAAGTGTAGCAAAGAATATGTCGAACAATCTTTTCTTTCTCCAGTATCCCAAATAGGATTTTTCAATTAAAGCCTCCAACTTTGCTCTTGTTTTCCCGTCAACCTTTTCGCTGTCTATGTAGGGCATTTTCCCATCCTTCTTTCATTTATTAAATGTTTTACCACTCTAACCACTTAAATTTATGTAAAAACTTACCATACAGTTTATCGTACATTTTAACACCAATAATTCTTTTAATCCTTGTTGTTCTTTTTGTTACATCTGATGTCCAGGATGCCGAGTAATGATGTATAGAATATGTTT
>JAZNVB010000062.1:0-12479 GCA_045592585.1 Clostridia bacterium
ATATTTTAAAAATTTTTTCAAAAAATATTAAAATTTCTGTTTTTAACAGAATAATGTTAAAAGAATATCAATCTTTTGACTAAAAGAACAAAAAACAACAGAAAAAGGTGAAGAAAAAAGGATGATGGCAGAACCATCACCCTTTGAAATATTTTAGGTCAATATTAGTTGCCAGCCATCTTTGCAACTTCTGCTGCAAAGTCGTCAACTTTCTTCTCTAAACCTTCGCCTTTTTCAAGACGTGCAAACTTAACAACCTCGATATCAGTACCGATTTCCTTTGAAACGTTTGCAAGGAACTTAGCAACTGTCAGGTCGCCATCCTTAACGTAGGGCTGTTCAACAAGACAGATTTCTTTGAAGAACTTCTGAATACGTCCGATAACCATTTTATCAACGATTGCTTCGGGCTTACCTTCGTTAAGTGCCTGAGCCTTGAGGATTTCTTTTTCCTTTTCAACTTCGTCAGCGGGAACTTCGTCACTCTTAACATACTTAGGCATAACTGCTGCAATCTGCATTGCAACGTCTTTACCTGCTGCCTGGAATGCAGGGTCAGCAGCCTTTGATTCGTCACCAAGCTTGAAGTTAACCAAAACACCGATTTTGCCGCCGCCATGGATGTAAGCAACGTTAATACCTTCGTATCTTTCAAAACGACGGAGATTCATATTTTCGCCGATTGTAGCGATTTTTTCTGTAAGAGCTTCGCCAACAGTCTGGTCACCGTAAAGCTTTTCAGCTTTCAGGGCTTCAACGTCAGCAGGATTTGTCTTTGCAATGCATTCAGCAACGTCTGCAACGAACTTCTGGAAGTCAGCGTTCTTTGCAACGAAGTCTGTTTCGGTGTTGATTTCAACAACAACACCAACATTGTCAAATACCATTGATGTAACAAGACCTTCAGCAGCAATTCTGCCGGCCTTTTTAGCAGCGGTAGCAAGACCTTTTTCTCTGAGGAACTCAACAGCCTTGTCCATATCGCCGTTTGTTTCTGTAAGAGCCTTCTTGCAGTCCATCATACCACAGTTTGTCATTTCTCTGAGAGTTTTAACATCTTGTGCAGTAAATGCCATAATATATTCACTCGCTTTCTGTAAAATTCAATTATTCTTCGATCATATCAAGTGATACGTCGTCAGTTCCTTCTTCAGCATTATCAGCTACTGAGAAATCTTCGCCCTGCTTACCCTCGAGGATTGCATTACCAATTGTAGAAACAATAAGTTTTACAGCACGGATAGCATCATCGTTGCCGGGGATGGGGAAGTCTGCTTCTTCAGGGTCGCAGTTTGTATCAACGATAGCGATTACGGGGATACCAAGCTTGTGAGCTTCTGCGATAGCGTTCTTTTCTTTTCTGGGGTCAACAACGAACATAGCAGCAGGAAGTTCCTTCATTTCCTTGATACCGCCAAGGAACTTTTCAAGACGTTCTTCCTCAAGGTTAAGCTTTAAAACTTCCTTCTTGGGAAGAAGTTCCATTGTGCCGTCTTCGTTCATCTTCTTAAGCTGATAAAGTCTGTCAATTCTTCTTTTGATTGTCTTAAAGTTTGTGAGCATACCGCCAAGCCATCTTGCGTTAACATAGAACATACCTGTTCTTTCAGCTTCTTCACGGATAGCGTCCTGAGCCTGCTTCTTTGTACCTACAAAAAGAACGTTGCCGCCTTCTGCTGCGATGTCGCGAACAAAGTAGTAAGCTTCCTCAATTTTCTTTACAGTTTTCTGAAGATCGATAATATAGATACCGTTTCTTTCTGTAAAGATGTACTCCGCCATTTTAGGATTCCAACGGCGTGTCTGATGTCCAAAATGAACACCTGCTTCAAGCAATTGCTTCATTTGAATTACTCCCATGATTTTACACCTCCAAAAGTTTTACACCTCCATCATAATCACCTTGTCCGGGAGCTGTCATGGGTAGTGCAGCACTGCCCGAACAATCATATGATGTGCGTATTTTAATTATTTTGCCGACATCATTGCAGATGTCAACTGATGTATTATATCACCACATAAATGTTTTGTCAATAAATTTTTGAGAAAAATTTAACAAAAATTTTTTAATTCTTCATTATATTATATATTGATTTTTCGGGATTATTATGGTATACTTTTATAAATTACATATTAAAAGAGGTATAACGTGAAAAATCACGTTAACCCTTATATTTAAATTGCACCGTCGAAATTTTCGCACAAAGTGCGATACGACGATGTGCGTAATCTCCATTATACGCCTTATCTTGCCCACAGATAAGGAATGGGAGATTTTGCAAATAAGCATTTGTGGGCGGAAAGGCTATGGAGATTAAAATATGAAAAAGGTATTAGCGATAGACTTTGGCGCATCAAGCGGCAGAGCAATTCTGGGCTCATTTGACGGAAAGAAGATTGAACTTACCGAAGTTCACAGATTTGCAAATGACCCCAACTATGAAAACGGAGAACTGCGCTGGAATGCAGAGGCATTGTTTAACGAGATTAAAACAGGTATAAAGAAGGCTGCTGAAATTGCCGACTTTGACACCATTGCTATCGATACATGGGGTGTTGACTATGGCGCAATTGACAAAGACGGAAACCTGATGGCAAACCCCTTTAACTATCGTGATTCAAGAACGGATAATATTACCGAAAAGGCATTTAAAATTATTCCCGAAAAGGAACTTTATGAGCTTACCGGTATTCAGGTAATGAACTTTAACACTCTTTTCCAACTTCTTGCTGAAAAGGATTTAACAAAGATGGATAAATTCCTGTTTATGCCTGATTTATTCAGTTATATGCTCACAGGCAAACAGTATGCCGAGAGCACAATCGCATCAACAAGCCATATGTTTGACCAGAAAAAGTGCGACTGGAAGTGGGAGGTAATCGACCGCTTTGGTTATCCAAGATCAATCTTCCCTGAAATTGTTAAAGCAGGTACTGTTGTTGGAACAATGAAGGAAGACCTTGCAAAAGAGCTTGGCGTAACCCCCAAAGAGGTTGTTGCAATTGCAGGCCACGATACAGCAAGTGCTGTTGCCGCTGTTCCCTCAAGAGATAAGGACTTTATCTTTATTTCCTGCGGCACATGGTCACTTTTTGGAACAGTTACAGATGAGCCTGTTATTTCTGAAAAATCCAACCAATACAATATAACAAACGAATACGGCTTTGGCGGAAAGACAAGATTCTTAAGAAACATCATCGGTTTATGGCTGATTCAGGAAACAAGACGTCAGTTCAAACGTGACGGTAAGGAATATTCTTACGGTGATATGGAAGAGCTTGCTCTTAAATCAGAGCCATTCAAGTATTTCATCGACCCTGATGACCAGAGCTTTGTTGCACCCGGAGATATGCCCGGCAGAATCCGTGAATTCTGCGAAAAAACCGGTCAGGGAACTCCTGAAACAGACGGTGAGATTATAAGATGTATCTACGAGAGTATTGCTCTTAAATACAGAAATTCATTTGCAAAGATTGCTGACTGTACCGGCAAGGAATATCATTCAATCCATATGGTTGGCGGCGGCACAAAGGATAAGCTTCTTTGCCAGATGACCGCAAATTCAACCGGTGCAAAGGTTATTGCCGGTCCTATCGAAGCAACTGCTCTTGGTAATGTGGCTGTTCAGCTTTATGCAAAGGGTGAAATTTCTGACCTTACAGATGTGATTATGAATTCTGCTGATATCACAGAATACACCCCCACCGATGAGGCTGAATGGACAAAAGCTTACGAGAGATTTGTTGGAATACTTAACTAAAAACTATATAAAAAGGCTTGCATCCGGCAAGCCTTTTTAAATGAGCAGTATATAAAGGAAAGAGGAGTATAAAATGAAAAAGACATATCTGCTTGCAGGGACTTCAATTTTCCTGTGGTCAACGGTTGCGGTAATATCAAAACTTTTGCTGAATTCGTATAACAATATGCAGGTTTTGTGGGTAAGTGTTTTCTTTGCAGGAGTTGCTCTATTGGTCTTCAATATTGCAACGGCAAACATTAAAAAACTTAAACAGTATAAAGCCAAGGATTATGTTGTTTCTGTGTTGATAGGGCTTCCGAGTACATTTTTCTATTATGTGTTTTTCTATGCAGGAACATCGCTTATGCTTGCGTCGCAAGCCTTTATTGTTAACTATCTGTGGCCAATAATGAGTGTACTTTTTGCCTGTATCATATTAAAGGAAAGAATGACTTTTCGCAAAGGTTTGGCAATAGGTATGTCTTTTGTTGGTGTTATAGTTGTTACAAGCGGTGAACTTTTATCCTTTGATACAACAACTCTTTTGGGTGCATTGTGCTGTGTTCTTGGTGCAATATCTTATGGTATATTTACTGCAATCAATCAAAAGTTTGAATATGAGAAATGCAACACCATGATGATAAGCTATGGGGCATCATTTTTATTGACAACGATAATAAACGCTGTTGCAGGCAACTTGTTTATCCCAACGGCGGTTCGGGCTTTAGGCTTTGCGTGGAATGGAATTTGTACTATGGCAATAGCCACAACGGTCTGGATAATTGCTCTGAGTTCGGGCAAAACTGCAAAAATATCAAATCTTGCGTACATAACACCATTTTTGTCGTTGGTATGGACAAGTATCATACTTAAGGAGAAAATAAGCATTTTATCGGTTGTGGGATTGATAATAATAGTTCTGGGAATATTTATTCAGTTAAAAGATAAAGAGGCATAATAAAACCCGTCATCAAAACTGATGACGGGTTTTATATAACATATTTTACTTTTTGTAAAGAGGTCCGTATGTCTGACAAGCGCGGTAGTCCTGACCTTCTTTATCCATACCAAATGCATTCCATGCAGCGGGTCTGAATATTTGATCTTCCGGAACGTTGTGCATACAAACAGGAATTCTCAGCATTGAGCACATTGTGATAAGATCTGCACCAATGTGGCCATAGCTGATAGCGCCATGGTTTGCACCCCAGTTCTGCATAACTTCGTATGCTGTTTTAAAGGGACTGCCTTCTTTGCCGTCGCATCTTGGAGCAAACCAGGTGCAGGGCCATGTTGGGTTTGTTCTTTCCATAAGTGTGTCAGAAACTTCGTCGGGGAGCTTTACTGTCCAGCCTTCAGCAATCTGAAGTACAGGACCAAGACCCTTAACAAGGTTAAGTCTGATCATTGTGCAGGGCATTTCTGCTCTTGTTGTATAGTGGCTTGAGAAACCGCCGCCTCTGAAGTTATCAAAGCCCGCTTCGCACCAAACGGTTGCATCGGTCATTTTCTTGATATCTTCGTCGGTAACTTCCCACCATTTCTTCATAACAGCATTACCGTTTTCGTCTGTACATTCGCCGCAAGCATCAAGACAAGCTGCGCCTGAGTTAAGAAGGTGGATAATACCGTCGGATTCTTTTGCCTTGCCTTCAAGCTTATAGCCTGTAACTCTTTCGGTTGCGTCGCCTGACCAGTATGTACGAACATCAGCAAAAATCTGTGCTCTGTGGGTAAGCAATCTCATAAAGAGCATACCAAGTCCGTTAAGAACGTCGTTTTCTGTTGCGAGTGTATATGGTTCTCTTGCACCTTCATAGTCAAAGGTGGAAGAAAGAAGAGCTTCAGGATAATCACAGTTGGGCCAATGGTCTGTCCACTGTCTTTGTCCCTGAAAACCGCCCGCAATTGCGTTGTGTCCAACTTTTTCCTCTTCAAATGCGTCGGGAAGATTTTTGTTTCCTGCCATCAGATCCTTGATGATGCAGTACATCTTAACAGTGAATTCCCACTGTTTGTCTTTTTCTTCGTCGGTAAACTTGATTTTTCTGTTTTCGCCAAGGAATTCAACAGACTCAGGGTTGTCATCTCTGCCTTCTTTGCAGTGTTCACGGGTCCATTTGAGAGCCTTCTGGTATTCTTCTTCGTTATAAATACCTTCTTCCATACGTCTGAGAATTTCAACCTCATCAACAGATTCAACTCTCATACCAAGGTATTCTTCCATGAAATCCTGGTCAATAATTGAACCTGCAATACCCATACACTGTGAACCAATCTGAAGATATGATTTACCCTTCATTGTAGCAACTGCAACAGCGGATCTACCAAAACGGAGAAGTTTTTCTTTTACATCCTCGGGAATTTCTGCAACCTGGTCTCTGTCCTGAACTTCGTGACCATAGATGCCAAAAGCAGGAAGACCTTTCTGTGCGTGACCGGCAAGAACTGCGGCAAGATAAACCGCACCAGGTCTTTCGGTTCCGTTAAAGCCCCATACACCCTTAATGGTTGTGGGGTCCATATCCATTGTTTCTGAGCCGTAACACCAGCAAGGTGTAACTGAAAGTGTAATAGCTACGCCTTCCTTTTTGAATTTGTCTGCACAAGCGGCAGCTTCGGGAACTCTGCCGATTGAGGTATCAGCCATAACAACCCTTACAGGTTCACCGTTTGAGTAGAAAAGGTTTTCCTCAAAGAGTTTTTTTGCGGCATTAGCCATAGCCATAACCTGAGCTTCAAGACTTTCTCTAAGCTGCATTGGGCCGCGTCTGCCGTCAACTACCGGTCTGATTCCGATTGCCGGATAATCACCGATGTATCTGTTTTTTGCCATTTTTGTTTTCCTCCTTATTATGTAAATATAATAAACCTTTTTAAATATAATTATATACTTGCATTATACTAATTGCTTGTGTTATAATAGAAAAAAGTATAACAATATTCAGTTTTTGGTGAAAAATATGATTTACAATGAATTGATGCAAAGAGGAACGGCAGATTTTCCTATAGAATACTATTTTGTGGACAAAAATCATACACGTTATGAGATGTCTGCACATTGGCATTCTGAGCTTGAAATTATAAGAGTTTTACAGGGAGAGCTAAAAGTGAGACTTGACAATCGTAACTATACTGCAAAAGAGGGGGATGTGGTTTTTGCAAATCCGGAAACAGTTCATGGTGCAAATCCTGATGTTGGTGGTTGTGTGTATGAATGTCTTATTTTTCATGTTGATTTTCTTGATACGGATATAAATAGCTGTCGTTTTTTTGTTGAAAGTATTTTAAACCGTGAGTTTGCGATAAAAGAATATTTTTCTGCAGATAATTCTGCTATGCATACTGCGGTAAACAATGCCTTTGAGGCGATGATACATAAATCCTCCGGATATAAGTTTAAGGTGGTTGGTGCTCTTTATGAACTGCTTGGGATAATTGTTGACGAGCATCTTTACAGTGCTGTGAATTCTGATGCGGCAATTGCTGATAATAAAAATATTCCCAGGCTTAAAAAGGTGCTTGTATTTTTAAGAGAAAACTATAATATACAGCTTACTCTTACAGATATGGCAAAGGCGGCAGGAATGTCCCCCAAATATTTTTGTTACTTTTTTAAGGAAATGACAGATAAAACTCCTGTTGAATATCTAAATTGCTATCGTATCGAAAAAGCGTCACAAAAGCTATTGAATTCTGACCACAGCGTTACAGAGATTGCGTACTCTTGCGGGTTTAACGATTTAAGTTATTTCATCAAAACCTTTAAAGCACATAAGGGCATTTCCCCGGCTAAATTCAGAAAAACAGAGTAAATTAAAAAAATTCAAAAAAAGTCTTGCAATTTGCGTTAAAGTGTGTTATACTCATTGAGTTAATTATGGGTAGTCCTCTGCTTATAGTCTATCTGGAGGCTGTATGGCATGAATATCTGAAATAGAAAGGATGTAAAAATATGAACATTTTAGACCAGATTACACAGGAACAGATCAGAACAGATCTTCCCCAGCTTAACATCGGTGACACAGTTCGTGTACATGTTAAGGTAAAGGAAGGAAACAGAGAAAGAGTTCAGATGTTCGAAGGAACAATCATCAAAAAGAACCACGGTGGAATTCGTGAAACATTTACTGTAAGAAGAATTTCTTATGGTGTAGGTGTTGAAAGAACATTCCCTGTAAACTCACCTAACATTGACCGTATCGAGGTTACAAGACGCGGTAAAGTTAGACGTGCTAAGCTCTACTATCTCCGTGACAGAGTTGGTAAGGCTACTAAGGTTAAAGAGAAGATTTAACATCCAATATGGCGGGTATTGTTAAAATACCTGCCATTTCACTATCTAAATATATGAAGGGTGATTATTATGGAAAATTTTGAAAATAAAACTCCTGAAACAAACTTAAAAAAAGAACTGCTTGATTGGGCACTTACAATAATTATAGCAGTTGTTATTGCCTTTGTTCTTAAAACATTTGTTATGACACTTGCTAAGGTGGATGGTCAATCTATGGAACCCACACTTCAGCATGCTGACCGTATGTATGTTAACAAGCTTTTCTACAAGCCTGAAAGAGGCGATGTGGTTATTGTTAAATCTGAAAAAACCAACGATAGATTTTGGATTAAACGTGTAATTGCTGTAGAGGGTGACACTTTGTATATCGATTTTGAACGGGGCGATGTATACGTAAACGGCGAAATGATTGACGAGCCTTATATCAAGGAGCCTACACGCCGTACGGGTAGATATATTGATAATTTGATGAGCAAGGGCGAGTTTACCATTGGCAACCCAATAACAATTAAAGAAGGCGAAGTTTTTGTTATGGGTGACAACAGAAACAATAGCGCAGACAGCCGTGTAATAGGTCCTGTTGCGGTTGAGGATATTGAAGGTCATGCTGTGTTCAGATTCTGGCCCCTTAACGATATGGGTTGTAAAGATTATTCTTTTGAAGAATAGAGGAAAATAACGTGAAAAATTACATTATTTTTTTGCAGATTTAATTGCACCGCCGAAATTTTCGCACCATATATGGTGCGAAATGATGATGTGCATAAATTCCGTTATACGCCTTATCTGCCCACGTTAAGAGCGTATAAAATTATATTATTTTTTGTGGGCAGAAAGGCTATGGAAATTTTAATGCAGATACAATGGTTTCCGGGGCATATGGCAAAAACCCGCAAGCTTATTACCGAAAATCTGAAGCTTGTTGATGTGGTGATAGAGCTTGTGGATGCAAGGCTTCCGCTTTCGTCACGAAACCCCGAAATTGACAGAATTGTGGGCAAAAAACCCCGTGTTCTTGTCTTGAATAAAAGTGATATTGCTGACCCCACAGCAAACGATTTATGGGTGAAATATTTCGAGAAATCGGGTATTTGCACCGTGCTTGCAGACAGTCTTTCGGGAAAAGGACTAAAAAGTATTGATGCTGCAATCGACAAAGTTCTTGCAGATAAATTTGCCCGTGAGAGTGAAAAAGGTATGATGCGTCGTGCGGTAAAGATGCTTGTTGTCGGCATCCCTAATGTGGGCAAATCCTCTTTTATCAATCGTATGTCGGGCAGAGCTGCCGCAAAGGTTGGCGACCGTCCGGGTGTTACCACTGCAAAACAGTGGATAAGGGTTTCAGGCAAGTATGAACTCCTTGACACACCGGGTATATTGTGGCCTAAATTTGAAGACCCTGAGGTTGGCAGAAGAATTGCCTTTACAGGTGGCATTAAGGACGAAATTATGGATATTGAGGAGCTTGCTTTTTATCTTATCGGCTTCTTGCGGAATAATTATTGCAACTTGTTGGCATCCCGGTTTAAGCTTGAGGAAAATCTTGATGAGTATGATGATTTTGAGCTTTTGGAGTTTATTGGCAAAAAGCGCGGCTGCATTGTTTCGGGCGGAAATATAGATACTCTTCGTGCGGCAAATCTTGTACTAGACGAATTCAGAGCCGCAAAGATTGGCAGAATTACTTTAGAAAAACCGTGAATTTGAAATCTTGGGCGGATATTTTATTATATCTGTCCATTTTTTGGAGGAAAATATGAAAGAAATTGAAACTTCGCTGTATGAAAAAGGCTATGAACTGATTGCAGGCGTTGACGAGGCAGGCAGAGGTCCCCTTGCAGGCCCGGTATGTGCCGCTGCAGTTATTCTGCCAAAAGATTTGGTTATTGAGGGTATTAACGATTCAAAAAAGCTAACCGAGAAAAAACGCGAACAGCTTTTTGATGTTATTATCAAGTCGGCAATTGCGTATGCCATTGAATTTTCGTCACCTGAGGTGATTGATGAAATCAATATCAGGCAGGCAACATCGCTTGCAATGCATAACGCAGTAAAAAATCTTGATACACCCGCAGATTTTGTAATTATAGACGGCAACGATAAAATACCATTTGATATTCCTTATGAATATATTGTAAAGGGTGATGCTAAATCCCAGACCATTGCGGCGGCATCAATCCTTGCAAAAGTGAGCCGTGACAGACTTATGGTTGAACTTGACAAGGAATATCCCGAATACGGATTTGCCAAGCACAAAGGCTACGGAACAAAAGTTCATTGCGAGGCAATACAGAAATATGGTGTTCTGCCCGTTCACAGAAAATCCTTTATGACTGCAAAGGTGTTGGGAAAATGAGAAAAGGCTTCTTTAACAAAATGCAGGGCAGACTTGGTGAAGATGCGGCGGCAGAATATCTCAAATCAAACGGATACAAAATTTTAAAATGTAATTACAGAAATAAAATGGGCGAGATAGATATTATTGCCAGAAAGGGCGAAGACTTGATTTTTGCCGAGGTTAAAACCCGTAGCTCTGCCGAGTTCGGAACACCTGCTCAGGCTGTTACATACTATAAAAAGCAACGGATTATAAATTCTGCAAGGTGGTATATTATGGAAAACCCCACCGAGCTTAATATCCGTTTTGACATTATCGAGGTTTTTGGAGTATTTACGGTCGACGGCTTTGAAGTAGAAAACATTAACCACATAGAACAGGCAATTACGGAGGTAAGACTGTGACTGTTTTTGACGCCCATTGTGACACTGTGCAAAAGCTATGCGATTTTGGCGGTAATATCGTTGATAACAACTACCAAATAGACCTTAGTCGCTTAATGTTATACGACGGCTACATACAGATTTTTGCGGCATTCATTGATAAGGAAAGCGATGCTTTGCCGCCTTTTGAAAGATGCAATCAGCTTATTGACAGATATATTTATGAAATTGCCAGGGCGTATAATAAAATAGCTCATTGCCTTGACTCAGAGGATATTGAATCTGCATTGAATAAAGGAAAAATTGCGTCGCTGTTGAGTATAGAAGGCGGCGAGGCCCTAAACAACAACATTTACAACCTGCACTATTTTTATGGGCGTGGAGTTCGTGCAATGACTCTGACCTGGAACTATACAAACGATATTTCAGGTGGAATAGGTGATAAGAAAGGCGGAGGACTTACAGATTTCGGCAAAAGTGTTGTTTCAGAAATGAACAAACTGGGTATGCTGATTGATGTATCACATATTTCTGAAAAGGGTTTTTGGGACGTTATTGAAACAACCGAAAAACCAATTGCCGCAACACATTCAAATGCAAAAAAGCTTTGTCCACATCCCCGAAATCTTACCGACGAACAAATCTGCGCGATAATAAAAAACGGCGGCTGCATAGGCATAAATCTATATGCTGAGTTTGTTGGCGGTGGTAAATGCAGTATAAAAGATGTAATAAACCATATTGAACATATTCTTGCCCTTGGCGGAGAAAATAATATTGGGCTTGGCTGCGATTTTGATGGTATGTCGAGCTTGCCTGATGGGATACAAGGTGTGCAGGATATATATAAATTATTTGATGAGATGCAAAGGGTTGGTTATGCTGATTTGATGATAAAAAAGATTGCAGCAGACAACTTTTTAAATCTTTGCAAAAAAATTTTGATATAATCTAAAAAAAGGTTGAAATTTATTGAATTTTGTATTAAAATATAATTTAACCGATTTTTAGCAAGTTAGGAGAGTTTAAATGCAAACATATATCTCAAAGAAAGCGAAGAGCGTAAGCCCTTCACCAACCCTGTCCCTTGATGCAAAATTCAAGCAGATGAAGAAGCAGGGTATTCCGGTAGTTGGTTTCGGTGCAGGTGAACCTGATTTTTCTACCCCTGAAAATGTTAGAGCAGCCGGTATAAAAGCTATCGAAACCGGATTTACAAGATACACCCCTGCATCGGGTACTGTTGAATTAAAGGAAGCAGTTTGTGCCAAAATAAAAAGAGATACAGGTCTTGACTATGGCATTGAAAACATAGTTATCAGCAATGGCGGAAAGCATTGCCTTACCAATATATTTATGGCAATTTGTGAGCCCGGTGATGAAGTTATTATTCCGGCACCATTCTGGGTTAGCTATCCAGAGATGGTTAAGATGTCTGATGGTGTTCCTGTATATCTTAACACCACCGAGGAAACAAACTTCAAGTTTTCAGCAGAAGATTTTGAAAAGCATATCACCGCAAGAACAAGAGCACTTGTTCTTAACACACCAAGCAACCCCACAGGTATGGTGTATACAAGAGAAGAGCTTGAAAAGATTGCTGAAATTGCTGTGAAGAATAATATCTATGTTATATTTGACGAGATATACGAAAAACTTGTTTATGAGGGCGAACATATCAATATCGCAACTCTCGGCGACGAAATAAAAAATCTTAC
>JAZNVB010000063.1:0-4767 GCA_045592585.1 Clostridia bacterium
GAGTATGTTGCAAAGATAATCTATTGAAAAGGACGTGTAAAGGCATTCGGACATTATATCAAGAATTTTTTCGATAATAACCTTTTCAAATTCGTCCTTGTTGTCATAGACGATGATGTTTTCTTCCTTCGCTCTGGCGCAGAGAAGCAAAAGCTCTTCAAGGTAAATCCGGTAAAGCTGTTGCGCACCAAGTGGGGCATTGGGGAGCAGAGCTTTTGATACAAATGCTTTAGCATCATATGGGCGTGAGCCTTTGACAAATATGTTCCGGGCTTCGTCATAGAGCTTGTAGATTATTTTTTTCTGTTCAGAGGAAAGAGAAACTTTAAGCCCGTTAAATAAAGACATAATCTTGCTTGGTGAATAAAAGGAGATAAAGAAAGCATTTATTGTTCCGTTAAATGCTTTGATACTGTGGATTTCGCCGGGCTTATGGAATATTGCCTCTCCTGCAAGAAGGTGGGTGAGAGTTCCGTCGGCATCAACAATTGCTTCTCCTGATTCGAGATATACAATTTCCCAGAAATCATGGACTTCCGCCTTATCCACAAAGTCCGGTGTTATGGATGTAGATATAAAATGCAGAATTTTTTGTACATGAACTGTGGTTTTCATACTTTTGTTTATGTACATATTACTGCTACTGAGAGGAATCATAAACCTTGCCCTCCGTTTGAATATTCTAAAAGAATTATAATCCAGGTGCGAGCAAAAGTCAACAGAAATTGAAAAATTACACAATAAAAAAGTTTTTGTGAACAAAAGTGTATTCTTGTATGGCGGAATGTGCATTGTAATACTACTTTGCGTATGGTATACTGAAAAAAATATTTTAAGGAGTTGTATAAAATGGATAAAAAATTGAGATATGCAGTTGTTGGCTGCGGTAATTTCGGCAAACAGCATCTTGATGCACTCAGTGTTGTGCCCGGCATTGAAGTTGTTGCTCTTTGTGACATACATATTGAAAGCTGCGAAGAAAGAAAAGCTCAGTTCGGTCTTGACGCAAACTGCTATACCGACCATAACGAAATGCTTAAAAATGAGGAAATAGACGTTGTAACAGTTGCAAGTTCAGATAAAGCACATATGCAGGCAACGGTTGATGCACTTAAAGCAGGCTGCCATGTAATGTGCGAAAAGCCAATGTCACTTTTCACCGAAGATTGTGAAAAGATGGTTAAGG
Source organism: Clostridia bacterium (assembly GCA_045592585.1). GTDB lineage: Bacteria > Bacillota > Clostridia > Monoglobales > Monoglobaceae > SIG440. Next base: position 1,187 of record JAZNVB010000063.1, read on the forward strand.
CAGCAGACGAAACAGGAAAGCTTTTGATGGTTGGTCAGGTTTGCCGTTATGCTCCCGGATTTGTTAAGGCAAAGGAGCTTGTTGAAAAAGGAATCATCGGTGACCTTTATTTTGTAGAAAGCGAATATGCTCACGACTATTTTGGCCGTGAAGGTGTTGACAACTGGAGAGCCGACAAGGACAGAGAACCTATTATCGGCGGAGCCTGCCACGCAATTGACCTGTTAAGATGGATTGCAGGTGACCCTGTTGAAACAATGGCATACAGCAACCATAAGATGCTTACAAACTGGCCTGTAAACGACACAACAGTTGCTATTATGAAGTTCCCCAATGATGTAATCGGCAAGGTGTTTACATCTATCGGATGCAAGAGAGATTACACAATGAGAACTGTTCTTTACGGAACAAAGGGTACAATCATTGTCAATAACACCGACCCCTATCTTGAACTTTTCCTTGAAAAGATTGACGGCGCACCTTTTGCTGCAGGTCAGCTTGGAAACATTGAAGAAAGAACAATCAAGCATCTTATCAAGGTTAGTATAAACAATCACAATGTTGCTGCAGAACACAAGCAGATGATTGATGCAGTTCTTGGCAAGAGCGAGCTTATAACAACAGGCCGTGAAGGTGCAAGAACTGTTGCAGTTTGCAGAGCAGTTGTTGAATCTGCTAAAACCGGTATGCCTGTTAAGATAACATATACAGTATAACCGAGGAGGAGATTCTTATGTTAAAGGTTGGATTTGCGAGAGTTGATATTACCCCCAATCTTGGAATTGAAATTGCGGGATATTTTGAACGCAGAATCGCAGACGGAATGCTTGATCCACTTCTTGCAACCGCTGTGGCATTTGATGACGGCAACAAATTGGGATTGGTTTTGAGCCTTGATATTATCGGCTTAACCCAAAGCTGCTCCGAGATAATCAGAGAAGAAATTGCAAAGGCTGTAGGAACAACCGCTGACGGCATCTTTATGGGATGCACACATACCCATGTTGGCCCTCTCGTAGACGGCTTTTCAAATGGGGCAGATATCACAAGAACGGGTAAAGATATTATCGAAAGTTCTGATTATGCCATGTGGCTCAAATCACGTTTGGTAGACCTTTGTCGTATGGCGGTTGATGATATTGCCCCTGCAAAACTGTATGCCACACACGGCGAGGTTAAGGATGTAGCTTTTATCAGACGTTTCAGGATGAAGGACGGCTCGGTTCGCACCAACCCCGGATGGCAAAACCCCGATATTGTTGAACGTATCGGCAAGCCTGACGAGAATGCATCACTGCTTATTATCAAGAGAGAGGGCAAAAAGGAAATCGGCATTGTCAATTTCCAAGTCCATCCCGACCTTATCGGCAAAACAAAATTCACCGCTGACTTCCCCAAGGTTGTAAGGGATACTTACGAACTTAATGTTCCGAATTCTTTTTGTATGTACTTAAACGGAGCGGAGGGCGACACTAACCACATAGATGTAAGGCTAAATCCTGACACAGACCCTTGTGCTAAGGGTCCTGTAAGGTCGCATTATATGGGTCAAAAGATTGCTATGGCGGTGCTTTCAAACTATGACCTTGCGGTGGAGGTAAAGGGCGATAAGGTAGACTTTGCTCAAACTTTGGTGGAGGTTAAACATAATAAAGGAACTGCTGAGGAAATTCCTGCGGCGTTGGAACTTGCAAAAAAATACAGAGAACTTGGCAGCGAAGGGGCTCTGCCTGATGTGCCAAAATCACTCAGAACTCAAATGCTTGCCCAGGCTACCCGTATAGCAAAGCTTATTGATTATCCCGATACCCGTGATTTAAGAGTTTCGGCACTGCGGGTTGGTGATGTTCTTTTTGGCGGATATCCCGGCGAACCATTTACCGAAATGGGTGTGAAATTTAAAGAAAGTTCTGACTTTGCACTGACAATGTGCGGTTGTATCATAAATGGTTATGAGGGTTATTATATGCCTGAATCTGCTTTCGATGAAGGCGCATACGAGGCAGTCAGCAGCCGTTATGCCAGAGGCACGGCTGAAAAGTTGGTTGATACACTTGTGGCATTAGGTAAAAAATTAAAAAGTAATTAAGGAGGATGAAACTATGTTAAAAGTTGGATTTGCACGAGTTGACATTACCCCAAATCTGGGGATAGGTATTGCAGGATACTATGAACCAAGAATTTCAGACGGAGTTCTTGACCCACTTCTGGCAACAGCAGTTGCTTTTGATGACGGCAACAAGCTGGGGTTGGTCTTGAGTTTGGATATTATAGGTATAACACAGGCATGTTCAGAATATGTAAGAGAGAAAATTGCCGAGGCTGTGGGCACAAGTGCAGAAGGTATTTTTATGGCGTGTACACACACCCATGTAGGACCTCTTGTTGCTGATTTCAGCGACCGTGGTTTTGGCGAACTGAATGCTAAAGAGATTATTGACAATTCCGAGTATGCCACCTGGCTTGTAAAACGCCTGGTTGACCTTTGTAAGATGGCAGTTGACGATATGGCACCTGCAAAGCTTTATGCCACACATGGTGAAGTAAAGGATGTAGCCTTTATCAGACGCTACAGAATGAAGGATGGCTCAATTCGCACCAATCCCGGTTGGCAGAATCCCGATATTGTTGAGCCTATCGGCAAGCCTGACGAGAATGCATCACTGCTTATTATCAAGAGAGAGGGCAAAAAGGAAATCGGTATTGTTAACTTTCAGGTTCATCCCGACCTGGTTGGCAGAACCAAGTTTACTGCAGACTATCCCAAGTTTGTAAGGGATACATATGAACTGAATGTTCCTAACTCGCTTTGTATGTACCTTAACGGAACTCAGGGCGATACCAACCACATAGATGTAAGGCTCAATCCTGATACAGACCCCTGCGTTAAGGGTTATCCCAGAGCAAAGTATATGGGCAAAAAGATTGCCATGGCAGTTCTTTCAAACTATGATTTAGCTCGCGAAATAAATGGCGATAAAGTAGATTTTGCTCAAACTCTGGTTGAAGTAAAATACAACAAGGGAACAGCAGAAGAACTTCCTGCGGCTTTGGAGCTTGTAAAGCGCTACAGAGAATTGGGCAGTGAGGGAGCTCTCCCCAATGCATCACGTGATGGTATGTCCAGAACGCAACAGATTGCCAAGGCTGTTCGCATAGATGAACTGAAGGATTTGCCTGATTACAGAAATTTGAGAGTTTCGGCCCTCAGGGTAGGCGATGTGCTCTTTGGCGGATATCCGGGCGAGCCCTTTACCGAAATGGGTGTAAGATTTAAGGAAAGTTCGGATTATACCTTGACAATGGCAGGATGCATAGTAAATGGCTATGAGGGTTATTATCCTGTGGCATCTGCATTTGATGAGGGCGCTTATGAAGCACTCAGTAGCCGCTTCGTAAAAGGAACAGCAGAAAAGTTAATTGATGCACTTGTAGCTCTTGGTAAGGAATTAAGAAAATAATAAATATGTTATAAAAAATCAGCAAGTCGGATGACTTGCTGTTTTTTATCTTATAGGAAATTACTACTTTTAAGTTGTAATTTCCTATATTACAAACAAAGTGTACCTTAATCCCCTCAA
>JAZNVB010000064.1:0-2380 GCA_045592585.1 Clostridia bacterium
ACTCCTTGGCTCACAGAACGACATGGCTACGATCCGACTTGTGTAATTTATAGGAGGTTGTTTATGAAAAAAGTAATCAGTTTGATTTTGGTTGCTGCAATGCTGTTGTCATTGTTCACGGTTCCGGCTATAACCGTATCAGCGGCAGGCACAACCACAGGAAATACCAATACGGTATTTTTTATGGATTTTGACAATTACAATCCCCATATGCTCACAACTGACGGCAATGTTTCAATTGTTGGCGGTGACGAAGGTATGGCGGCTCAGGTTGTCTGGAATGAGGTGGGCTACGGTGGTGCCACATGGCAGACCGATGCCTTTGATCTGACAGCCAATACTGTTCTGAGATTCGATATTATGAACCAGAGTGCAGGTAACAATGTTAATCTCGGTATCTATGGCGATGACGGGGGCGAAATAATTTTCAGATTCAAGTCTTCGGCAGCAGCGGCAAACTACGTTCCTGCAGGAACTTGGTATACCTATGTTGTATATAAACCCGGCACAGCAAATGCATATACTGCATACCGCAAGGCTAAGGGAACTTCAACCTGGGAAAGTGCAACTGTTGAGTTCCACAGAGTATATTCAGAAACATTCCCCGAAAAGAAGAATGTGTTCAAGTTCTCATGGGGTTCAAGCTCAGGCGGTGCCGGTGCATGGTTGATTGACAATATTGCGGTTTATGAAAATACTCCTGCTATCAGTGCGGCTATCCCTGAGGATGTTTCGGTTATGTCGAAAATCACCATGAAGGCTGACGATATGAACAGCACATCAAATATGTGGTCGTCAAGTCTTGGAGGACATTTCAGATATGTGACTGATGAAACCGACAGCACAAATTCATGGCTTGAAATCAACGGTGCAACTGCAACTGCTGCAGATTACAGAGGTGTCCTCGGAACGGCAAGATCAGCTTCAATGGTTATCCCTACTCTTGAACAGGGATATACTGTGGCGTTCGATATAAGAAGAACAGGTGAGGGCAAAACCAACGATGCTCTTTGGATTAAGACAGGTAACAAGGCGGCAGGTCAGCAGTATACAACGAGGGTTGGTCTCCAACAGTTTGAAAAGGATGTTTGGTATTCGGTTTCATACACATTGAAGATTACGGACTCCAAGTTTAGTGCAAAAGGAACAAAAACTGTGAAAGCAACCGGTGTAAGCTCAAGCATGGCTCTGTCCTCCGGTACAAGCGGCTGGACAAGTGCTTCAGAGTGTCTTGCAATTACACCCTATAACAAAACTGACCGTACCTTAAGTGCGACATGGTCATATTCTGAGGAAACACCTGTTTCGCCTTGGGCGGACTTCTGCGTACAGATGGATAATTTTGACGTTTACACAGAAGAAGCTCAGCTCATCAGAACCGAAATGGTGACAACAAAAGTTACAAGCGGTGAAGTTAAGCCCCTTTTGGTTGCTTACGATGCAAACGGAATTATGACGGCTGTGACTGAAGGTGAAACAGTTGCTCTTGAAGCAATTGCGGAATACGGTGCATTTGCAGAAGAAGACTTTGATATTGCTGCTAATGTTGATGCATACAAAAATGCAAAGTCGGTAAAGGTTCTTTATTGGGACGGTTTCAAAAATGCAAAGGCGTATGCTGAAGCAGTTGAAATCGGTGATGCTATTTCGGCAGATGTGAAGGATTCTTCAATCACGGCAAAGGAAGTTGCGGTAACTGCTGATATGATTCCCGAAGGTGCTACCGGAAATTACAGCCTTATGGCATACACAGTTCCCTTTACGGTAAGCAAAAACAACATTCCTGCATATGATGCAGAAAAGCATACAATGGTTGCACTTGTTGCAAGTGAAGATGCAATTTCTTCATTTAAGTATAATGCAGACCTTTATGACGGTCAGGAACAGGATATGGTTATTATCTGCAATGCTGACGGTGCATCAAAGCCTGTTGTGACACTTTATGAAGAAAATAAAGCACCTGAATTTGCCAATATCGTGATGCTTCTTGGTAAGGATATCACCGAAAGAAACTTCACATGGTATTCACTTGACAACGGAGCAGGAAAGATTACATATCAGAAGAAGTCCGAAATGGTTGATGGTGCCTTTTCTGCAGATGCAATAATTGTCGATGCTGACCGTTGTCACGAAGACGATGTTTATTCCACAAAGGAATATTACTATCAGAATGAAGCGATAATCACAGGTCTTGAACCCGGCGAAACTTATGTGTATCAGCTTTCAAATGGTACGTCTAAGAGCGAAATGTACACCATCAAAATCGGTGAAGCATCAAGCTCATTCAGTTTCATCTTTGGTGGTGACCCACAGGTTGGTGGCAACGACGATGCCAATTACGATCAGGAACACACATACTGGGGTAAATCAATAAAGCAGA
>JAZNVB010000065.1:0-1546 GCA_045592585.1 Clostridia bacterium
CACAAATTTTGCAAAAAGCTCAATGTCGGCTGTGATTGGTGCGGTGAAATCGAAAACAGTTGTGAAGTTTTTGTCTTTATACCAGCCTGCAAATGTGTATCCCTCTTTTACAGGCATAGCGGGCATTGAAACTCTCTGACCGCTTGTAACGCTAACAACTGTTTTTGCACCGTCAACGTTAAACACAACTGATTTATTTGAAGATACTATACCTGCTCCTGCACCTGCACCCGGGCCGAATGAATTGCCTGTACTTCTTATGGTAACTACAACCGAGTCGTTTGCAACAGTCGAGTTAATGGTTTCGTAAAAGTTAACACCGTCAGAAACGGGCAGCATTGATACACCCTGATCTTCTATAAAAATATCTGTTGCACCTGTTAAACTGGTTGCTTTGAAGGGGATTTTAAGCAATGCTTTAAATGCACCCGACGCCATCTGTCCAAAACCCTTTTCAAAAGAGGTGAAGGTAAGTGTTTTACCTGTATATTTCATACCTCTTACAGTTTTTTCAAGGTTTTGGTTGGGGTCATACTGAAGGTATCCGTTAGTGCCAGATACATCTGCCGCAGATGCTCCGTTCAATGTAACATACTTAGGATTATACCAAACAGTAACCTCATAAGTATTAAGATCCTTATTTCCCACTGAAAGTGCATTTACACCGAAAAACAAATTAAATGTTGAATTTTGTTCACATTCTGTATTTTTAAGTATGCTTCGCTGAACTGCAGAAAGGGAAGCTCCGATTGAAGTTGCTGCGAAAGAAACCGTAACCATACCTAAAACAAGGCTAACGGACAGCAAAATCGCTAAAATTCGTTTTGTTGTATACATAAAATCGCCCCTTTTATACATTCCTAGCTTTATTATATTAGAAAACGGCATAAAAATCAAGTATTTTTTGAAAAAAGAATAATAAACCGCCGGTTGTGTACAATAAATTTTGGAAAGGCGGTGCGGGGAAAATGGCAGTTTCTTTAATAAGGAGCATAATACTTTATTTTTCGATTGTAATTCTTTACAGAGTGATGGGTAAAAGGCAGATAGGAGAAATGCAACCCGGAGAGCTTGTGCTTGCAATCTTAATTGCAGATATTGCATCAGTCCCCCTTCAATCAACCGGCACGCCTTTAACTGCGGGGCTTGTGCCTATAATAGGGCTTATGTGCATTGAAATTGTTGTTGCGTTCATTGCCCAAAAAAGCAACAAATTAAGGAAGGTTATTACAGGAAAACCAAGTTTAGTTGTTGCAGACGGAAAGCTTGTTGTTGAAGAAATGGAAAGACTTCGTTTTAATATAGACGACCTGTTTGAACAGCTTCGGGTAAGCGGTGTTTTTGATATTTCAGAAGTTGCTTTTGCGGTGCTTGAAACCAACGGAAACCTAAGCGTTTTGCCCAAGGAACAAAGCTCAACCTTTCCGTCCAACATTATAAAAGACGGGTGCATTGACATGGAAGCCCTAAAAGAAATAGGCAGGGACAAGGCCTGGCTTAAAAAGGAGCTTAAAAAACTTGGGGTCAGCTCGGAAAAGCAGGTGTT
>JAZNVB010000066.1:0-2657 GCA_045592585.1 Clostridia bacterium
TTGCATCAAGGATTTGTCTTCCTAAGACCGCTTGGCCTCCGACTTCATAAAGGCAGCAAACGCGCTTTTTCAGCAAAAATGAGGTGATTTGTACTTTGCTGAAAAGTGCTTTGTTAAGCCAAAATCCGGCGCAAAACGAAGAAAAAAGCCCGGATTTTTTATCACTTTCAGTTCTCCAAACGTTAATCTAGTTTTGCAGAATTTACGAAGCCTGCCCTTTGGGTGGGCTTCTTTTTTTGTTCTGTGCGCTGAGGTGTCCGCGCCCAAAAAGCCTTCCCGGAGGGGAAGGTGGATTTTTAGCAACTTGTTGCAAAAAAGACGGAAGAGGGATTATAAGTAACCCGGAGGGTATAACCTCACCATTCGGCGGGGTTCTTTTTTATACAAAAATCCGCCTTCAAAAAAGAAGGCGGCAGCACAAAAACATAATTTAATTTTTGCAGGAACATTTTATATTACCTTTAATAATTTCTTTCCAATCGCCGATTACATCGTGAGTCCAGCAGTCATCGGCCCCGGCGGCTTCACGCATGGTAAGCGCGAGTATATAGGTAAGTTCCTCAACGGTTGCACCGGCATCGAGAGCACCCTTGAAATGTTTGAGCACACAGGGTTTGGAACGCGCTTTTATTGAAAGTGCAAAACAAATGAACTGATAGGTCTTTTCATCGATGCTTCTCTTCTGCTTATAGAGGGTGTCGATCTCATCAAGTTTTTCTGTGAATTCGGGGTAAAATTCTTCAAGCATTCTCATTTTCAGAAATCTCCTTTTTTATAATTTTTTCTATTTCTGCAGGATTAAGAACTTTTCCCGCGGAAACAACCTTTTTGTTTATAACGATTGCGGGCATAGTCATAACGCCGTAATTCATAATTTTTTCAAAATCGGTTATGTATTCGGGTTCTATGATAATCCCCATATTGTTTAAAGCTTCTTTTACATTTTCCAATTGTCTGTGGCAGGTTGCACAGCCTGCTCCGAGCACTTTGATGCTGTGGATTTCATAATTGTATTTTTTTTCCTGCGGCAATGGAACTGTTTTGTCTTTCTTTTTAATAAAATTAAATAATGCCATAGTAATACCTCCCGTTGTTTATATAATAAATGGCTGTATAAAGTTGAAAAAATAACCGACAAGGATAATGCCGGTTACGCAGACGGCAACAAATATGCCGAGCAATTTAGGTTTTACCGCCTTGCGGAGCATAATCATAGAAGGCAGAGAAAGGGTTGTGACACTCATCATGAAAGAAAGAACAACACCGAGCAATGCACCTTTGGCAAGCAGAGCTTCCGCAATGGGAATGGTGCCGAAAATATCTGCATACATCGGGACACCGGCAACGGTTGCCAAAATAACGCCGAAAGGATTGTTGCCGCCAAGCACTTTTACAATAATATTTTCGGGAATCCAGTTGTGAATAACAGCACCGATACCCACACCTATAAGAACGTATGGAGCAACTTTTTTTGCGGTGGAAACAACCTGTTCCCAAGCATATTTAATACGGTCTTTGAAATGCGGCTCTTCATGCTGAATATCAAGAGAACGACCATTGCGGATATATTCTTCAACTTGATTTTCAAGATGCAGTTTTTCTATGAGTGTTCCGCCGACAACGGCAATAACCAACCCGACAAGTACATAGACAACTGCGACTTTCCATCCGAAAATACTCATTAAGAGAACAAGGCTGCCGAGGTCAACCATCGGGGAAGAAATAAGAAACGAGAATGTTACACCTAGCGGAAGACCTGCACTTGTAAATCCGATAAACAACGGAATAGACGAACAGGAACAGAACGGTGTCACTGTTCCCAGCAAGGCAGCAACGATATTTGCACCGACACCGTGAAACCTGCCAAGTATCTTCTTGGTTCGTTCTGGCGGGAAATAACTTTGGATATACGAGATAATCAAAATCAACACACCGAGCAACACCATTATTTTGATTGTGTCGTAGATAAAGAACTGAACACTTCCACCAATACGACCTGTGGTATCCAGACCACAAGCATTCAAAACAGTTCCTATCAACCTATTGAGCCAATTCATACCGAGGATTTCATTTTGAAAGAAATCCCATATTGTTTTTAACACTTCCATAAAACAATCCTCCTGTTATATAGTTATATTGAAATGTATCTATATATAGTTTTTAAAGGAAGTCGTGCGGAAAAGAATGACATCCCTTACTTTTCACAACACGACTTGTTATTACAATCACAAGTTACCGATGTAACTTCCTTTAAGCAGTCAGAAGCAATTTTTGCTCCTTCTTCTGATATAGAGTAGTGCATCCACTTGCCGTCTTTACGACCGACCACAATACCAGAATCACACAGTATCTTCATATGGTGGGACAGTGTGGGCTGTGTCACATTGATTTCTTCCAGCAGTTTGCAGGCACACTTCTCGCCACTTTGTAAGAGTTTGAGAATGCGGATACGGTTTTCGTCGCAGAGTGCTTTGAATATGGTTGCTATTCTCTTTTCATCTGCCATAGAAATTCACCTGCAATAGATAATCGTCTATATGTATTATACGCATCAAATAGATAAATGTCAATATGTTTTTGCAAAAAGATTATGAACTCTTTTCAAAAACCATTAATCAGGTATCTATTGATTCTCTCGCCCTTTTGTGCTATACTAT
>JAZNVB010000067.1:0-6659 GCA_045592585.1 Clostridia bacterium
AAATATACCTGCGTTTTTCGATGTCTTTGTCAGCGTGTCGACTTTATCGACACGCTGAGCGGTGTGCCGACGGCACACCGCTTTATATTATTATATTTTTTCTAAATATCCGTATTTTTCTAAAAACGCAAAGAAGGATAAATAATAATCAATCTTTTCATCGGATGTAGTGACAGAAAATACCGAATCGTATAACCTAATAGCATCCAGCACCGAGCGTTCAGGTGACAAAAGCGCCCATATAAGCTCAGGAACATCAGGCCAGGAGACACGTTCGCAGGCAGGAATCTTTGCTTGCGAGAATGGTATGCCCTTGGATTTAATGGAGTAGGACAAATCCTTTGCTCTTTTTTCAGCTTCGGTCAATTCTCTTTCAGGAAGTATATCACGGAATCTATCTGCCCAATGGCAGGGAAGCACGGGCTTCACAATGTCCGGATAAAAACGATTAAATGATTCCATTCTTCCAAGGTAATATATTTCAGCGGTTTCATTTTTCCAGACTGCATCCTGCTTTGAAAGTTCTCCTGCGGCGGCACGTCCTGCAACAAAGTTTTTCTGTGTTTCAAGCCATTGCGCTGCCGTTTTTTCAAGCTTGTCTGCCAATTTTATAAATTGTTCTTTGCTTGCACATATCATAATCGCAGTATATGCCGCAAGCATAGGAACAAGCCTTGCTAATTTGTCATACTGAACGCCGTCAAAAATCGGTGCACTGCAGTGATGATAATCGCTTCTTTTGTTGCTTCGTGCGCCCACACACCAGTTTGTAGGAATATCAATCGTTTTTTCACCCATCCAGCAGTCATCTGATAATGTTCCGGGTCTTAATTTCCAATAAATATCAGGGCAAAAAACATTCATCAGTTCATTAAACAGCATATCTCCGAAGAAGGGCAGTGATAGTGGGGTTTCAACAACAGAAAACATATCTGCGCCCAGACAGGTCATTGAATCAATGCTTGCGGCAGCCAGAATTTTTTTGTGGTGATTTGCAAAGAAAGCTGCAAAGCCGTAGCGTTCCATAGAAAAAATCAATCTCAAGGTTTTTTCGGGTTGGGGCAATATTCCATCGTCTATAAGCTTTTTAAGCATAATTGCTACTTCAACACCAACGCCAAAGCCCTGACTGTCGTCCGAATGAAACGGTTCATACAGATGTCCCAAAAGTGCAAATTCATCCTGAGATTTGCCGGGGATTGTTGCAGTTACTGTATAAATTTCACCGTCATAAATCTTTGTATTCATTTCTCCATGCAAAACGACCTTGCCTTTTGTAAGTAAGTTAAGCAATTGCACACCTTTTTGGGGGGTAACACAAAACACAGGAACAACAGGGTCCTCTTTAAGATGATACCAGCCAATGTGTCCGTGGCCGTTTGTCCAGGTTGGAGTTGCGGGTTCGTGCTCTGTTGTTTCAAAGGCAGAAAAAACTATACCTGCGCATCCTGCTTTTGCCAATGTGTTATAAAGTGGGTGCTGTGCAGGAAGGTATCCGCGATGAAAAACATATTTGCCCCTGCAATCAGGATTTTCAGAATCTAAATCTGCGTAGTCTACAAGTTCAGCCGTGATGCCGCCTTCAGGTGTAGGTGCAGAGTATTCTGATACATAAATAGTATCAATATCGGTATCGGCTATTGTTTCACTAAGCGGCTCAACAATTTCAAGGGTAGAACGGCCACAAAGGTCCCATGCCTGAGGCATAATAAAATCATAAGAAGCTGTTTCTCCGTCTGCTTTGTGGGAAATACGTCTTACATCTGAAAAACCTGCTTCTTCCAAAGTTTTTCTGCACCACTCGGTAGATTCGCGGAAGGTATTATATCCACGTGGCTTTTCGAGGTTATAAAGAGTTTCTATATTTTTTCTTATACGTTCATTAGAATACAGTGAGCAAAGCTTGCTGTAAAATTCAGGGTTAAAAAAGAATTCCATAATTTTTACCTCCTTTTAATTAATTTGCTAATTGCTTTCTGAAAAGTGTAATACGTTCATTAAGCTCATAATCAAGCTGACGCAGCTTCCACTGAAGAGCTTTTTCGTCGGTTGTATATTCCATACTTGGCTCCCAGCCAAGACGTGAATCCACCTGAACAAGAGGTATGGTTGCCTCAACATTTGACTTTTCGTTGAGCAGAATTTCTTCAATGCCGTCGATGAGTTCCTTTGCTTCTTCACGGGTTGATGCGATGTCAAGCTTGGTCTTGAGTATAAAGTGATGCTTTACATTGAGAACAGTAAGTGTTGTGCGATACATAAACCAACCAAGATTAATCAGGCGCTGAAGTGCATCGTTGGGATTCTTGATTGTTTCAAGAACATTGATACCATCAAGCAGCATATCACGCAAGATTGCAAATTCTTTAAGGTGTGCCTGCATTCTGATACCGTGAAGTGACATATAATCCTTGTGATAATCGGGTCTGTATGTTGAGTAGTATATGCCTTTATGTACTGCATAATCACAGGGTGGATATATACCGTTGTGGTCGTTGGGAACATACCAGTTGTCATAAGTCCACAGGGGGTAGGAGGGTCCAACACGGAATGCACCGTACTGGTCTTCGTTGGTGGCAACGAAGTGTGTTATTGCCTCGCTCCAGATATGCATTGCTTTGTCGATAGTTTCAAAGTTTTCCTCGCCGTAATCACGAACAAGAATGTCACGAAGAATTTCGGTGGGTTCTTTGCCGTTGGTGAAGAACATCTGTTTTTCAAGGTCGGTGATAAAGGAGGGGTGGAAGCCGTAATGGATGTTTTCGTTAACACCGCAAAGCCCCCATTCTTTGTTTGCGTCAAGAAGGTTCTGATATCTCTTTGTCCATTGATAAGGCATTGGTTCATAAGGTACAACACCAAAATCCCAGGTTCTGCCCGACATCTGTCCGTTTACATAAAGGCGGACATTCTTTTTCTTTGCGGCGATGGCTTCGCTTTTAAAGTATTCACTTGGCCCGGTGTATGAAAGTGAATAGTCTGAAACCTGTTCCTTGACATCACCTATATTAACACGGCCGAATATATCCCAGCTTGGGCAAAAGCTAATGCCTTCGGGAAGGTTTTCAATCAGCTCAATACGGTATTTTTCGTCAACATATCCCCAGTTGTATGAACCAAAAACAATGTCGGCATCGGGGCGGTGCTTGAAAATGGCTTTTTTGATAACTTCAATCCATGCAGGGTAGTCATAGCAGGGCCACCATCCGGGATTGGGTTTGGTCTTGGGAATACCGTCTTTAACCGCACGTTCTTCGGGGGTAAGGGCGTGGGGGTCGTGACTGTAAAATCTTGCAGCCTCACCGCTTAATGAAATACCCTTAAGTTTTGGACATTTAGAAAACATCTTGCCGTACAGTTCGTCATAATACTCGTACGCACCCGGGTCGTCGGGGTGCTTTGAATGATGTATGTATGATTCAAGATAAACATCAATTCCGTATTTTTCGGCTCTGTCACAAAGAAGAGGCAAGTCATAATGCGCACCAAAACGGTCTTTTTCCATATCTATTGCCCATACCGAAATACAGTCCATACCATAGTGGGCAATAAGCGACAGCATTTCATCGGTGTATGCCATAAAGCCAAGGGGCGATTGGGTAAAACGTCTTTCAAATACTGCTCTTCTCTTAATTACACCAATTTCAAGATAAGGGGCTTTGCAGATATTCATTATATCTTCAAGTCCGTAAAGTGCCTGAGCAATGCCCTTGTCGTGCCATCCTTCAATCAAAACACCGTCGGCTTTTGTGGTAATGCGATAGCCCATATAACCGCTTGCATCTTCAATATCTGTGTTGATTGCAAGGATAATCGGGAAACAACCGTCAACTGCCTTTGGCGATACCATTGCACCTGTATTCATAGATACATTCATATAATCTGCAAAGTCGTTTGCAGCGGTGATGATAACCGCATTTGCGTTATCGGGAAGAACAATGCAGATGCCGTCTGCCAATGATACTTCATTTGCCTTTGGTTCAAGGCTTAAATCACGGCGGTTTGGTTTGTGCACCTGCATAAGTTCTTTTCTGAAATCATAATTTTTTTCGGGTTTCAGCATAATAATTTCCATAGCCTTTCTGCCCGCAAATAGCAATTAAAAATATACACATATCTTATCGCGGGCAGATAAGGCGTGTAATGGAAATTATGCACATCGCCGTTTTGCGCCTCTCAGGCACAAAAACTCGGCGGTGCAATAAAATCCATCAGAGTTATTAACGTGATTTGTCACGTTAATAACTCCTTTAATAAATATTGTTGACAAATAAATTATACATCTGCTATAATCCAAATAAAATATAAATAATTATCTTAAAGTTGTCAAAAATTAGCGAGGTTGGTATGGATAGTTTAAATAATCTTTTTGCATCAAATTTAAATGCTATCTGTCATGCTGGCGGATTTTTTTCAATAAACACAGGTGCGGAATGGAAGCTGACTTCTGATTTTTTCGGGCAGAACAAGTTCTATTATATAAAAGATGGAGGCTGCAAAATAACAATCAGAGGAAAAGAGTATGAAGGAATTCCCGGCAGATGGTTTTTTATTCCGGCATGCACACCGCATTCTTATGCTAATGATACAACAAAACCCTTCAGTAAATTTTGGATACATTTTGATATGTATCCTGATAACAGTGTGCTTTTTGGAAATATGAATATGCCGTATTATATAGATGTTAAACAAACCGCAAAGATTGACAAGTTGTTCAGGATAGTAACGGCAAAGTCCGATGATGTTAAGGCGGCAGATATGTTTTACAGAAAAGCAGCTCTTTTGCGCCTTATCGGCGAGTATATAGAAATGGCATCACCTGAAACGGAGATGGATGGTTCATACGATGATGACATAAGTCAGGTGGTAAAGTTTGTTAATGAAAACATTGAACAAAATATAAAGCTGGAGGAGCTAGCCGGGGTGTGCCATTTGCATCCTACGCATTTTATAAGAGCTTTTAAAAAGAAAACAGGCGAAACACCGTTATATTTTGTTCAAAGACGAAAAATTGAAACAGCAAAAAGACTTATAGAAGAAACAGAACTGCCGCTTGGTGAAATTATGAGCAGGGTAGGTTTTGTTGATGCGGCACAGTTTGCCAAAAAATTCAAGCGATTTTACGGACATTCACCAAGAGATTATCGCAGGAATATACGGGAAATGAACAAGAAATTTAAAAAATAGTTATTTGTCAGATTTTACAGTTACAGCTTGATTGAAAAAAACTAAATTGGAAAATTTGCATATAATTTAAGAAAATTTTCGTAGAACTATTGCAAAAAGTGTAAAAAAGTGTTAAAATTGTACCATTATTTTTATTTAGGGGGAAATATTTATGACATATGTTGAAAGAGTTATCGATGAAGTAAAGAAAAAACATCCTAACGAGCCTGAATTTATTCAGACAGTTACAGAGGTGTTTTCAAGCATAGCTCCTGTTGTTGAAAAGCATCCGGAGTATGAAAAGGCGGCTCTTCTTGAAAGAATGGCTGAGCCCGAAAGACAGATTATATTCCGTGTTACCTGGGAGGATGACAACGGCAAGATTCACGTAAACACAGGCTACCGTATTCAGTTTAACAGTGCAATCGGTCCTTACAAGGGCGGCCTTCGTTTCCATCCCTCTGTTTATGTTGGTATTATCAAGTTCCTTGGCTTTGAACAGACATTTAAAAACAGCCTTACAGGTCTTCCTATCGGCGGCGGTAAGGGCGGCAGCGACTTTGACCCAAGAGGTAAGAGTGATGCAGAAATTATGAGATTCTGTCAGGCATTTATGACAGAGCTTTACAGACATATCGGACCGGACGTTGACGTTCCTGCAGGCGATATCGGTGTAGGCGGCAGAGAAATCGGTTACCTCTTCGGTCAGTACAAGAGAATCAAGGCTTGCTGGGAAAACGGTGTCCTTACGGGCAAGGGCTTATCTTATGGCGGTTCACTTATCAGACCCGAGGCTACAGGCTTTGGTGCTACATATTATGCAAACGAAGTTCTTAAGCATCTTGGCGACACAATCGAAGGCAAAACTGTTGCAGTTTCAGGCTTTGGTAACGTTGCATGGGGTGTTTGCCAGAAGGTTGCAGACCTTGGCGGTAAGGTTGTTACAATTTCAGGTCCTGACGGTTATGTTTACGATCCCGACGGCGTTACCACAAAAGAAAAGATTGCATATCTCCTTGAAATGAGATCTTCAGGCCGTGACCGTGCACAGGATTATGCTGATAAGTTTGGCTGTCAGTTCTTTGCAGGCAAAAAGCCCTGGGAAGTTAAGGTTGACATCTGTATGCCTTGCGCAACACAGAACGAGGTTACACTTGACGAAGCAAAGAAGATCGTGGCAAACGGCACAAAGTATTATATCGAAGTTGCAAATATGCCCACAACAGACGATGCTATGGAATATCTTAAGGAAGCAAAGGCTATTATCGGGCCTTCAAAGGCTGTTAATGCCGGCGGTGTTGCGGTTTCATCACTTGAAATGGCTCAGAACTCAATGAGATACAACTGGACAGCAGAAGAGGTTGACGAAAAGCTTAAGGGCATTATGGTTAACATTCCCAAGGTTTCAATGGAAGCTGCTGAAGAATACGGTCTTGGCTATGACCTTGTTGCAGGTGCAAACATTGCAGGCTTTATGAAGGTTGCTGATGCTA
>JAZNVB010000068.1:0-2557 GCA_045592585.1 Clostridia bacterium
CCAGAATTGAAATCTCAGCAGCGTCACCGCGTCTGGGACCAACCTTCATAATTCTTGTATAACCACCGTTACGCTCAGCATACTTAGGAGCAATCTCAGCGAACAACTTTGTAACAACGTCTTCCTTTGTAATGAATTCAAGAGCCTGACGTCTTGTGTGAAGTGTGTTCTTTTTACCGAGTGTAATCATTTTTTCAGCCAACTTCTGAACTTCCTTAGCTCTGGTAGTTGTTGTTTCAATTCTACCTGTTTCAAGGAAAGCAGTTGTCATACTTCTTAACATTGCTATTCTCTGATCAGTGGGTCTTCCCAACTTTCTCTGGTGTGCCATACTATCACCTCTTTCAATAAAATGCTTCAACTAAAGGCGTGAACCTTCAGGAAATTAGTCTTCGTTTGTAGTAAGTGCAAGTCCAAGGCTGTCAAGCTTTGCAATAACCTCTTCAAGCGATTTGCGACCAAGGTTTCTTACCTTCATCATATCGTTTTCGCTACGGTTTGTCAAATCCTGAACAGTGTTGATGCCTGCACGCTTCAAACAGTTGTAAGAACGCACCGAAAGGTCAAGTTCTTCGATTGTAGTTTCAAGAACCTTTTCCTTCTTGCTTTCTTCCTTTTCAATCATGATTTCTGCATTCTTTGCACTTTCAGATAAATCTATGAAAAGATTTAAATGCTCGTTGAGTATCTTCGCACCCAAGCTTACTGCATCGGGGGGATTGATTGTTCCATCAGTCCAAACCTCAAGCACAAGCTTGTCATAGTCTGTAATCTGACCAACTCGGGTGTTGTCAACAGTATAATTCACCTTCATAACAGGTGTATAAATTGAATCCACCGGAATCACGCCGATAACAGGCTGAAGAAGCTGCTTGTTTCTGTCGGCAGAAACATAACCGCGACCTCTGTCAATAACGATTTCCATAAACAGTTTAGCATCCTCGTTGAGCTTTGCAATGTGCAAATCACCGTTGATGATTTCAACGTCTGAATCACACTTGATATCACGGGCACAAATATCGCCTGCACCCTCGTGATTGATGTAGATTGTCTTTGGACCATCTGAATGAAGCTTAATTGCAAGCTTCTTTATGTTGAGGATAATCTCTGTAACATCTTCTGCAACGCCGGGAATTGTTGAAAACTCGTGTAAAATTCCGTCAATCTTGACAGAATTTACAGCTACACCCGGGAGAGATGAAAGGAGAATTCTTCTAAGCGAATTACCCAAAGTTGTGCCGTATCCTCTTTCCAAAGGCTCAACAACGAACTTGCCGTAGCTATTGTCATCTGATACGTGAACACATTCAACTCTTGGCTTTTCTATTTCTATCATATTTAGCCCTCCTACTCAATTTCTTTAACACAGGGATAACAGAAAATGCATATCCCACAAGGCGAAACCTTGTTTCACTTTCCGAACATATCTTTCTGTAATGTCCATCAGGGCTGTGCAAAATTTATGAACCTGCCGCGAAATGCGGCAAACGTCTGGATACAGTTTATTATTTGCTGTAGAATTCGACGATGAGATGCTCTTCAACAGGATAATCGATATCGTCTCTTTCAGCAAGAGCAACAACTCTGCCTTCCATTGTATCCTTGTTCATATCAAGCCACTTGGGAACAATAACGTCCTGTCCCATCAAAGTGGTAAACTTAACGCTGCTGCGACTCTTTTCACGAACAGAAATTACATCGCCGGGCTTTACCAAATATGAAGGAATGTTCACCTTTTTGCCATTGATCAAAAAGTGTGCATGAGATACAAGCTGTCTTGCTTCTCTTCTGGTGTTTGCCAAACCAAGACGGAAAATAACATTGTCGAAACGTGATTCCAGAATCTGGAGAAGCATTTCACCTGTAATGCCATCCTTCTTAGTTGCATCAAGATAGTATTTATGGAACTGTTTTTCGAGTACACCATAGATAAACTTCAGCTTCTGCTTTTCATTTAACTGCTGGCCGTATTCGGATTTTTTTCTTCCGGCTTTAAGCGGGTTTCTGTTTGAGCTCTTATGAACGCCCATAACACCCGGCTCAATTCCTAAAGCCCTACATTTTTTCAAAACGGGCTGCATATTTTTAGCCATACTTTTTACCTCCTTTTAACGCATTCAGGAATAATTACACTCTTCTTCTCTTGGGGGGTCTGCAACCGTTGTGAGGAATAGGTGTAACATCCTTAATCATATTAACTTCAAGACCAGCAACCTGAAGGGCACGAATAGCTGCTTCTCTACCGCTGCCAGGACCTTTTACGTATACTTCTACAAATTTAAGACCGTGTTCCATTGCTGCCTTTGCAGCTGTTTCTGCTGCCATCTGCGCAGCAAAAGGAGTGCTCTTCTTTGAACCTCTGAAACCTAAGCCACCTGCTGATGCCCATGAAATTGCATTTCCGGCAACGTCAGTGATGGTAACGATTGTATTGTTAAAGGTTGACTTGATATGAGCCGCACCACGTTCAATATTTTTCTTTTCTCTACGACGTCTGGTTTTCTTGACTGCCTTTGCCATAGTAACTTTCACCTCCTGAATTTAAGGGAGCTTCACG
>JAZNVB010000069.1:0-10459 GCA_045592585.1 Clostridia bacterium
GTACGACTTTCGTTTTTCCAATCAACCAAAGCGCCAAGGGCCTCCGATACAAATCTGATTGGCACTAAAACCCTGTCTCTTTCATCAACAAACGGTTTTGCGTCAGGGAAAAAAATTTCATTCCCATCAAGAGTTACTTTCACATCTGTTTGTGCTGATACGTTCACGCACATTGTCATAATTACAACCATTAATAAAATACTTACTGCCCTTTTCATAAGTCACCGTTCCTTTCTATTATTCAAATACAATTTGTTTCTTTAAGTACAGATTCACAATTGCTTCAAGGACTTTGTTTTTATCCTTTGAGAATCTTGTGAAGTTTCCAATAGAGTCCAAATCTTCGTGTTCCTCATACGCAAGCGGAACAATATCATCTTCTGACTTTATATTCCACAAATCTTTGTCATTGATGCGGATAAGTTCTGCGCCCGAAACCTTAAGTCTTTTTGAAAAACCAATAATTTGTTTTTCAATATCTTTTAATTCGAAATCACACATGGTCTCTCTACATTTATCAAGTGGAATTCCTTGAATGAAAAACATATATAAAAACATCATTGCTCTTTTGAATTTATTAACTGTTCCAAGAGGTACTACATACAAATTCTTTACCAGATTGTATAATGCATCTACCGCGAGATAATCCGACTTGCCTACTATAAGTTCTCTGGTCTTTAAGCGGTTAAGTGTCTGCTCAAAAGAAACATCTAAGCTCAGATTGTATTTTCTCATTCTTCTGTCAAACTCCGCTTTAAGAGTTTCCTTATTTAAAACATTCCAGTGCAGGCCCGTCCATAAAATGAACTCTACCTGTGAAAGAGCTTTTTCTTCTCCATCTAACACTACAAGTGGCGCTCCGTTTCTTACTACCAATTTTCCTTTTGTTACAAAATATTCAACCATTTTTTAATCCTCCGATTTTTATTATTTTTAATAATAGATACAAAAAATGGCAGACTATAGATTTTTTTCTATAGTCTGCCAAAAAACATACTTGTTTTTAATTTTTATAAGAACATAATGTTCTCATCGCTTAAAAGCGAATATTTACGATAAATACCTACCACCTTTCGAAATTCGAGTTGTATTTGCCATTTTTACAGCAAATAAAAGTGAACCGCAACTCCGCAAACCCGCATAAATACTAAGGTTTCGTCTTTGGTCCCTAATGTCCAGTGTTCAGGGACAAAAAATATTAGTTTCCGTCCTCATCAATAACACTTTCAATTACAAACCCGCCCTTCATCATATTCCTTTTTTAAATATGTTTTTAGCATTCTTAAATTGATGTAGTATTCATAAAACTTACATAACAAGAATACTATCTTCCGCATAATTTGTCAATAATATAAAAGGCTGAAATTTACTTTGCAGTATGATTTATGTCTTTTTGGTTTATACTATTTCAAGAATAACTAACAGACGGAGGAAAACCTATGCTTGAAATCAACGGAAAAGGTGTCTGCAATGCCCTGACGATGGGCAAACTGCACTTTTTGTGCAACTGTCCTCAAACTATAAAACGGATAAAAGTTCAGAACCCCAATGCGGAAATTCAGCGTTTTAATGATGCACGTGCAGAGGCAAAGGCCAATCTTCACTCCCTTTATCAAAAAGCGGTTGCCGAAGTTGGCGAGGCAAATGCCCAGGTTTTCCAGATTCATATAATGATGCTGGACGACGAAGACTATCACGGTGCAATCACAGCAATGATACTCAATCAATCGGTAAACGCCGAATATGCAGTTAACTACACATCTGACATTTTTGCCCGCACCTTCAGCAATATGGACGACGAATATATGCAGGCACGGTGCGCCGATGTTCAGGACATTGCCAAACGGCTTACAACAATCCTCTCAGGGGAATGTGCCGGTGGCAACGAACTCACCGAACCGTCAATAATTGTCGCAGACGACCTTACTCCCAGCGAAACCGTTCAGCTTGACAAAGAAAAAATTCTTGGTTTTGTAACCTTTCAGGGCTCGCCCTCGTCCCACACTGCAATTCTTGCACGGACAATGAACATACCTGCCATTATCTGCACCGGTGAAATTGAAAACACACATCACGGCAAAACAGCAATCCTTGACGGAGCAAGCGGAACACTTTATATCGACCCCAGCGATGATAAAATTTCCGATTTCAAAAAACGAAAAGAGCTTGAAGATAACCGCACCCGGCTGCTTGCAGAGCTGAAAGGGAAGTCCAACGAAACCAAATCAGGTAAATCTGTGAAGGTGTATGCAAATATAGGAAGTCCCACAGACCTTGCCTTGGCTCTGCAAAATGATGCAGGCGGCATAGGCCTTTTCCGCAGCGAATTTTTGTATCTTGAAAAGGACACCGCCCCAACCGAGGACGAACAATTTGTCAAGTATAAAGAGGTTGCCGAGGGGATGCTGGGAAAACCCGTAATCATCCGCACACTTGACATAGGTGCTGACAAAAAAATTGGCTACTTTAACCTTCCTGACGAAGAAAACCCTGCCCTTGGTTTCAGAGCAATCCGCATTTGCCTGACCGATACAAAGCTCTTTAAAACACAGCTTCGAGCCATTCTTCGAGCCTCTGCGTACGGCAATCTTGCAATAATGCTTCCTATGATTATCTCTCTTCAGGAGGTAATTGCCGCAAAAAAAGTTCTTGAGGAGGCAAAAACCGAACTAAATACCGAAGGCTTGCCCTTTAACGAAGACATCGAAGTTGGAATTATGATTGAAACTCCTGCGGCAGCAATCATCAGCGACCAGCTTGCCCCCGAAGTAGACTTTTTCAGTATTGGCACAAATGACCTGAGCCAATACACCCTTGCCATTGACCGGCAGAATTCTCACCTGGAGTCATTTTTTGACCCTCACCACCCTGCTCTCCTTCGTTTGATTGAAATGGTTGTTAAAAATGCCCACAATTCAGGCATTTGGGCAGGGATATGCGGTGAGCTTGGAGCAGATTTAAGCCTGACCGAAGAATTTTTGAGGATAGGCATTGACGAGCTCTCTGTATCGCCCCCTTGTATTCTGCCTGTCCGTGAAAAAATACGTAGCCTTGATTAACGAAAGGAGCTTTTATGTTTAATTTTTTTAAGAAGGAAAAAACACTTACCTCCGTTGCCAACGGACGGATTATCAATGTTTCCAAAATCCCCGACAAGGTATTTTCGCAAAAAATACTTGGCGAAGGCTTTGGGGTAATCCCCACCACGGGCGAATTTTTCAGTCCGGCAAGCGGTGTGGTAACAGATGTCACCGCCACTTTGCACGCCTACTGCATAACCACCGATGATGGTCTTGAAATACTTGTCCATATTGGAATTGACACGGTGGAGCTGAAGGGCGAAGGCTTTACACCACTGGTAAAGAAGGGCGACCGCCTTACTGCAGGTGATGCCCTTGCCCACGCCGACCTTGACTTTTTAAAGGAAAAAGGTTACAGCACAGCAACAGCCGTAGTGGTTACAAATCCCGAAAAGCTGAAAAGCTTCAGCATTCTTGAGTCGCCAACGGCAAAGGCTGGCAGCCCTGCTATGAAATACAAATAATATAAACACCATGGGGCAACACCCCACATCTTTTAAGAAAGGATTTGAAAATTATGAAAAACAAAAGTGAAAACGGACTTTTCAGTATTCTGCAAAGGGTAGGCCGTTCATTTATGCTTCCCATAGCACTGTTGCCCATTGCAGGGCTTTTGCTTGGCATAGGCTCATCCCTTACCAACCCCACCACCATAGAGGCATATAACCTTGGTTCAATCCTCGGTCCCGGAACATTCCTTAACTCCGTAATGCAGGTGCTTGCCCAAACGGGTAACATTGTCTTTGCCAATCTGCCCATAATATTTGCTATGGGCGTTGCCCTTGGTATGGCAGAAAAGGAGCACGGAACTGCGGTGCTATCTGCAGCCATTGCCTTCTTTATTATGCACCAGACAATCTCCACCCTTCTTTCACTTAATGGTCAGCTTGCCGAAGGAGCTATGCTTGAAGGTACCATTGCCAACGTTGTGGGCATAAAGTCCCTTGAAATGGGTGTGTTTGGCGGTATTATTGTTGGTCTTGGTGTTGCGGCTCTTCACAACCGCTTTTACAAAATACAGCTACCCACCGTTATTTCATTCTTTGGCGGTGTGCGTTTTGTGCCCATCATTTCCACCTTTGTGTATATTCTTGTGGGTCTTGTTATGTATTTTGTGTGGCCCTACGTTCAGCGCGGAATATATTCACTTGGGGATCTGGTGCTTCGGTCAGGATACTTTGGCACATTTATTTACGGAACAATCGAGCGTGCCCTTATCCCCTTTGGTCTGCACCACGTATTTTATATGCCCTTCTGGCAGACAGGTCTTGGCGGAAGTATGGTTATCGACGGTCAGACCGTTGCAGGCGCACAGAATATCTTCTTTGCTCAGCTTGCATCACCCTCTACAACGCAGTTCTCGGTTGAGGCAACCCGCTTTATGAGTGGCAAATTCCCCCTGATGATTTTTGGTCTGCCTGGTGCAGCTCTTGCTATGTATTCTGTTGCAAAGCCCTCCAAAAAACAGGTTGCAGGCGGTTTGCTGCTTTCTGCGGCACTGACATCAATCCTTACGGGTATCACCGAACCAATCGAGTTCACCTTCCTCTTTGTTGCCCCGGTGCTTTATGTAATACACAGTATTTTTGCCGGCCTTGCCTATATGATTATGCACATCCTGAATGTTGGTGTTGGAATGACCTTCTCGGGTGGTGTTATTGACCTGTTTCTTTTCGGAATTCTGCAGGGTAATGACAAAACCAACTGGCTGAATGTTATCTGGGTTGGTATAATCTATTTTGCGGTGTACTATTTTATCTTCCGCTATCTCATCAAAAAGTTCAACTTTATCACCCCCGGCCGCGAAGATGACGAGGCAGACACAAAGCTTTATACCCGAAAGGACGTTAACGCCGCAAAGGAAGACAAATCACCCCTTATTTTAGAAGGTCTTGGCGGCAAGGATAATCTCGTTAATGTTGACTGCTGTGCCACAAGGCTGCGTGTTACCGTAAAGGACAGCTCCAAAGTAAATGATAATCTGCTTCGCCAAAGCGGAGCCTCGGGCATAATCAAAAGCGGCTCGGGCGTTCAGGTTATCTACGGTCCCCGTGTAACGGTTATCAAGAGCAACTTTGAGGATTATCTGGAGTCAATCGAATAAAAGAGGGGCATCAGCCCCTCTAATTTAAAATATATATTGCCAGATTAAGATACGCCGCAAATGTTACCCACAGAAGGTACGGAATATTTATTATTGCCGCGGGTTTATCAATTTTATAAAACTCAAACAGCATAACAATTATCAGTCCCCACAAAGCAATCAGCCAAATAAATGCAAACAGGAATGTCCGAAGGTTAAAGAATATCAAGCTCCAGAAAAAGTTAAAAAACAACTGCACTGCGTACGTCCTTAAAGCATTGGTTGCCTCCCGTGGCATAGTATCTTTTTTAAGATAAACTCTTGCGCTACCGATACCCATTAAAATATAAAGCACTGTCCACACTATGGGAAAGAGTATCGGCGGCGGCGCAAGGGGCGGCTTTACTATTTCGTCAAACAGCATCATATTGCCCCGTGTCAAAAGGGCTGCCAGTCCACCAACCGCCAGTGGAATTAAAATTGCAATCAGGTAAGTTTTAAAAATTTTCATTGCACAAATCGCCTCCTGCTTAACTTTATGCAGAAGAAATATTTATAATACAAATTTTTTAAATTTTTTCAAAAAAACCCTTGACAAATTAGCTAATTGGTATTATAATAAACGAGTTGATTTGAAGATGCGAGCATGCTGGAATAGGCAGACAGGCACGTTTGAGGGGCGTGTGTCAACCGACGTGTGGGTTCAAGTCCCACTGCTCGCACCAAATTGATTTTTTTATTTTTAAATATTGCCGGATTGTGTAAAGGTAGCACAGCAGACTCTGACTCTGTTTGTCTGGGTTCGAATCCTAGTCCGGCAGCCAGAAAAGAGCACTGATTTTTTATCTGTGCTCTTTCTTTTTTTTATAATATATGCTATACTGTAAAAAACTAATAATCAGGTGAAAATATGATATACAACCACATTTTTATCGGCTGGAATATTCTTGTTGCGCTGATTTACGGTATCGACAAATTTCTTGCACGACGCAAAAAAAGACGAATAAGCGAACAAAACCTCCTTATACTTGCATTTTTGCTTGGTGGTTTTGGGGCAATGTTTGGAATGATAGTATTTAATCATAAAACAAGCAAGGGTAAATTCAGATTTTTTACTCCCATAACAGCAGTGCTGAATATTGGTGTTCTTTATATGATACAAAGGAGTGGTATATTTTGAAGATAGCATATATAGGAATAGATTTATTTTTTAATGCTCTTGAAAGTCTTGAAAATCTTGGCTGTGAAATAGGTGAAATCTTTACCTGCAAAACTGATAATATAACCGAATTTAACCTTAAAATATGCCACTATGCATCATCACACAACATTCCCTGCAAGCTGACACGAATAACAGTTGATGATATTGAAAGGCTAAAAAAGGAAGGCTATGCCTTTGCCGTTTGTGCAGGTTATTATTTTAAAATTCCTGTCTGCACCGGCTTTCCCATTGTGAATATTCACCCCAGCCTTTTGCCTGTTGGCAGGGGCTCATGGCCCATGCCGCAGACCATTCTTAAAGGAATGAAAAAAAGCGGTGTTACCATTCACAAAATTGCCGAAGGCTTTGATACTGGTGATATTTTGTTGCAAAGGGAATTTGAGCTGACCGATGATGAAACCTTAGTGTCATTCATGGATAAGGTTTATGCCCTTATTCCCCCCATGATGAAAGAGCTGACAAATAATTTTAACGAGCTGTATTCAGGCGCCACACCTCAGGGCGAGGGCGACTATTGGGACGCTCCCACCGACGAAGATATGACGGTAACCGAGGATATGACAGCAGCTACTGCCGACCGCATCCTTCGTGCCTTTTTGGGATATGAATGTATATATAAAGGAAAAGGCAAAAACTGCAAAATAATAGGCGGCAGAGCCCATAAGGGCACCGCCACCGAAAATGATAATGTCCTGCCAATTAAGGATGGATATATTGAGTTTATAAGATACATTTAAACAAGGTCAATATAATGTGCTATATCCTGCATCTCGGTATCTGTTGCAGAAATTACATCGGCACATTTTTTAAGGCGTGCAGCAATCTCTTCGGGGTTGGGCACGTCTTTTTTGTATTTAACGTGATGTTCAAGGCTTGCCCAGAAATCCATTGCAATTGTGCGTATCTGCACCTCCACCTTTACCGGCTGTTTTTTGTCCGAGAAGAAAACCGGTATTTCAATAATCATATGATAACTGCGATAACCATTTGCCTTTGGCTTTTTGATATAATCCTTAACTGCGATAAGGTTTATATCATCCTGACGGGTCAGCATATTGGCAACTGTATAAATATCGTCAATAAATGAGCATATTACCCTGACACCTGCCACGTCGTTAAGGTGTGCAGAAACCGCATCCAGTGTAACAGGGAGCTGATTGCGCATCAGCTTTTCGGCAATGCTTTTTGGTTTTTTAATACGGTATTTTATAGTTTCAATAGGATTGCGCTTATACCGCACCGACATTTCCTGGCTGAGCACCTCCAGCTTGGTGGTAACCTCCTGAATGGCACACTGATAAATCATCATCAGCTCTTCAAACTGGTGCGCATAGTCTGCAAAAATTTTGCCCGTGTCCTCAGGGATATTTACCTGAGCTAAAAACGCTTTTTTAAGTTCTTGTTCCATTGTTATTTACATCCTTTAATCATCTTATTTGTCCGCAGCCACGGATAATGTATTTTGTTGTGGTAAGAGCTTTAAGCCCCATGGGGCCTCGTGCATGAATTTTTTGGGTACTGATACCGATTTCTGCACCAAAGCCAAATTCAAAGCCGTCGGTAAAACGGGTCGACGCATTAACATAAACCGCAGCCGCATCAATGCTTTGCAGAAACTTTTGAGCATTTGCATCATCCTTTGTAACTATCGCCTCGGAATGACGGCTGCCGTATCTGTTGATATGCTCAATCGCCTCAGCAATGCCATCAACAACCTTTACGCCAATCTTCAAATCAAGGTATTCTGTGCCCCAGTCATCCTCTGTGGCAGGGGTGGCATCAGGGTAAATACCGCAAACCTCATCATCACCGATAATCTCAACCGACTTTTCGGCAAGAGCCTTTAAAATACAAGGCAAAAATTCCTTTGCAACCGACTTGTGCACAAGAAGCTTTTCCTCCGCATTGCAAACAGAAGGCCGTGATGTTTTGGCATTGATAATAATTTTCTCTGCCATATCAAAATCAGCACTTTCGTCAACAAAAACATGGCAGTTACCCGTGCCCGTTTCAATAGCAGGAACGGTAGCATTTTCAACAACACTGCGGATAAGACCTGCACCGCCACGGGGAATTATTACATCAAGATAATCATTTAATTTCATCAGGGCAAGGGCGCTTTCACGGCTTGTATCTTCAACAAGATTTACACAGTCGGCAGGCAGGCCAACCGATTTAAGTGCATCACGAATAACGCTTGTAATCGCCATACTTGATGCGTGAGCTTCCTTGCCGCAACGCAAAATACAAGCGTTTCCTGATTTGATGCACAATGCCGCCGCATCTGCAGTAACATTGGGCCGTGCCTCATAAATAATTCCCACAACACCTAGGGGAACACGCACCTCGCCAATCAGCAACCCATTGGGGCGTGTGAACTGGCTGACCATCTCGCCAATTGGGTCGGGAAGGTCGGTAACCTGACGTATGCCCTCTGCCATTGCAGCAATTCTTTCATCATTTAACGTAAGTCTGTCAATAAGCCCCTCTGAAATACCGTTTTTGCGTGCAGAGTCAATATCCTTTTTGTTTTCTGCAAGGATATAGTCTGCCTTTTCCAAAAAAGCTTGTGCTATTTTATTTAAAGCGGCATTTTTAACATCTTCACCTGCAACTGCAAGATGGGATGCAGCCAGCTTTGCCGCCTGACCTTTTATTTTGAGTTCTTCCACTTAATTTCACCTCTTAAAGCATTTTACCACAGCCCCGATTAAAAATCAACGGCTGTGGTAAATTGTTTAAGTTTTGTTCATAAATTCTTAACCGATATGTTTCATTTCGTGAATATTAAATCCCGGGTCGGTGTAATTTTCGATATAGTCAAGCATTGCCGAAGTTTCGTCAAAGGTTTCATAAAGTTTCATTGACGCAGGCTTCATAAAATGAAGGTCGGCTGTGCGCTGCATAAGTTCATTGATTATGTCATAATAACCCAATGTGTTAAGCACCGCTATCGCTTTTGGATGGCGGTCAAGCTGCTTTAAGGTAAGGATTTCAAAAAATTCTTCATAAGTGCCAATTCCGCCCGGTGTCATAATAAAGGCATCGGCACGGTCTTCCATAATCTGCTTTCTCTCACGCATGGTTTCGGTGTAAATAAACTCGGTACACTTGTCATAAAGAACGCCGTCCACCTGAAAGAACGAGGGTGCAACACCGATTATCTCGCCGCCGCCACGGGTCATTCCACGGGCAACAGCCCCCATAAGACCGCAGGCACCGCCGCCATAAACCAGCGAATGTCCTCGCCTTGCCATTTCCTCGCCCAAGACTTCCCCTGCCTCTATGTATCTTTTGTCAATTGCATCGCTTGATGCACCGTAAACACATATATTCATAAAGTCAAAACCTCCGTTCACTAATATATGCTAAGTATATCACAATTGCTACAAAAAATCAATTGACTATTTTCGATAATTGTTGTATAATTCTTCCTTGGAGGCGTAAGAAAATGGCAAAAGATAACATTTATTCGAACTTTGGCATCTGTGATGAGGTTTTTGACTTTGGCGAAAGAATAATCAAAAGTCTTGCCGACAGATTTCATAATATAGACGAAACCGCGGAGTATAATCAGCTTAAAGTGATTTCTGCAATGCAGAAAAACCGTGTTGATGCGGCGTGCTTTAACGAATCAACAGGCTATGGCTATGACGATGTGGGCCGTGACACTTTAGAACAGGTTTATGCTGACTGTTTTAATTGTGAGGATGCCCTTGTGCGCCCACAGATTACCTGCGGAACACACGCCCTTGCCCTTGCACTCAGCGCAAATCTGCGCCCCGGCGACGAACTGCTTTCACCTGTGGGCAAGCCCTATGACACATTGGAGGGTGTAATTGGAATCCGTCCAACAACAGGCTCTCTTGCAGAATACGGCGTTACCTACCGTCAGGTTGACCTGCTTCCCGACGGCGGTTTTGACTGGGAAGGAATAAAAAACGCCATCAACGAAAAAACACGCCTTGTTACAATCCAGAGGTCAAAGGGCTATCAAACCAGAAAGACCTTTTCGGTGGCTGAAATTGCAGAAATAATTAAATTTGTTAAAAATATAAAACCCGATGTTCTTTG
>JAZNVB010000070.1:0-3234 GCA_045592585.1 Clostridia bacterium
TAGTCTATTTTTTTGAACGGCTTGTCTGAGGGGAAGGTACATTCCTTTGCGCTGTCGGAAATATCTGCTGTGTCGAGCAATCTTTCACGGATTGGCAAAAGCACCTCACCGTCAGGCTCAACATTGAAGTCGCCCATAAGAATAACGGGCATATCCGTTTCGTCAATAAGTCGGCAGATGACTTCAACCGCGTTTACCCTTTCAAGCTTTGCAAGGCCCATATGGCACACAAGCCAGCACACGTCAACACCGTCAACCTCAACCACGGCCTTTATAACACAACGCGACTCATAATATGTATCCTCGCTTTTGTCCTCGGGGTCGGGAATTGCAACGGTTTCGGCAGATTTGATAGGGTATTTTGAAAGAATTGCATTGCCGAAAGGGTTGTTGCCGTCAATAAGCGCACCAAGATCAAAATAACCGTTCCAGCCAAGCTCTTTTTTGAAAAACGCAACCTGGTCGGTGTATTCCTCGTCGTCACCCTCGTTCATAACCTCGTTAAGACCGAGAAAATCGGGATTAAGGCGGCGAAGCTCCTTTGCAAAATAATCAAGGTCAATCACCTGACGGATATAGTCCGTCGCGTGCTGAATATTAAAAGACATAAATTTCATAATAACACCTCTGACCGATTGTAACATAATAAATAAATCTTTGCAACGCTTTGCGGTATAATGTTTTTGTGCAAAAAATCGGGAGAGCTTCTGCTCTCCCTAAAGCGTTATTTTCCCACTTTTTTACACGAGACTATGTTTGCTTCATTGTGAGTAATTTCAACTGTGTCGCCCTCACCAAGAAGGATCATATTTTCGTGGCTTGATGCCTTTGCTTTATAAATATTTTCTTTTGTGTCGATAAGATAAATATAAGTATTACCGTCAATGTCTATATATTTTATCGAAGCAATGGTAATAGCAACCGTTTCCATTTCCTGTGTGGGCTCTTCTTTTTCGTCTGTTCCTAAAAGCACCTTATATTTTGCAATGCACTCCGCCTGGGTTGATGCCGTTGTAACCAGATTATACTGCTCTACATTTACTGCAGCATAAAGCTTAACTAACCCACCCGAATCCTTAAGCACCATAATATATGTGGGGTTGCCGTCTACATTGATGAGCGAGGGGAAAGAAGCCTGATAGCCCTTTTCCTGAACTTCACCTTCCGCGGCGGCCATTGCAGATTTTTCGTCTGCACCTGCAACGGTATAATATCTGCTTTCGCCTGTTCTTTCGTTTGCAAGAAGAAAACCGATATTTGAGCTGTCACCGTTCACAGATGTAATGCCGGTATAAATCCAGATATCGCCGTCTTTGGCAACATAGCCATAGTCTGAAACAGGTGTTTCATCGTAGCTTTCTTCTTCACCTGCGGTGTAGGTTGTAACCTGCTTACAGCCCTTTTTGGCAAAGAGGCTGTTAAAATAACCATTTTGATACATTCCGTACCAGTTATACTGCTTGCAAATAAGGTCACCGCTGAAAACCACATCTACCCAGTTTGGGATATCCTTTAAATCATACTTTTGGATTTCACCTGTTACAGGGTCAAGAACAATACAGCCCACAACGGTTTTACCGCCAAAAAGAGCAATAGTTTTTTCAATTATTGATGTTATGTAAAAGGGCTTTCCGCTTTCATCAATTTCAAAATGAAGATTTTCTAACATCAAGGTGGGGTATTTTGCCCAAAGATATCTTTGAGCATTATCAAAGAAATAAGCTGAGGGAACATATTTCATTCCGTCACACTTTTTAAATGAAGCAGACATTGAAACGGGGTCAACGGTTACATAGCCTTTTATTCCGTTTTCCTTATTATTTATCCATTTAAAAAAACCTGCATAACCAAGGGCAGAAACCTTAATGGGCTTGCCGTTATAGTCTATCTGTGTATAGTTATAAGAAACATCAAACTGGCTCACAACATCGGAAAGTGCGCCGATTTCGCGGTCGCCGAGCATCTGAGCCGAGGCGGTGTCCATCAAAGCAATGGAATCTGTTCCTATGGATTCGGATAAATCCGCTTTAAAATCTGAGTCTGTTACCTTTAAAATTTCTGCATAAGTTGTCGCATTAAAAAAGGGACTGCCCGCAGCGCCTATCAATGCAACCAAAACTATCAGCGCAACAGGAGCAAAATAATATTTAATTGTAAAATTAAATTTAGTGTGTTTTTTTGTTCTGCCCTTTGAGCCTGTTTTTTTATAAACTGTTTGCCAACCAAAATCCTTTTTGCCATTTGCAAGACGAAAAACAAAAATAAACACAAACAGCACAATTGCCCCTAGAATCCACAGCTCAGGGTTGTGAACATTCAACGCAGTGCAAAACAACAGCACCCACGCCACGCCCACAAGCAAGGCTGATAATAGACCTAAAATAAACGGTAAAACTTTCTTCATATTATATCCACTCCTTTTTCTGCAATCATATCATATAAATTTAAAAAATTCAATTATATATAATAAGTACGGGCAAACAAATCTCTGATAAATCTACTTCAAAAATTAGTGAAAAGTTAAGAGTTAAGAGTGAAAAAGTAAAATCCTCATTCTTGCGAACGAGAATTTTTGGCACCCGTAATAGGAATCGAACCTGCATCTAAGTCTTAGGAGATACCGAGGGAAATACGAACGATATCCCTTGTAATACCTAAAAATCCCTTGCTGTCAGGGGCTTTTTAGTGTCTATGTGTTATCGAGTGTTATGCCGTTACCGCTGGTTTTGTATTGTTTTACTGTGTTTGATTAGCAAGCAATTAGTAAGAACGATTAATTTAGGGTGGAGATAATATTCCTACGAAAGTATGCCATTTAACTTCTGTTCACTCGGTTTATTATTGTGTACTGCTTTTTGTTCTCTTTGGTTTTACCAACTCTCCAATCATTGCACCGCCGATAATAAGAACTGCACCTATAATCTGTAACGGTAGCATTGTTTCTTTCAAGAATGCTACCGAGAACAACACTGCGGACAACGGCTCTAAATATCCGCAGATAGCCACCGTCTGTACGTTCAGTTTGCCGATTGAAGAAAAATAAAAATAGCATCCAGTGCCTGTATTCAACAGACCGAGTATAAGAATTGGCACGATACTCGTTGGTGCAATCTGTATAGCGTAGCCTTGCTTTAATCCCACAAATATCGCTACTGTTAAAAATGCTATGGTAAGCTGCAACGTGGAATTTTCAAGTCCAACAATATCCTTCGCCTTCTTGTTGCAGATAACCAT
>JAZNVB010000071.1:0-2844 GCA_045592585.1 Clostridia bacterium
AACGAAGGCACCGTTGACGATATTCACCCAAATGACTATGGCTATGCTATGATGGCAAAGGTTATTGGCGAAGAAATTGAAAAAATACTGAAACCGTAAGGCAGCATACTAAACAGATGCTATATCGGCGTTAATAATAAGGCATTTTTTGTAGCAAAGGTAAGAGGTTTAAGATATGAATAATGATTTGCTGTGCGAAATTCCGTTTTTTAATAATGAGAGCTTTTTCAAAAACGGAGAACGTGTGTACATACACCTGTCAACCAAGTTTCCCAATTTTGTCGGTGTTTTGCATAGGCATCAGTTTATTGAGATTGTATATATTCTTTCCGGTGAAGCAATTCATACCGTTGGCAACAAGCAGTATGAGGTGAAAAGCGGTGATGTGACGGTTATTAATTCGGGCGTACCCCACAAGTTCACCTCAAACCCGACATCAAAAGAGAACTTTGTCGCATATGACCTGATGATTACGCCGGATTTTTTAGATGCAGCAGCTATTAATATGAGCAGCTTCGAATCCCTTAAAAACAGCTTTTTGTTTTATTCGCTTTTTCCGTCTGACGATTCGGCTTATCCCGATATGCATATTCCGGGGAAAATGTACTCGGATTATGGCGAGATTTTTACACGAATTTATCGGGAATTTGAGAGAAAAGAAAAGGGATATGTTGAACTTATTCGGGCATATGTGATTGAATTGATTATAAAAATTTTCAGGAACGTAGAGAAAATGGGAACAGTTTCTCTTTCGCCAATTAATATAGAAACCATATATAATGCGGTACAATATATAGAAAACCATTTTGATACCAAACTCTCGGTGGATGAAATTGCGGCAAAGGTTTTTCTGGGGCCTGATTATTTTCGCAAGTTATTTAAAAGGGTTACTGGTGATTCAGTTACCAATTTTCAGCAAAAAATCCGAATTGATAAGGCGTGCAAGCTGTTGTCAACCACGGACCTTCCCATAAAAGAAATCGGCGTGATGGTTGGCTATGATGATATAAAATCGTTTTATAAGGTGTTTAAAAAGGTGATGGGGAAAACCCCGAAGGAATACCGAAACAACCAATAAAAAAACCATTTTGACCAATGACTTAATCTCTCTTTTTTGTTATACTTAACAAAGAAGGGAGGTGTTTTGTTTGTCTATACAAACAGTTACCGGTATTCTAAACAAAAAGGATTCCGGAATAATTACACCACACGAACACATATTTATTGAACTTACGGCGTTTTTTGAGGAAAGACCGCTGAGAGACTGCGAAAGTCCGTCTACTGCACCGGTTACAATGGACAAGCTTGGGATTTTAAACAGAGACCCGTATGCTCTTAAAGACAATCTGCGGATGAATGATTATGAAACCCAAAAAAAGGAAATATTAAGGTTTAAGAATGCAGGCGGAGCAACAATTGTTGATGCAACAATGCCCGGCATAGGCAGAGACCCTGCTTTGCTGAAAAAGATTTCTGAAGCAACAGGTATAAATGTTGTTATGGGCACAGGCTTTTATGTGTCTTCAACCCATCCCGATGCAATGAAGAGTATGACCGAACAGGAAATTGCCGATATGATGATACAGGAAATCAAGGTCGGCGCAGAAGGCACAGGCATCAAAGCAGGCGTAATCGGCGAAATCGGCATCAGCGAAGTATTTAATGAGGAAGAACGAAGAGTCCTCAGGGCATCGGCAATCGCCCACAAGGCTACCGGAACAAGTGTTCTTGTTCATATAAACCCATGGACAACAAACGGCTTGGAGGCTGCCGATATTTTGCTAAAGAACGGTGTACCCCCCAAAAAAATTGCTATTTCACACATTGATGTTGAAAATAATATGGATTATATCTATGCACTTCTTGATAAAGGTGTTTATATTGAATTTGACAACTTTGGCAAGGAATACTATGTTGACCGAGAAGCTCGGCGTGAAGGCTATGGTTTGTTTGTGAATGATGTTCAGCGAGTTGAATGTCTTAAGGAACTGATTGATAATGGTTACAAATCGCAAATTCTTTTAAGCTGCGATGTTTGCCTGAAAAGCTGCCTCAGGACATATGGCGGCTGGGGTTATGACCATGTTTTGGTTAATGTTGTTCCGATGATGGAAGACGCAGGAATAGCCAAGGAAGATATTTATATGATGCTTACCGAAAATCCTGCAGAATTTTTAGATAATGGAGGATTAAATTAATGAACAATATGGAAGTTATCAGAATTCCTGATATTGAATTTAAAGAGAGAGTTGTAAAGGTTCAAAAGAAAATGGCAGAAGAGGGTTATGATATGCTTCTTTGCTATGGCAACGAGGCAGAGCCCCAGTATGTACGCTATTTCAGTGACTATTGGCCATCATTTGAAACTGCCGGAGTATTGATTCCCCGTGAAGGTGATGCAAAGCTTTTGATTGGTCCCGAGAGCTTTACATATGCATCCGACAGGTCAAGGATTGCAGATATCCGTCTTTTGAAGGCGTTCAGAGAATCTTCTGAGCCTGAATATCCGGGTAAGCCTTTGGATACATTTACAAGTGTATTCCACGAATGTATAGGAAGTGCACCGATAAAGAGGTTTGGTGTTGCGGGACTTCCGCTCCTTACGGTTGGCATCTACAAGGATTTGACAGAAAACCTCAAGGCATACGGAGATGTTGAAATCGAAAAAGCTGACCACATTGTTGCATCAATCCGAATGATTAAAACCGAAAACGAGCTTGCTTGTATGAGAAAGGCTGCCGAGATAACAAGAAAGACAATGGACTACGTTATTGCAAATGTACACGTTGGAATGACCGAAACACAGGTTGTTGGTCTTGCTCTTGGCAAAATGCATGAGCTTGG
>JAZNVB010000072.1:0-4668 GCA_045592585.1 Clostridia bacterium
GTCTCTGCCGCCGGAAGCATACCGATTACCGGAAGACCGGTAATTGCCGAGAACGCCGCCGCCACATCACGAACGATTTTTTCAAGCTCTCTTTTTTTCATAGAGGTTGCCTGACGCATCTTCTCGATTTCTGCAGCCGTCATTTCGTATCTTTCCATCAGTGAGTCAACATATAGTCGATATCCGCCGGTGGTGGGAATTCTGCCTGCCGATGTATGCGGCTGAGCAAGAAGCCCCATCTCCTCAAGGTCGCCCATCTCGTTGCGGATTGTTGCGGCGCTGAGATTTAGCTCAGGCTTTTTTGAAATGCTTCTTGAACCCACCGGCTCTGCACTGTTAATATAATCCTCAACAATCGCCTGAAGGATAAGTTTTTTTCTGTCATCCAAAGCCATCTGCCGCACCTCACAATCTTTTATACAATGTATTATATCCACCTTGTTAGCACTCATTCGCCTAGAGTGCTAATTCTTTATTTAATATACCATTAACACCCCATATTGTCAATAGTTTTTGCAAATTTTGTTTATCTTATAGAAAAAAATACCGCCCATCAAGCATTGATTTGTCAAAATGCTTTATTAGGCATCTTCACATAAGGATAAATCAACTTGAAACTTTGTATTTTGGCGCCGTACTGCAGAAAAAGCCTCGCCAAGCCATACAGGATTGGCTACGTTTTTTATTTGTTCGGCATCCAAAATACTGCATTTCAAGCAGTAAAACTGTTTGGATAGATAAAATAAATCCTTGCAACACGCTATGTTGCAAGGATTTTTAACCAATTTGAAATCCAAATTGATTTCCCCCTATGTGAAGACGCCTTTGGACAGTCTTTTTACATTATTATATTACCAAACTTTTGGAGCAAACTGCAGTTGGCCGTTTATATACTTAAGCTGCGGCTCGCCCTCAATCAAAGGTAATGCATATTTTATAAATTCGTCGGTTACACCAAAGCCGTCACTTGAAAGCATACTTTGGGGAATCTTTTTCTCCACATTGGCAATTTGTTTAACATCATAAGGAACGATTTCCATTTTATAAGGATTATCTGAAATTCTCTTAAATCCCGGAACAACCCCTGTTAAACCGTCAACAGCAAATCCTACACCGGTGTAACCTGCATCAAAGGCCTCGGTTACGTCGCAAAGTGATGCACCGCTTGACCAGCATCTTTGCAATGTGCTGAGCTCAATTGAACGCACCTTTAATCCCAACTCCGATGCAATGCTTTCTTTTATCATCTGTCCCACGCCGCCAAGTGCTGCGTGACCAAATCTATCGTGCTGCTTTCTTAAGGCGGTTGCGTTTTCCATTACATAGTTGCCGTCTTTGTCACGAATACCCTCTGACACCGCAATCATAACGGTGCCCTGCTCTTTGCCCGCCTTTTCGACCTTAGCAAGAAAGCTGTCAATATCAAAGACGGCCTCTGGCAGGCAGATGATATCTGCCGCCTGAGTCTGTTTGTCATTGGCAAGGGCTGCTGCTGCGGTAAGCCAACCGGCGTTTCTGCCCATAGCCTCAAGAACAACAACCGACGGCATACTGTAAACCTCGGTGTCCTTTTTAAGCTGACGCAAGGAGTTTGCAATAAACTTTGCGGCAGAGCCGTATCCCGGGGTATGGTCGGTAAGTGCAAGGTCATTGTCGATTGTTTTTGGCACGCCGATAACCCTTACATCCGAGCCTATCTCTGCAGCATAACGGCTCATTTTGTCAACGGTATCCATTGAATCGTTGCCGCCAATACAGAAAAAGTATCCTATATCGTATTTTTTGAATATATCAAAAATTCTTTCATAAAACCCTTTATCTTCCTCAAGGGAGGGCAATTTTTTTCTGCAGGAGCCAAGATATGAAGAAGGGGTCTGCTTGAGAAGATTTAAAAGCTCATCGTCCTTAAATTTTTCAAGAGATACGATTTTTTCTTCTCCCACACCTTCGATACCGTAAAGGCCGCCATAGACCTTACCGATTGTATCTCCGTTGTCAAAGCCGCCCTTAATTACACCTGCAAGGGACGAATTTATAACAGCCGTCGGGCCACCGGATTGTATAACCAATAAATTTTTCATAATTTACACTCCTTTTCCGAGTTTTTAGCTAACTTTATTTTAGTATATTTCCAACGTCTTTGCAACTAAAATATTTAACAATAATTTGACACCGTCTTTGTGATATGCTATAATTTTTACACAAACAAGGAGATGAGCCCAATGAAAGCATTGATTACAGGCGCAAGTACGGGAATCGGCCGTGATATGGCAAGAAATCTGTATGCCCGCGGTGCAGAACTGGTTTTAGTTGCACGAAACACCGAAAAGCTTGAAGAATTAAAAAACGAGCTGGGGGGAAAACCCCGTATAATCAGTCTTGACTTGTCCGACCCTGAAAGCTGCTACAAGCTTTACGAAATGACAAAGGCCGAAAATATTGACATCCTTATAAATAATGCAGGCTTTGGTGCGTATGGCCTGTCGGCCGAGGTGCCACTTGAAACTGAGCTTAATATGATTGACCTTAACATCAAGGCTGTTCATATCCTTACCAAGCTCTTTCTTGCGGAGTTTGAAGAGCGTAATTCAGGATATATTATGAATGTAGCCTCAATTGCAGGTTTCCTGTCAGGGCCTTTGATGTCGACCTATTATGCAACCAAAGGATATGTCTTGAAATTTACCACCGCAATCTACGAAGAGTTGCGCCGCAAAAAGAGCAACGTGCATATTTGTGCATTGTGCCCCGGTCCTGTTGACACCGAATTTAACAACCGTGCAGGTGTTAATTTTATTATAAACGGACATACCGGCAAGTTTGTTGCAGATTATGCAATAAAAAAGATGCTCAGAAAAAAACTGCTTATTCTTCCCGGTGGTCTTATAAAAGCAGGGGCCATTCTGCAACGGTTTGTCCCCACAAAACTGTTGCTTAAAATATGTTACATGTTGCAAAGCTGTAAAAAATAATGAACCTTTAACTATACTGTCAATAATACTTTGACAATGCGAGTTCGAAACCATCCTCGCATAGACTGAAATGTCTAAAATCAAAACTAAGGAGTGTAAATTAAATGAAAGTAAAAAACAATGTGCGATTTATTGTCCAGAGTGCCATAATTGCCGCCATCTATGTGGTGCTAACCTTGATGGCAAATATGTTTGGTCTTGCCAACTATGCTGTTCAGGTGCGGTTTTCCGAGGCACTTACCATTTTGCCGGCATATACAGTATCGGCTGTTCCCGGTCTTACAATCGGATGCTTGATTGCAAATCTGCTGACCGGTGCATTAGCACCCGATATAATCTTTGGCAGTCTTGCTACCCTTATCGGTGCTGTGTTTACTTACCTTTTAAGACAACACAAGTTGCTTGCTCCCCTTCCGCCAATATTATCAAACACCTTAATTATTCCGTTTATACTTGCCTATGTGTATAAATTTGAAGGCTCGGTGTGGTACTTTATGACAACTGTCGGGCTTGGAGAAATCATCTCATGCGGAATTCTGGGTTATATTCTGATGTCGGTAATTAAACGGCTGCCGAAACAATTGTTAAAATAAGTTTATAAATGAACGAGCCTCCGGGGTTTATCCCCAGGAGGCTCGTTTTTAATTCATTTAATCAGGCTTGATAATAAAATTACAATGTTATATATAACAGGTGCGTATATAATTGCAGGCAAAAAGTCTGCCACCTTGATTTTGGTAATCCCCATCAAGTTTGTGCCTATCATAATAATCAGGATTGAACCAACACAGGTCATTTCGTTAATTGCCCCCACACTCATAAACGGGGCGATAAGTCCTGCGAGGATAACAAGTCCGCCCTGAATAACGAATACCGACACCGCCGCCAAAAGCACACCAACACCAAGACTTGACGCCAGCATCATTGAAGACACAAGGTCAAGGGTTGCTTTTGTTATCAGCACCGAGTTATCCCCCGTAATGCCTGCCTGAATGGAGCCTGTAACTGTCATAGAGCCCACACAGAACAGAAGGGTTGCGGTAACAAGACCTTCGGCAACAGAGACGCTTTTGCCGTCCTTTTGAAACTTTGCTTCCACGCCCTTTGCCAGCTTGTTTATTGCGCCGTCGATGACAAGAAGTGTTCCTGATATTACGCCCAACACAACCGACGCAATCACAATAAGGACATTTTCCCCACACAAGCTACCGGATATGCCAATATACAGGGTGCAGGCACCCAGACCAACCATAGCCGCCGTACTTATTCTTTGGGGAATACCTTTTTTAAACAATAACCCTATGCACGAACCCAGTATTACGGTTATAACATTTACAATAACACCTAACATTCTACGGCCCTCAGTTAAAGCTTATTGACATCCGCTTCTGTTATCAGCTTAAAGTCTGCATTTGTAAGTGCCGCTTCGGCAGCGTCGTTATTTTCAACCCTGAGCACAACATATGCATGTTTTTCAGTGCGTGCCATAAATGCATAAAGATACTCCACATTGATGCCTGCCTTATCAAGCACGTCAAGCGCCGCTGTTAGCTTGCCGGGCGCGTCACCGATTTTAACGCCCACAACATCAACCACTTTAATAAGGTATCCCTGTTCTTCAAGAACTTTCTCAGCCTTTGTTTCATCATTTACGATAAGACGGAGAATACCAAAATCCTCTGTTTCTGCAATTGAA
>JAZNVB010000073.1:0-30236 GCA_045592585.1 Clostridia bacterium
ACCCTGACAGATCTTTTGGAAGATGTTTCGGTTGATGCTGCAAGATTTTTGTTTAATATGCGTATGGCAGGAAGCCATCTTGATTTTGACCTTGACCTTGCAGTTAAGCAGGAAAGCGAAAACCCTGTATATTATGTTCAGTATGCTCACGCAAGAATTTGCAGTATTATAAGGGTGCTCAGTGAAGAAGGAATTACAGTTAAAAATTTCGCAGAGATTTCTCCTGAAGTTCTTTGCCAGAAGGAAGAGATTGCCCTTCTTAAAAAGCTTTGCGACCTGCCTGAAGAAATCAGAATGGCGGCTGAAACCCGTGAGCCTGCACGTATTACAAGATATGTTATGGATCTTGCATCGGCTTTCCATACATTCTATAATGCCTGCCGTGTTAAGGTGGAGGATGAAAAGGTGATGAATGCACGTCTGAAATTGGTTGACAGCACAAGAATTGTAATTCAGGGTATTTTAAAAATGCTCAAAATTACAGCCCCTGAAAAAATGTAAGGAGATGTGTTTATGAAGACTTTGTCAAAAAAGATTACAGCGGTTTTGCTGATTATGGCGGTTGCTTTCTCTTGTGTAACGGTTTTTGCAAACGAAACCGACAAAGGACAGCCACAGTACAAATATTCTGACATTATAAAGAATATTGCAAGGAATATATCACTTTTTGGCAGATATGATGACTTGCTGGAAAACAATCTGTATCTTACAGCCATTGATGCAATATTGGAAGAAAACCCCGAGCTTTATGAAACCGCAGTAAAGGCTATGGTTGAGTCTGTGGACGAAAACTCGGCGTATTACAACAAGGAAGAGGCAAAAAAGTACATTGAATCACTTGATGATGAGGTTGTGGGAATTGGTGTTACCGTTCTTTATCAAGACGGAAACATTGTTGTTTCTCAGCCAATACCCGGCTCTCCTGCTGAAAAGGCGGGTATTAAAGCTGGGGATATAATTATCGCGGCTGACGGAATTGACCTTACCGATATGGCTCTGGATACTGCAATTGAGTATATACGCGGTAAAGAAGGTACAACTGTTACCATCAGTGTTATACGTTCAGGACTTGAAAGCCCGATAAAATTTACAATTGTGCGCGAAAAGGTGACATCGGCATCGGTTGATTATGAACTTATCGAGCAGGATGGAAAGAGGATTGCAAGAATTATAATTTATTCCTTTACCGAAAATGTTGCATCACAGTTTGCTGATGCCATGGCAAAAGCTCAGGCAGACGGGGTAGGGAATATAATTATTGACCTTCGTGATAATGGTGGCGGCTACCTTGAACAGGCGGTCGAAATTGCTGATATGTTCCTGCCCGAAGGTAAAGTTATTACTACCGAAGACCGCAAGATTGATATGCTTGACAAGGTTTACACAGCAACCGGAGCAGCAACAGATTATAAAATTGTAATACTGATAAACGAAATGTCTGCCAGTGCATCCGAAGTTCTTACTGCGGCGCTTGTTGAAAACGATGTTGCGATTGCAATAGGCACAAATTCTTTTGGCAAGGGCACAGTTCAGGCTATGTATGATGTTATTGATGATGCACTGATAAAATTTACAGTTGCGTATTACCTGACCCCCAAAGGCAACAACATTCATAAAAAAGGAATAACGCCCTCATCGGTTATAGAAAATTCAACTGTTCCGGTGGATATGTCGCAGTTTGAGTATTTCGATCTTACAAAGGTTTATAAAACAGGCGACAAAGGTGCCGAGGTGGAAAATGCCAAGAAGATGCTTGAAACCCTGGGGATATATATTGGCGAAATAAATGACATTTATGACGAAAATCTTAAAAGTGCAGTAAATATGTTTCAGCAGGCAAAGGGCCTTTATCCCTATGGCGTTCTTGATATAACAACCCAAATGAGTTTGTATGAAACGTTAAGAACTACCAAAGTAGAGGTTGATGACCAGCTTCAGGCAGCAATTGATGCGTTTTAAGGTTTATAATATGTGAAAGGAATGAAATAATATGAGTGAAAATTGTACACACGATTGTTCAAACTGCGGCGAAAACTGCAGTTCAAGAACTGCGGAGCAGAGCTTTCTTGCTCCCAAAAATTCAATGAGTGATATAAAATCCGTTATCGGTATTGTCAGCGGCAAGGGTGGCGTTGGCAAGTCACTTGTTACATCTCTTATGGCGGCAGGTATGCAAAGAGAGGGCTATCGCAGTGCTATCTTAGATGCAGATATTACCGGCCCGTCAATCCCAAAACTCTTTGGCATTACCGCAAAGGCAGAGGGAACAGAGTATGGTATTATGCCTGCTGTCAGCCGTGGCGGTACAAAGATAATGTCAATCAACCTGCTTCTTGAAAACGATACCGACCCTGTTGTATGGCGTGGCCCCGTTATCGGCGGAACTGTAAAGCAGTTCTGGACCGATGTTGTGTGGGAAGATGTTGACTGTATGTTTGTTGATATGCCTCCCGGCACTGGCGATGTACCACTGACAGTTTTTCAGTCCCTTCCCGTTGACGGAATTATTGTTGTTACATCACCTCAGGAACTGGTATCGATGATTGTTGAAAAGGCAGTAAATATGGCTAAGCTGATGAACATTCCTATTCTTGGTGTTGTTGAAAATATGAGCTATGTTGAATGTCCCAACTGCGAAGAAAAAATTCACATCTTTGGTGAAAGCAAGCTTGATGATGTGGCAAAGAACTTTGGTCTGAAAACACTTGGCCAGATACCTATGAAGGCCGAGATTGCGGCAAGATGTGATGCCGGCAAGGTGGAAGCTGTTGAAAGCTCTGCTTGGCTTGGTGACGCAATTGATGCAGTAAAAACACTTGTAAAGGGTTAATAAAGAAGATTAAGGCACATACAAAACAGGGTATGTGTCTTATTCTTTGCAAAAAATCCCCGTTATAATGGGTTTTTTCTTGACTTAAAGGGAGAAAAATGGTACAATATATGCAAAATAAAAATGGTATATTGTGCCTGAGGACGAGATATTATGTTTTTATCAGATAAATGGAAAGATTATGAACTGCTTGACACAAGCAGAGGCGAAAAGCTGGAGCGTTGGGGAGATGTAGTTCTCCGCCGCCCCGACCCGCAGATTGTGTGGGATGTTGAGGAGGCAAAGGCTGACCCTGTGTGGAAGTCGGCTGACGCCCATTATATCCGCAGCAATACCGGCGGTGGTCATTGGGAAAGCCGCAAAGGTATGCCCGAAAGCTGGACAATCAGATACCGTGATTTGAGGTTTGGTA
Organism: Clostridia bacterium; assembly: GCA_045592585.1. Lineage (GTDB taxonomy): Bacteria > Bacillota > Clostridia > Monoglobales > Monoglobaceae > SIG440. The sequence goes on from JAZNVB010000073.1 coordinate 3,243, forward strand.
TCAAGATGATGGGCTTTAAGCATACGGGTCTTTTTCCCGAACAGGCAACCAACTGGGACTGGTTTTCGGATATAATAAAAAAGTCGGGCAGAAGGGATGTTAATGTTCTTAATCTGTTTGCTTACACCGGCGGTGCTACAATGGCGGCAGCGGCGGCAGGTGCGGCAGTTTGCCACGTTGATGCATCAAAGGGTATGGTTGGCTGGGCAAAGGAGAATGCTGTTCTTTCCGGCCTTGATAAATGCCCCATCAGATATATTGTTGATGATGTCAAAAAGTTTACTGAACGTGAAATTCGCCGTGGAAGAAAATATGATGCGGTAATTATGGACCCACCCTCCTACGGAAGAGGGCCGTCGGGTGAGGTATGGAAGATAGAGGACGAGCTTTTTGATTTGGTTAAATTATGTATGGGCGTTTTGTCGGATGACCCGCTTTTCTTCCTGATAAATTCTTATACAACCGGTCTTTCGGGCGGAGTGCTTGAAAATATATACAAAATGACTTTGCAAAAGAAATTCGGCGGCACCGTCTCAGTAGACGAGGTAGGCCTTCCTGTAACAAAACACGGACTTGTGTTGCCTTGCGGATATTCCGGCAGATGGTGCAAATAAAGATTTCTTAAATCACTTTAAAACGAAGGTGAAAAAATTGGACAAAAATTCAGATGCAATAATTGAAATAAATGACCTTGAGTTTGCCTATGAGGATGCAGAGGAACAGCAGGATGCAGTTTTAAAAGGCGTAAGTCTGAAGGTTAACAAGGGCGAATTCCTTGCTGTGCTGGGACACAACGGCTCGGGTAAATCCACTCTTGCAAAACACCTTAATGCAATTTTAGTTCCGCAAAAGGGCAAGGTTCTTGTTGAAGGAATAGACACATGCGACGAGGATAAGTTGTATGAAATAAGACAAAGGGTAGGGATGGTTTTTCAGAATCCCGACAATCAGCTTGTGGCAACCATCGTAGAGGAGGATGTGGCCTTTGCTCCGGAAAATCTTGGTGTAGAGCCTGCTGAAATCCGCAAAAGGGTTGACTATGCTCTTGATGCGGTTAATATGAAGGAGTTTGCCCGCCACGCCCCCCATATGCTAAGCGGTGGCCAAAAGCAGAGAATTGCCATAGCAGGAGTTCTTGCAATGAAGCCTGATGTCATTGTTATGGACGAGCCAACAGCTATGCTTGACCCTGTTGGCAGACGGGAGATTATGCAAACGGTAAAAAAACTTAACCGTGAAGAAAATATGACGGTGGTAATGATAACACACTTTATGGACGAGGCAGCTCAGGCTGACCGTGTTATTGTTATGGACCACGGCAAAATCGTTATGGAGGGAACACCCAAAGAGGTTTTCAGCCACGTTGATGAGCTGAAAAAAATAGGTCTTGATGTGCCCCAGACAACAGAATTGCTTTACAGTCTGAAAAAATCAGGCATTGATATTGATGCTGATTTGCTTACCATTGACGAATGTGTTGATGAATTGCTTAACCGAATAGGAGAACATAGGGGAGGTGCCGCAGATGATAAAGCTGAGTGATATAAGCTATGTTTATATGAGTGGCGGTCCTTTTGAAAAGACGGCAGTAGAGAATATAAATCTCAGTCTTAAAAATGGAGAATTTGTGGGCTTAATAGGGCACACAGGCTCAGGTAAATCTACTCTTATTCAGCTTATGGCGGGGCTTATTAAGCCAAGCGGCGGTACTGTTGAGATTGACGGACAACAACTGCACACAAAGGGCTGCAATATGCGACAGATAAGATTTCAGATAGGTCTTGTAATGCAGTACCCCGAATATCAGCTTTTTGAGGAAACTGTTTTTAAGGACATTGCTTTTGGTCCTAAAAATATGGGACTTACCGATGAGGACATCAAACGCCGTGTTCATTTTGCGGCAGATTTGGTGGGATTAAAGAGAGAGTTGCTTGAAAAGTCGCCTTTTGAGCTTTCGGGCGGTCAGAAAAGGCGTGTTGCCATTGCAGGAGTTCTTGCGATGGAGCCAAAATTCCTTATACTTGACGAACCAACAGCAGGCCTTGACCCTGCAGGCAGGGACGAAATTCTTCATAAAATTCGTGACATGCATCGCAGACTTGGTATAACGGTTGTTCTGGTGTCACACAGTATGGAGGATATAGCAGGCCTCGCTGACCGGATTGTGGTTATGAATCACGGCAGGATTGCAATGACCGGAAAGCCTGCAGAGATTTTTAAATCTGCTGACAGATTAAAAGAAATGGGACTTTCTGTGCCACAGATTACCGAGGTGTGCACAAAACTCCGCAATGCCGGAATACCTGTTCCTGAAGGAATATACACGGTTGCAACGGCTAGGGCGGAAATAGAAAAACTATTAAAATGACGAAATGGGATGATTGACATATGCTGAAGGATATTACTTTAGGGCAGTATTTCCCTGGCAACTCTATTATTCACAGGCTTGACCCAAGAACGAAAATTCTTTGTTTGATTGTCTATATTACCATAATATTTTGTATTAAAGGATTTATCGGTTATGGCATAATTGCAGCCTTTACTGCTTTGGTTATTATTTCATCACGGATACCCTTCCGATTTGTTCTTAAAGGTGTTAAACCGATTTTGGTCTTTGTGGTTATAACCGCACTTTTCAATCTTTTTTTAACTACCGGAAAAGTGGTGTGGAGCTGGGGCTTTCTTAAAATTACACAGGAAGGTTTAACTCTTGCTGTGTTCATGGTGCTCAGGTTGTTTTTTTTAGTGCTTGCTACATCTATGCTCACACTTACAACATCACCAATTGCTTTAACCGATGGAATTGAATATCTGCTTTCACCATTTAAGAAAATCGGTGTTCCTGCTCATGAGCTTGCGATGATGATGACAATTGCACTCCGTTTTGTTCCCACATTGCTGGAGGAAACCGAAAAGATTATCAAGGCACAAACTGCCCGTGGTGCAGACTTTGAAAGCGGAAACCTGATTAACCGTGCTAAGGCGATGATTCCTATACTGATACCACTTTTTATCAGTGCTTTCCGTCGTGCGGATGATCTGGCGGTGGCAATGGAGTGTCGCTGCTATCGTGGTGATGCCGGCAGAACGCGTCTTAACGAGCTTAAGATGGGAAAAGCTGACCTTGTGGGATGGCTTACGGTTGCTGTTGTGGTAGTCTTGATAGTTTTGGCAAACATTGTCTTTTAATGGGTGTAATTATGAAAAATATAGCAGTAAAAATAATGTATGACGGTGGCAGTTATCACGGCTGGCAGTATCAGCCAAACGGCATCACCGTTCAGGAACGTATTGAAGACGTTCTTACAGAACTGACGGGAGAGAAGGTTGCGGTTTGCGGTTGCAGCCGCACAGATGCCGGTGTTCATGCCCTTGAATATGTTTTTAATTTCAAAAGCGATACAAGAATTCCTGCCGATAAACTTCCCTACGCAATAAATACACATCTTTGCAACGACGACATAGCGGCGGTTGCCGCAAAGTACGTTGATGATAGTTTCAATGCCCGTTTTTCATCCAACGGAAAACGGTATATCTATAAAATCTGGAATTCCAATATACAAAATCCCTTTACAGCAAAATATAGCTGGCATGTGCCATACAAGCTTAATATTGAAGAGATGAAAGCGGCAGCAGAGAAGTTCTGCGGCACCCATGATTTTTCGGCATTTATGGCGGCAGGCGGCTCACAAAAGACTACCGTGCGTACCATTCGGGAATGTACCGTGCAAAAAAGTGGCGAATGGGACGAGCAGCTTGAAATAGAGGTAGAAGCAGATGCCTTTCTTTACAATATGGTTCGTATAATTACGGGCACTCTGGTTGAAGTGGGCACAGGCAGAAAGGCCGCCGATGAAATTGAAAAAATTATTAACGATTGTGACCGGTGCGGTGCAGGAATGACAGCACCACCTGATGGTCTGTTTTTAAAAAGGGTATTATATAAACCCGAAATTTTGGAGTGGTAAAGTATGAGTGAGAATAGTGTTGCTGCAAAAAAACATTTTAGCAAAAGACGAATTATAGCGGTTATTGTTGTTTTTGTTATAATTGCGGCTATGATATTTTCCAATCCTGAGGTGCACAATTACCTTTCAGGACGGGATAACACAAAGCTTAGCTTTCAAAAAGGTATAAATTATGATGCGGTTCCCTATAACAAAGGGGTACTTCTTATTGGCGGCGACAGTGTAAGCTTGATAGATAGCCGTGGCAGGGAGAGCTGGAGTATTGTGTCATCCTTTACATCGCCCATGGTTCTTACAAAAAATAAGTATATAATGCTGGCAGATCAAAAAGGAACAACAGTAAGTGTTTATGAAAATGACAGGATAATTTCACAAATAAAGACCGAAAGGGAAATTTTGACAGCCAAGCTGAATAAAAATGGTTATGTGGCGGTTGCAACCGAGGAGCTTGGTTATAAGGGTGCGGTGCATGTTTTTGATAAAGACGGCACAGAAGTATACAAGTGGCTAAGCGGCAGCGGGTATATCGGGGACATTGATATATCTTCAAAAAACCAACTGGCGGTAGCTCAGCTTATGACAGATAAGGAGCAGATTTACACCCGAATTCTTACTTTTGAAACCAAATCCGAAAAAGAACCTAAAAACATTGCTCAGATTGACGGAATTGTGATGAAACTGAAATATAAGTCTAACGGTGGCATTGTTGCGATTTGCGACAATGGAGTGTATGGGTTTAAATGGAACGGGGCACGGGACTTTGTAATAGATTTTGACGGCAGAACTGCCATAGGATGTAACATTGAAAATGATAATAATATGGTTTTTGCTTTTGACAGTGGACTTAACAACACTATTTTAGAAAGCTATTCGTCAAAAGGCAAACGTCGGGGCAGCTATGAAACTAACGGCGAAATGACTTCGTTTGATGTGAGTGGTGAACGTATAATGGTGGTCACTATCAACGGCGTTTATCGTATCACACCAAAGGGCAAAGAAAAAAGTCATACGGTAAATCCGTATGATATAAAACTGATAAAAATATTTCCCGGCAGGGGACAGTTGTTATCAATTGGCAGTGGCACGGCAGAGATTATAAGTATAAAATAAGGAGGAATAGAACTATGGTTGCAGATATTGTAGTTATAGGTATAGTTGCTGTTTGTATTTTGCGTGGATACAAGTCGGGATTTTTAAAGTCGTTGATAAACATTGCGGCATACATTGTATCAATTGTCCTTTCGTTTTTGCTTCATCCAATGCTTTCGGAAATTTTGATAAAAACGCCACTTTATACTTTTTTTGTTCAGAAAATCGAAGAGAATTATCCAAAGGCTATAGCTCTGCAGGGCGGGACGTTCCTTGATAAATATCTCGAAACTGCAGAGGGCGCTGTTTCCGAAGCGATTGCAGGTCTTTTGGTAAGTATTGTTTCATTTGTTCTTATTGTGATTATATGCAAGATTTTGATTAGCTTGATAGCAAAAGTCCTTAATGTATTTACCCGTTTGCCTGTGCTTAAACAGTTTAACAGTCTGGGTGGTGCAGTTGCCGGCGGTGTAATCGGAATTTTGTTGGTTTATGTTGTGATGGCGTTGGTAGTTGCTTTTGCACCTGCCGAGAATTTTGACAAGGTTACAAATGAAATACATAAGTCTGTTTTTGCAAAAGAAATATATAATAACAACATAATATTGGAATTTATTAGCGGGGAGGAATAGTGTGACGGTAAGCGAGTTACAGAATCTTAAACTGAAGGAACTGCAGGAGCTTGCAAAGGAAAAAGGAATAAAAAACATTTCCAAGCTGAAAAAGGATGAACTTATAAATCTGCTGACAACCGAAGCAGATAATGAGAAAACCTCAAATGCAAACAAATCAGCAGAGGTAAATGATGGAATCGAATACTCTGACCCTGTTCGCAGAACAAATCTGATGAGTGGCGTTTTAGAGGTTATGGCAGATGGTTACGGCTTTTTACGGTCGGACAACTATCAGTCGGGCGAAAATGATGTATATGTTTCGCAAAACCAGATACGCAGATTCAACCTTAAAACAGGCGACTATATTGTGGGCAACACTCGTATGCAGCACGAGGGTGAACGTTATCAGGCACTTTTGTATGTTCAGACGGTAAACGGCGACAAGGTTGACGTTTCAATCAGGCGCAAGGCTTTTGATGATTTAACTCCCGTATATCCTGATGAACGCCTTAAGCTTGAAAGGGGCAGATGCGATTTTGCAATGCGCATGATTGACCTGATTTCGCCAATAGGCAAAGGCCAGCGCGGAATAATTGTTGCACCGCCAAAAGCGGGCAAGACAACACTCTTAAAGTCGATTGCCAACAGCATAACCGAAAATAATCCCGATGTGCACCTGATTGTACTTCTTATTGATGAACGTCCCGAAGAGGTTACTGATATGCAACGTAGTATCAAGGGCGACGTTATTTTTTCCACATTTGATGAGGAACCGTCAAACCATACAAAGGTAGCTGAGATTGTTCTTGAACGTGCAAAAAGGCTTGTGGAGCATAAAAAGGATGTTGTGATTTTGCTCGACAGTATTACAAGGCTTGCCCGTGCATACAATCTTACCGTTATGCCCTCTGGCCGAACCCTTTCGGGCGGTCTTGACCCCGGTGCCCTGTACAAGCCCAAGCGGTTTTTCGGGGCGGCAAGAAATGTGGAGGAGGGCGGCAGCCTGACAATTCTTGCAACAGCTCTTATTGAAACGGGTAGCCGTATGGATGATGTGATTTTTGAAGAATTTAAAGGTACCGGCAATATGGAAGTTCATCTTGACCGCAGACTTCAGGAAAAACGTGTTTTCCCTGCAATAGAAATTTCAAAATCCGGCACCAGAAAGGAAGAACTTCTGCTTGACCAGGCAGAACTTGAGGCAATTTGGAGCATTCGCAAAGCCTTTAGCGCGCGTAATCCCATAGAGGTTACCGAAACAATAATCGGACAGCTTTTAAAGACTGAAAACAACCGGGAATTTATAGCATCTGCAGGGAAAATTCTTGAGGATTAACGGGCGGTTGTGGAAACATACAATAAAACCTAAAAAAGATTGCGAAAATTTTAACAAAAAACACTTGATAATTTTTCCTAAATAGGGTAAAATATATCTTGCGAAACTAATTAACAATTAAAGATAAATTTATGGAGGGTTCAGAAATGAATAAAAAAACAGTTGATGATATTTGCCCAAAGGGTAAAAGAGTTCTTGTTCGTTGCGACTTTAATGTTCCCATTAAAGAAGGCAAGATTACAGACGAAACACGTATTGTAGGTGCGCTTCCTACAATCAAAAAGCTTATTGCAGATGGTGCAAAGGTTATCCTTTGCTCACATATGGGCAAACCCAAGGGCGAACCCAAGCCTGAGCTTTCACTTGCTCCTGTTGCTGCACGTCTTTCAGAGCTTCTTGGCAAGGAAGTTGTATTTGCAGCAGATAACAATGTTGTTGGTGACAATGCAAAGGCTGCAGTAGCTGCTATGGGCGATGGCGATGTGGTTCTTCTTGAAAATACAAGATACAGAGCAGAAGAAACAAAGAATGTTGAAGAATTCAGCAAAGAGCTTGCAAGCCTTTGTGATGTATTTGTAAACGATGCATTTGGTACAGCACACCGTGCTCACTGTTCAAATGTTGGTGTTACAGAATTTGTTGACACAGCAGTTGGCGGTTATCTTATTAACAAGGAAATCGAATATCTGGGCAATGCAGTTAACAATCCTGTAAGACCGCTTGTTGCTGTTTTGGGCGGTTCTAAGGTTTCATCAAAGATTTCTGTTATCAACAATCTTTTAGAAAAGGTTGATACACTTATCATTGGTGGTGGTATGGCATATACCTTTATGAAGGCTCTTGGTGAAGAGGTTGGTGACTCGCTTCTTGAGGCTGACTATCTTGACTACGCAAAGGAAATGATGGAAAAGGCAGAGGCTAAGGGTGTTAAGCTTCTTATCCCTGTTGACACCGTTGTTGCAAAAGCATTTGACAACGATGCAGAAAAGAAGACTGTTGGCCGTGGCGAAATCGAAGCTGGCTGGCAGGGTCTTGACATTGGCGAAAAGACAATTGCTCTTTATAAGGATGCTTTAAAAGACGCAAAGACTGTTGTATGGAACGGTCCTATGGGCGTGTTTGAAATGCCTAACTTTGCAAAGGGTACAAATGCAATTGCCGAAATGCTTGCTGACCTTGATGCTACAACAATCATTGGCGGCGGCGATAGTGTTGCGGCTGTTAATCAGGCAGGTCTTGGCGACAAGATGAGCCACATTTCAACAGGCGGTGGTGCATCACTTGAGTTCTTAGAAGGCAAAGACCTTCCCGGTGTTGTTGCAATCAACGATAAATAAGATTTTATACAAAGGAGAATTGTTAAAATGGGTAAGTATATTATTGCCGGCAACTGGAAAATGAACAAGTTGCCCAGTGAAACATATGATTTTGTAAAGGAAGTTGCTGCTGCAACAGAAGGCGCAAAGTGCGAAGTTGTTTGCTGCACACCTTATGTTTGTCTTGCAGAAGCTATCCGTGCGGCTAAAGACACACACGTTAAAATCGGTGCTGAAAACCTTCATTTTGAAGATAAGGGTGCATTCACAGGCGAAGTAAGCGCAGATATGCTCTGCGACCTTGGTATTGACTATGTTATCATCGGTCACTCTGAAAGAAGACAGTACTTTGCTGAAACCGACGAAACAGTTAACCTCAAAACAAAGAAGGCTTTGGAAAAGGGTCTTATCCCCATTGTTTGCGTTGGTGAAAGCCTTGAAGAAAGAGAAGCAGGCATCACAATGGACCTTATTGCAATTCAGGTTAAAAAGGCTTTTGCAGGCATTGAAGCAGAAGATGCTAAAAAAGTTGTTATTGCATACGAGCCTATCTGGGCAATCGGTACAGGCAAAACTGCAACTGCCGAACAGGCTCAGGAAGTTTGCGAAGGTATCAGAAAGATTTTTGCAGAGCTTTACTGCGATAAGTGTGCTCAAGAGGTTACAATTCAGTACGGCGGCAGTATGAATGCAGGCAATGCGGCTGAACTTCTTGCAAAGAACGATATTGATGGTGGTCTTATCGGCGGCGCAAGCCTTAAGAGTGCTGATTTTGCTGTAATTGTAAAGGCAGCACAGTAATTTTTTAATAAAAGGATAAGGGCGAAGGAAATTTCGCCCTTGTTTTAAGTTAATCATGTCTAAAGAAAGGAAAAAATAATGAGTAAAAAACCTTATGCACTTATTATAATGGACGGTTATGGCGTTAACGAACGTCACGAGGGGAATGCAATTTATGCGGCTAAAACTCCCAATATGGATAAGTATATGGCAGAGTGCCCAAACACAATCATTCATGCATCGGGTATGGATGTTGGTCTTCCTGACGGACAGATGGGTAACTCAGAGGTTGGTCACACAAATATCGGCGCAGGCCGCATTGTTTATCAGGAGCTGACCAGAATTACCAAATCAATTGAAGACGGCGACTTTTTTGAAAACGAGGTTTTAATGGGCGCAGTAGAAAACTGCAAAAAGAATAACTCTGCCCTTCACTTTATGGGTCTTTTATCAGACGGCGGTGTTCACAGCCATATCAACCATCTTTACGGACTTCTTGAAATGGCAAAGAAAAACGGTCTTGACAAGGTTTATGTTCACTGCTTTATGGATGGCCGTGACGTATCGCCTACATCCGGTGCCGACTTTACTGATGCCCTTGTTGCAAAAATGAGAGCTTTGGGCACAGGTAAAATTGCAACCGTTATGGGCAGATACTATGCAATGGACCGTGACAACCGTTGGGAACGTGTTTCCGAGGCGTACAAAGCGATGGTATACGGCGAAGGCAAAAAGGACACATCTGCAGTTAACGCAATCAAGAAGTCTTACAACGAAAACGTAACAGATGAATTTGTTGTTCCCACAGTAATTACCGATGATAAAGGTGATGCATTGGGTAAGATTTCGGCAAACGATTCGGTTGTGTTCTTTAACTTCCGTCCCGACAGAGCAAGAGAAATCTCAAGAACAATTGTTGATAAAGAGTTTAGCGGCTTTGAACGTGAATTCTTTAACACATACTTTGTGTGTATGACTCAGTATGATGCATCAATGCCCAATGTTCAGGTTGCGTTCAAGCCACAGAGCCTTGTTAATACTTTTGGCGAGTATATCAGCAAAAAGGGTCTTCGTCAGCTTAGAATTGCCGAAACCGAGAAGTATGCACACGTTACATTCTTCTTTAACGGCGGCGTTGAATCGGTTTACGACGGCGAGGACAGAGCCCTTATCAATTCTCCCAAGGTTGCAACCTATGACCTTCAGCCTGAAATGAGTGCCCCCGAGGTTTGTGACGAGGTTGTAAAGAGAATTGAAAGCGGCGAATATGACGTGATTGTTCTTAACTATGCAAACTGTGATATGGTAGGCCACACAGGAATTTTTGATGCGGCTGTTAAAGCTGTTGAAACTGTTGACACCTGCCTTGGCAAAACGGTTGATGCAATAGTTAAAATGGGCGGCACAGCACTTATCACAGCCGACCACGGCAATGCCGACCAAATGGTTGACTATGCTACAAATGATGTATTTACAGCCCACACAACAAATGTTGTTCCTCTTGTTATGATTGGCGGCGAGGAGGGCGCAAAGCTTAAAGTCGGCAGACTTGCAGACCTTGCTCCCACAATGCTTGACCTTATGGGACTGGAAAAGCCTGATGAAATGACAGGTGAAAGTCTTATTGTAAGATAAATGACCTCTCATTGAGATAAACTAATATTGAACGGTACATTTCTGTACCGTTCTTTTTCTTTATAGGAATTTTTCGCCATCAATCAGGATAAAATGAATAAAGGAGAGGTGTTTGATTTATGACGAAAAAGAAATTGTTTTACAACGGTCAGATAATAACCGTAAATAATAATAATGACATTGCCGAGGCAATTTTGATTGAGGACGACAGAATTTCCTGCGTTGGTAAAACTGTGGAGGCTTTGCGTCTTGCCGATAAATACACCGAATGGATAGATTTAAAGGGCTGTGCTGTGCTTCCGGGGTTTATCGACTGTCATATCCATATGGCGGTGGCAGGTGCAAAAATAACTAATCAGGTTGATGTATCAAAAAAAGCGGGGGTTACAACAGTGGCCAGCTTGCTTGACAAAATCAAAGAGGCGGTATCGGGCGTTAATAAGGGCGAGTGGATAATCGGTAGCAGTTACAGCAACGAAGGTCTTGATGAAAAACGACATATCACCAAAACAGAGCTTGATATAGCTGCCCCTGACAACCCTGTGCTTATAATTCATACAAGTGGTCATATGAGTGTAGCAAACAGTCGTGCTCTTGAAAGCTCAAATATGGATTTATCCATAGAAGGTGTGATAAGGGATAATGACGGCAACCCTGCAGGACTTCTTCAGGAAACGGCTCACTTTGTTATGCTGGAAAAATCTCCCGTTCTGCCAACCGATGAGGAACTTATTTCGGGAATTGAAAAGTTTTGCCAAAAACTTGCCGCAAGGGGAATAACCTCTGTTCACGATGCAGGTGGCTTTGGCACAGCAACCTTCCGTACTCTTCAGCAGGCTGCAGATAAGGGGGTGCTTACCTGCCGCACCTATCCAATGCTTTGGACATTGTTTGGTAAACAGGCGCAGATTGATACGGCAAAAAATGCATTAAAAGGCGGTTTTTACACCAGTATGGGTAATGATTTGCTTAAGATTGGACCGTTAAAGCTGATGGTTGACGGCTCGGCTGTGGGTGGCACTTGTGCAACAATAAAACCGCTTGTTCATCTTGATGCTGCAACAGAGCCAGCCTTTACTCAGCAGGAGCTTGATGAAGTATTTATCGAAGGTCACAGAAGGGGATTTCAGCTAACAGCCCACGCCGTTGGTGATAAAGCGATTGAGATGGTGCTTAACTCGTACGAAAAGGCAATGTCACTTTATCCCCGACGTGACCCGCGCCACAGGATTGAGCATTGTTTTTTGTGCACACCCCAATTGGTTAAGCGAATAAAGGCTCTTGGGGTAATTCCCATTCCCAATCCGGGTTTTTTGTCGGTGTGGGGCGGTGTTTTTGACAAATATTATGGTGACAGAATCGAAAATGTAATTCCACTGAAATCCTTCAGGGATAATGGGATAATCACACCCTTCGGTTCTGATGCTATGGTGATAGAGGAATATGAGCCACTTTTTGGCATAGCCGCAGCAATGGAGAGAAAAGATTTAAAGTCGGGCAAGTATATCAATAAGGATCAGATAATAGACCTGATGCACGCAATAAGGTGTTACACTTATTTTGGTGCATATGCATCATTTGAGGAGATGGAAAAGGGCAGTCTTGCCGCGGGAAAACTTGCGGATATGGTGGTTCTTTCGGGCTCTGTTCTGGGAAAGTCACCCCAAGAAATAAGAGAACTTAAAGTAAAGGAAACCTATCTTGGGGGAAAACGTATTTTTTCTGCAAAAAAATAATATAATTGTGAAATTTTTACGCACAAACTGTTGAAAAAAACATAAATGTTTGGTATAATAACTTAGAATAATGTAAAATGTGGTTATAGTGTACTTTTTTAAAAATATAACTACTGTCTGGTTAAACATTAAAGGTGAAAATAAATGAAAAACAACAATACAAAAGGACTCAGGGAAGGTGCAATGATGGTTGCACTGACGGCTGTGCTTATTCTTGCCACAAGGTATGTGCCGTTTTTTGGAATAATCTGTACTTTTGCTTGCGGAATACCTCTTGCGGCACTTGCGGCCAGGAATGGTTTTAAGGTTACAATTCCGGCGATTATTGCAGTTTTTGGGGTAACAATACTGGTTGCAGGAGATTTTTTCACGGCACTTTCAATGGTGTTTATGTCGGTGCTGCCCGGTGGAGTTGCAGGATATATGCTGGGAAAGAAACATTCCTTTTTCACAGCGCTGTTTGCTGTTTGTGTAACGATTTGTCTTGGTTGGCTTGCGGAACTTCTGGTTATCGAATTGTTTCTGGCAGGTGGTATAGACCAAATGATTGCTCAGTCGCTAAACGGCTCAAGAGTAATTCTTGATAATATGATACAAACGGTTACAGGTTCAGGAGTTCTTCCTGAAGGTGTTTCTGCAGATGAGTTTGCGGATATGCTTTTTGATGAAACAGAAAAGATTATCAGACTTTATATGCCGACCTTTGTAATTATTATGTCTATGATAGAGGGCTATATCACAATGAGGCTTTGCGGTTTTGTAATCAGCCGTGCAAAGCTGGCACAGGTTGAGATTATTCCCTTTTCACGGATTAAGGCACCCAACAGCATGTGTACTGTCGCACTTATCAGCTATCTGGTTTTTATCTTTTCAGGAACAAGTACTGTTTTTGGCTCGTTGCTTGCCAATCTGGTGTTTATAATGTATACAATTATCGGTGTGTGCGGATTTTCGGTTGTTGACTTTAAACTGAAGGAAAAAATAAAATCCGCCTGGGCAAGATCTGGTATATATTTTGCAATGTTTATTTTTGGCGGAGTGCTTATGGTTTATATAATTCTGGGATTGATTGTTGTTGGATTTCTGGATAGCAAAAGAGATTTCAGGAAGCTCGGTGTTGCCGGGGAATAGAACTTGGAGGTGACTTCAAATGAAAACAGAAAAAAAGGCCGCAAAGGTGTTTTTTAATGCGCGGCGCAGATACATACGTCTGTCGGTATATGCAGTTTTAATGGTTGCTTTAGGCGTGGTTATGGCTATGAACCGCAGACCTGAGGCAATTCTTGAACTTGCTATTGCTGTGGGTGTAATCAGTTTTGAAGTTTTTCATATCACAAAAAGTCAGAAGGAATTTATACAGTATACCGAGCATCTGGGATTTTGTCTTAACGATAATTCGCGAGGCTCCCTTCTTAATTATCCTGCACCATTGGTTATTACCGATACTGAAGGAAGAATAACCTGGTTTAATGAGTTGTTCAAAACTGCGGTAGGTGTTGGGGATCTTTTTGGCAAGGCTGTCAATGAGTTGATTCCGGACTTGCACGTAAACAAGTTTATGGAAACCGAGGAACAAAACCATATAAATCTGACAATAGGTGATAACTATTATGAGGTTTGGGGAAATATTGCAAGAAACACAACATCACCCAACCGAAGCAGTCTTGTTGTAATATATTTTATTGATAAAACCGAAGAGGTGCGCACAGCACAGCTTCGTGAAGATGAAAGAATGATTGAAGCAATAGTTATTATTGATAACTATGATGAAGTTTTGAAAGAAACTCCGGATTCAAATCATGGTGCTCTTTTGGGCGAGATTGAGTCAAGGATTGGCGCATGGGTTGCAACCGGAGGTGGCATTATGCGGAAGTATGAACGCGACAAGTTTATTGCCTTTTTCAGCAATAAGAATTTTGCCAAGATAACCGAAGGCAAGTTTAGTGTTCTTGATGAAGTCCGCAGCCTGAACCATGAAAATAAGATTCCTGCAACATTGAGTATCGGTGTTGGCAAAACCGGACAGGATGTTGCCGAAAATGATAAATATGCACGTCTTGCAATTGATATGGCTCTTGGTCGTGGCGGCGACCAGGTGGTTATTCGTGACAGTGTAAACTTTACATTTTTTGGCGCAAAAACCCGTGAGGTGGAAAAACGGACCAAGGTTAAGGCAAGAGTTGTGGCTCATGCTTTGCGTGAATTGGTTGACCAGTCAAGCAAGGTAATAATTATGGGCCACCATAATTCGGATATGGACTGTATCGGTGCTGCAATTGGTCTTTTTAAAGGTGTTAAAAGCCGTGGTAAGGATGCGTTCATCGTGGTTGAACAAGCCTCCAGCAATGCAAAAGTTCTGATTCAGGAATTCAAAAAGATTCCGCAGTATGAGGATATTTTTATCAGTGGCGAGCATGCTCTTAACATTTTCGACCGCGAAACTTTGGTTATTGTTGTGGACGTACACCGCCCCGTAATGGTGGAGTGTCCTGAGTTATTGCAACACGCAAATCAGGTTGTGCTAATTGACCACCACCGCAGAAGCGAAGATTTTATTGAAAACGCGGTGCTTACCTATCACGAACCGTTTGCGTCCTCAACCTGCGAGATGATAACCGAAATTTTGCAGTATGTTCAGGATAACGAACGTCTTACCAAGCAGGAGGCGGAGGCTCTTTATGCGGGTATCTTTATGGATACAAAAGGCTTTACCTTTAAGGCAGGTGTGCGAACCTTTGAAGCCGCTTCATATTTAAGACGTATGGGTGTTGATACTGTAAACGTACGCAGATTTTTCAAAACTAATATAGAAAGTTATATTGCCCGTGCAGGAATTATAAGAAGTGCTGTGATTTACAGGGAGAATATTGCACTTTCGTATTTGTATGAGGAATGTCCTGAAATGTCTGTTACAGTTGCTCAGGCAGCGGATGAACTTCTTAATATTTCAGGAATTGAAGCATCTTTTGTTCTGGCAAAGTCGGGCAACCGTGTTATGATAAGCGGACGTTCCCTTGAAACGGTTAATGTTCAGGTTATTCTTGAAAAGCTTGGCGGCGGCGGACATATTACTATGGCAGGTGCACAGCTTGAGGATACCGGGCTTGAGGATGCCGACAGACTTTTGAAGGAAGCAATCGACGAAGTTTTAAGTCAGTAAAGAGAATTTAATTCGGAAAGGATGAACATAAATGAAAGTTATACTCACTCAGGATGTTAAATCACAGGGCAAGAAGGGCGACCTGATAAATGTAAGCGACGGATATGCAAGAAATTTCCTGCTTCCAAAGGGTCTTGCTATAGAGGCAAACAAGCAGGCGCTGAATGATTTGGAAGGTAAGCGCGAGGCGGCGGCCTTCCACAAAAACGTAGAGGAAGAAAAGGCAAGAAACATTGCTCAGCGTATGAAGGAAATTACGGTTAATCTTTCTGCAAAGGCTGGTGCCGGCGGCAAACTGTTTGGCTCAATCACATCAAAGGACGTTGCCGAGGCGCTTAAAGCCCAGTATAAAATTGATATTGACAAAAGAAAGTTTGAACTTAAAGATGGAATAAAGACCCTTGGCACAACCGAGGTTTTAGTGCGTCTTTATCCACAGATAACAGGTACATTTAAGGTTAATGTTACCGAACAGAAATAAAATTTTGTAAATGCACAAAGGAGGGGAATATATGGAAGAAAGGCTTGAAAATACGGCCACAGAATTTGAAAGAGCAATGCCGTTCAGCCGTGAGGCAGAGCAGTCTGTTTTGGGTGCAATGCTTCTTGATGCACAGTGTATTCCCGATGCGACAAATATTTGCAAGGCTGACGATTTCTATATCGAGAGAAACAAGGAGCTTTTTAAGACTATTGAAGAGCTGTATAATTTAGGTAAACCTATTGATATTGTAACAATAAAGGAGCAGCTTATACTCAGAGGTGTTTTTGATTCGGTTGGTGGTCTTGACTTTGTTATGGAAACTATGAATATGGTTCCCACCACCCGAAACATAAAGTATTATGCTGAGATTGTTGCCCAAAAGTCTTTACTCAGAAACATCATAAGGATTTCTGAAAAGGCGGCGGAAAACTGCTATCACGGCGACGAAGATGCAGACGCCGTTATCGGCGAGATGGAGCAAAAGCTGATTGATATTTCTCAGGGTCGAAGCTCAAAAGGTCCTGTGCATTTGCGCACATATCTGGGGCAGAGTGTTGAGAAGCTGGCACAGCTCTCCGAATCCGAGGAGGAAGTTACAGGCATTTCCACAGGCTTTATTGATCTGGACAAGCGTACAGCAGGTCTTCATGGCTCGGAACTTGTATTGATTGCGGCACGTCCCGGTATGGGTAAAACAAGCTTTGCACTTAATATTGCCCAAAACGTAGCAGTTGACACAGGAGCCTGCGTTGCAATATTCAATCTTGAAATGCCCGGTATACAGATTGCAAACCGTATGCTCTCAAGCGAGGCAATGGTTAGTTCCGAGGCTCTTAAAAAAGGTAATATAAAAGACGAAGAATGGGAAAAGATAGGCGAGGCGGTTGATGTTTTAAGCCGTGCCAATATTTATATTGATGATACGTCTTCAATTACAGCATCTGAGATTGTGTCAAGGTGCAGAAAGCTCAAGATGGAGCACAACCTTGGTCTTGTGGTTATTGACTATATCCAGCTTATCAGCGGAGGAAAGACCAAAGGCGACGGCAACCGTCAGCAGGAAATTTCGGATATTTCACGTAGCCTTAAGATTATGGCAAACGACCTTAATATTCCTGTTATTGCACTTTCACAGCTTAATCGTTCGGTTGAAAGCCGCGACGTTAAGGAACCTCGTTTAAGCGACCTGCGTGAATCGGGTGCTATCGAGCAGGATGCCGATATGGTAATGTTCCTTTACCGCGAGGGTGCTTATAATCCCGAGGCAGAAGAACCAAACCGCACAAAATGTATCTTTGCCAAGCACAGAAACGGTGAAACAGGCTTTGACTATTTAACATGGCTTGGTGAGTTTACTAAATTTTCTAATTGGAGTGGAAGCCGTGAGTAAGGTTAACTCGGTTTTGCAGGAGGTTATGGATACCATCCGCGAACACGGTATGATAAATAAAGGTGACAAAGTTCTGGCGGCTGTTTCGGGCGGTGCAGATTCGGTGTGTATGCTTCACGCACTTAACACCCTTAAAAAAACATTGGGCTTTGAGATTTACTGTGCCCACCTTAACCACTGCCTGCGGGGTGATGCTGCAGATAGTGACGAAAGATTTGTTGTTGAATTATGCAAAGGTCTTGATATACCTGTTTTCACCAAATCGGTGGATGTGGCGGCTTTGGCAAATGAAAAAAAACTGACAACCGAAGAAGCCGGAAGGTATGTCCGGTATGAATTTTTCAGAGAGCTTTCACAAAAGCACAAAATCAACAAAACGGCAACAGCCCACAACAAGGACGATAATGCCGAAACCGTGCTTATGCGTATAATCCGTGGCACAGGCACAGATGGTCTTAAGGGTATTGCCTATGTGAGAGAGGATGGAGTAATAAGACCTGTCCTTAACATTTCGCGGGCAGACATTGAGGAATATTGCCGGGGAAATAACCTGAGCTATTGCACAGATGCAACAAATAGCGATAACGACTATACCCGCAACAAAATACGAAACCAGCTTTTACCCTTTATTGAGCAAAACTTCAATCCCAACATAAAGGAAAGTCTTTGCAGACTTTCGGATAACGCAACAGAGGATGCAGATTTCTTAAACAGTTATGCAAAGAGACTGTATGCAAGGCTTTGTAATCCTTTACCCGGTAAGACCCCTGTTACATTGCATATTGAAAGTCTTATGATGGTTGATAAAAGCATTGCTGCAAGAGTGTTGAGAATTGCGGCAGACGAGGTGAAGGGTGGCATACGCCTTGAGAAAAAGCATATTGACAGTCTTTTTGAACTTATGACAAAGCAGACCGGTGCAAGTGTTGACTTACCCGAAGGCGTTGAGGCAAGTGTTCAGTATGGCTGGATATCATTTGTTGATGCAACCTCCTGTGCGAATGCTATTGAAGGGGCAGACGGCTTTTTTACCGGTATTGCGCCTCTGCAGACGGTGTTTATTGAAACCCTTGGCAAGAGTATTTCTTTAAGAATTGAAAATGCAGGGGAATATAAATGTAAGGTTAATGAAACTGCAATCAGTTATGATTTGATTGAGGGGCAGATGTTGTTTTTAAGAAACCGCCGAAGTGGAGACCGGATTGTGTGGTTCCCCGACGGAAAGACCAAGAAAATAAAGAATATACTCATAGACGAAAAAATCCCCAAAAAGGACCGCGACAGAATTCCGTTGCTCTGCACGGGGAATGAGGTTCTTGCGATTGTGGGCAGTCGTGTGAGTGAAAAATATAAAGTTACAAAGGATACAGAGAGGGCGTTGGTGATAGAATATGGAAATATTGAATAACCACAAGATATTGATTGACGAGGTAGCGCTTGATAACAGAGTGGCTGAGATTGCTGATGAAATCAATAATAAGTACAAAGGCGAAAAGCTTATAGTTGTAGGCGTTCTTAAAGGTGCGTTTATGTTTATGAGTGATTTGCTGAAAAAACTTACAGTTGATACCGAGGTTTATTTCCTTAAGGCGTCAAGCTACGGGTCCGGAACAGAAAGTTCGGGAGTTGTTAAAATTACCAAGGATATCGAAAAGGACATTAAAGGCGAAAATGTGTTGCTGGTTGAGGACATAATAGACAGCGGCTACACCATGCGTGAGGTTTTAAAGCTTCTTGGTGACAGAGAGCCAAAGGCGCTGGAGCTTTGCTCCTGCCTCAGCAAGCCCGACAGACGTGTTTGCGAGGTTAAAATAGATTATCTTGGCTTTGAAATTCCTGATAAGTTTGTCATTGGATATGGCCTTGATTATGCCGAAAAATACAGAAATTTGCCGTATATCGGTTACATAGAACAATAAACGGAGGAGAAAACAATGAGTAATGAAGTAAGAACAAGATTTGCACCAAGCCCCACAGGTTATATGCATATAGGAAACTTAAGAACAGCTCTTTATGCATACCTTCTGGCAAAATCCAATAACGGAAAGTTTATCCTGAGAATTGAGGATACTGACCAGGAAAGATATGTTGAGGGTGCGGTGGATGTTATATACAGAACCATGGCAGATACCGGTCTTATCCATGACGAAGGTCCCGATAAGGACGGCGGCTTTGGCCCTTATATCCAGAGTGAAAGAAGAAATATATATAAAGAATATGCCGAAAAGCTTGTTGAGTTTGGTCACGCATACTATTGCTTCTGTGACAAGGAGAGATTAGAGGATTTGCGTCAGCAGCAGACAGTTATGAAGGTTCCCACCAAGTACGACGGTCTTTGCAGCAAGCTGTCAAAGGAAGAAATTGAAGAAAAGCTGAAGGCGGGAGTACCTTATGTAATTCGTCAGAAGATGCCCAAGTACGGCAAGACCACCTTCCACGACGAGGTTTTTGGCGAAATCTCTGTTGAAAATGCAATTCTTGACGATAACGTTCTTCTTAAGGCAGACGGTCTTCCCACATACAACTTTGCAAATGTAATTGATGACCACCTGATGCAGATTTCACACATTATCCGTGGCAGCGAGTATCTTTCGTCAACCCCAAAATACAACCTTTTATACGAGGCATTTGGCTGGGAAATCCCCAAGTATGTTCATGTATCACCGGTTATGAAGGATGCAAATAACAAGCTGTCAAAGCGTCACGGCGATGCATCATATGAAGACTTTATTGCAAAGGGCTACCTTAAGGAAGCAATTGTAAACTACATTGCACTCCTTGGCTGGGCACCCGGCGATGAGAGAGAAAAATTCACAATTGAAGAGCTTATCGAGGCTTTTGATGTTAAGGGTATCAGTAAATCTCCTGCAATCTTTGACGAAAAGAAGCTTGCATGGCTCAACGGCGAATATATCAGAGAACTAACTCCTGAAAAGTTCCACGAAATGGCACTTCCCTATTATGAGGGCGTTATCACAAATCCGGACATTGATTTAAAAGACGTTTCGGAACTGTTGCAGCCCAGATGCGAAAAGCTTTCTGATATTCCTGAGCAGGTTGATTTCTTTGACAAACTGCCCGAATACGACAACGAGCTTTACACACATAAGAAGATGAAGACCGACCCCGAAAATTCATTGGAGGCACTTCAGGCAGTTCTTCCTGTTCTTGAGGGAATAAGCGACTGGACTAAGGAAAACATCCACGATCAACTGATTGCGTTGGTTGAAAAGCTTGAGCTTAAAAACGGCAGAATTTTGTGGCCTGTACGTGTTGCGGTTTCGGGTAAGGCGTTTACACCCGGCGGCGGTGTGGAGCTTGCATACATTCTTGGAAAGGACGAAACCATCAACCGTATCAAAATTGGAATTGAAAAATTATCAAAGTAAGGAATGATATAAATGGATATTACAACAAAATTTTCGGATAAAGTAAAGCATCTTGAAGCATCAGCAATCCGTGAAATTTTCAAGCTTCTTGCAAAACCCGGCATTATAAGCTTTGCAGGCGGTGCTCCGGACCCTGCACTTTTCCCCAAGAAAGAATTTGCAGAGATTGCAAAGGAAATTCTTGAAAACCAGGGCAATGTTGCGCTTCAGTATGGAGTAACAGAGGGTTATGCACCCCTGAGGGATTGGACAAAGAAACGTCTTGTAAGTCAGGGGATTATCCCGGATAGCGAGGATGTTATCATTGTCAGCGGTGGTCAGCAGGGCATTGACCTTGCCACCAAATCTCTTATAAACCCCGGCGACGGTATAATTTGTGAAGAACCAAGCTTTATCGGCGGCCTTAACTGCTTCCGCTCATTCAATGCTGAACTTTATGGTGTTCCCGTCCTCTCAGACGGCATTGATACCGAAAAGCTGGAGGAAACCTTAAAGGCACATCCCAATGTAAAGCTGCTTTACACAATCTCTACATTCCAGAATCCTTCAGGTATCACAATTTCTCTTAAAAAAAGAAAGAAGATACTTGAACTTGCTGAAAAATACGATTTCCTTATTTACGAGGATAATCCCTATGGTGAACTGAGATTCAGCGGCGAGGAAGTTGCCACATTCAAGTCAATGGACAAAGATGGCAGAGTTATCTACTTTGGCTCATTCTCAAAGGTTTTAGCTCCCGGTATGCGTCTTGGTTTTACATCTGCTCCGGCACCTTTGCTTGAGAGAATGATTATCTGCAAGCAGACCGAGGATGTGCACACCAATGTTCTGTCACAGATGATTGCATATGAATTTGTAACCCGTTATTCAATAGACGAGCACATCGCAAAGCTTCGTGCGGCATACGGCAAAAAGTGCAAACTGATGATGGATTGCATGGATAAGTATTTTCCTGCATCGGTTGAGCATACCTGCCCTGAGGGTGGCTTGTTCCTTTTCTGCACAATGCCTGAGGGTTACGACAGCAAGGAGCTTATGAAACTTGCCCTTGATAAAAATGTTGCTTTTGTTCCCGGTACGTCCTGTATGATTGACGACAAGGCGACATACAGCACCTTCCGTATGAACTACTCAACAGCGTCGGAAGAGGATATAGAAAAGGGAATTAAAGCTCTTGGTGAAGTGCTTCATGAGTTTATGGGAGAGTGAGATTATGGAAAACGTAATTACAGAGCCTAAAAAAAGAATTCTCAGCGGAATTCAGCCCTCAGGTGCGCTTACTTTAGGTAACTATGTGGGTGCTCTGCGCAACTGGGTTCAGCTACAGAAGGAAGATATATACGAATGTTATTATATGATTGCCGACCTTCACGCAATTACCGTAAGGCAGGAGCCTGCGGCTTTGAGAAGAAACTGTATGGATTTGCTTGCAATATTTATTGCCTGCGGTCTTGACCCTGAAAAGGAGCCTATATTCTTTCAGTCACACGTTCCTGCACACACACAGCTTGGCTGGGTGCTTGACTGCAACACCTATATGGGCGAGCTTTCAAGAATGACACAGTTTAAGGATAAAAGTAAAAAGCACGAAAATAACATTAACGCAGGGCTTTTTACATACCCGTCACTTATGGCAGCGGATATCCTTCTGTATCAGGCGGATTTGGTTCCGGTGGGCAAAGACCAGACACAGCATCTTGAACTTGCACGCAACCTTGCACAGCGCTTTAACAATGCATACAGCGATACATTTAAGGTTCCCGAAGGATACATCCCAAAGGTTGGCGCAAAGATAATGAGCCTTCAGGACCCAATGCAAAAGATGTCTAAGTCAGACCCCAATGAAAATTCCTTTATCCTGATGCTTGACCCAATTGATAAGGTTGTAAAGAAGATAAAACGTGCTGTTACAGATTCCGGCTCGGAGGTAAAGCGCGGCGAAGGTAAAGAAGGCGTTGAAAACCTGATGAGCATTTATTCGGCAGTTACAGGTAAAACTATGGATGATATTGAGCTTGAGTTTGAAGGAAAGGGTTACGGTGATTTCAAATCAGCGGTTGCAGAGGCAGTTGCCGAAACCTTAAGACCAATTCAGGAAAGACATGCGGACCTTGTTAAAAACAAGGATTATCTTGAAGCAGTATACAAGAGCGGTGCCGAGCAGGCAAACCGCACTGCTATGAAGACAATATCAAAGGTATACAGAAAGGTAGGCTTTATTCAGCCTTAAGGTTAAATACAAATGTTTAAAACCATCGGTATATTTATTATGTTGGCTTTTGCGGTGGGCTTTTTGATTTCTTTTGCATCAACACCCACGGTGATTGTTCTGGCACGAAAGATTAAAGCGATTGATATTCCCAAAGATTCACGTCGGATTCACAAAAAACCTATTCCGCTAATTGGCGGTCTTGCTATATTTTATGGCTTTCTCATAAGCGTTTTGTGCTTTGCCGTAATGGAAAAGGAACTTATGGGTATTCTGATAGGTGCAACCATTATGGTTATAGTGGGTGTAATTGATGATATGCGTGACCTTAATGCCAAGATAAAGTTGCTTTTTCAGATTATTGCAGCGGCAATAGTGATTTATTCTGGTGTTGATATCCAGTATGTGGCAAATCCTTTTGCTAATTGGTTTGGTCCTCAGTACATCAATCTGGGTCTGTGGTCGATTCCAATAACTATGGTGTGGATTATAGGTGTTACAAACGCCATAAATCTTATCGACGGCCTTGACGGTCTTGCGGCAGGTGTTTCGTCGATTGCATCTGTGGCACTTCTTTCAATGACGTTGCTTTCACAAAATGTTAATGCGGCAATTGTTACTGCAGCATTGGCAGGTGCGGGCTTTGGCTTTTTGCCATATAATTTCAACCCTGCAAAGATATTTATGGGTGATACAGGCTCAACGTTCTTAGGCTTTATTCTTGCCTGCATTTCTATTCAGGGCGTTATGAAGACCTATGCAGTTGTGTCGGTTGCAATTCCGGTGCTGATATTGGGTCTGCCAATATTTGATACACTTTTTGCAATAATCAGGCGCATACTCAAACGAAAGCCAATAATGTCCCCCGACCGTGGACATTTGCATCACAGATTGCTTGATATGGGCTTTTCACAAAGACAGACAGTAACAATTCTTTATACACTTACAAGCATTTTGTGTCTTACTGCAGTTGTTATGGCATTAAAGGATGCATGGAGAGGATTGCTGCTTGTTTTTGCGGTTGTTGTTATACTGATTGTAACTTTCGCAGTTATTGAACCTAAAAATGAAGAGAAGAAAGGTTCACAGGAGGATAAAAATGAACAAAATTAAAGTAATGACAATTTTTGGCACACGTCCCGAGGCTATTAAAATGGCGCCTCTGGTGAAAGAGCTTGAAAAGAACGAAAACATTGAATCAATAGTCTGTGTTACTGCACAGCACCGTCAGATGCTTGACCAGGTTCTTGAAATTTTCGACATAAAACCCGACTATGACCTTAATATTATGAAGGACAGACAAACCCTCATCAGCATTACAACCCGCGGTTTAGAGGGTCTTGATCAGGTAATGAAGGAGGCAAAGCCCGACCTGGTGCTTGTTCATGGTGACACATCAACCACATTTGTGGGAAGCTTAGCCGCCTTTTATAACCAGATTGCAGTTGGCCACGTTGAGGCAGGTCTCAGAACCTTTGATAAATATTCACCCTTCCCCGAGGAGGTTAACCGTCGTCTTACAGGTGTGATTGCGGATATGCATTTTTCACCAACAGAACGCAACCGTGAAAACCTTCTCCGTGAAAATGTGGATGACAGCACAATTTATATTACAGGTAACACAGTAATTGATGCCCTGCAGACAACTGTTCGCCCTGATTATGTGTTCAAGTACGAAAACCTTGCGGCAATGAACTGGGATACCAAAAAGGTAATTGTTATGACAGCCCACCGCCGTGAAAACCTTGGCGAGCCTTTAAAGAATATCTGCCGTGCAGTAAAGAGAATTGTAGAAGATTTCCCCGAGGTTGAGGTTGTTTATCCTGTTCATATGAACCCCGCCGTTCGCGAGGTGGCATACAGCATTTTGGGTGATATGGAAAGAGTAAAGCTTATCGAGCCTGTTAATGCCGATGAGCTTCACAACGCAATCAGCCGTGGATATATGGTTATGACAGATTCAGGCGGCCTTCAGGAAGAAGCTCCGTCACTTGGCAAGCCGGTGCTTGTTATGCGCAACGAAACCGAGCGTCCCGAGGCAGTTGATGCAGGAACTGTTAAAATTGCCGGCGTTGATGAAGATGTAATTTATAACCTTGCAAAAGAATTGATCACCGATGAGGATGCCTACAACAAGATGGCAAAGGCTGTTAACCCCTATGGCGACGGCCACGCATCAGAACGTATTGTTAAGGCAATTGTTGAAAAGTATTGTAAGTGTGGCTGCTAAAATAGTTTGAACCGCAAAAAGACGGTATATTTAAAAATGCAAGATACGGACTAGCATAAGTTTATTTAAAATGTAGAAAAACCGCATTTGAATGCGGTTTCAGACTGTCGAAAAACTTGTTCTACCGCAAGCAAATTAAAGTTAAATAGATGTAGGGTATGGCATTTATGACACACCGTGATGTATTAAACGGTGCGACACTCATCGAGAATGCCGCACCGTTGCTTGCTTTTTGCGAAATCGTTCTCTACCGTACCCACGTACCCCGACGAAAACGATTTCACAAAATATACCTGCGTTTTTCGATGTCTTTTTCAGCGTGTCGACTTTATCGACACGCTGAAATGCGGCTCAAAACGAGCCGCATTGTCATAATACAATCTGAATTTTAGTTTTTACAATTATGCTTTGCCTACAGAACCGAAAAGCTCCATTTTTTCTTTAACGGTTGCCTTAATTGCTTCAACACCGGGAGCCAGGAGCTTTCTGGGGTCAAAGCCCTTACCTTCCAAATCCTTGCCCGCTTCAACATATTCTCTTGTAGCAGCCGCAAAAGCAAGCTGACACTCGGTATTAACATTGATTTTGCTAACGCCCAGAGAAATTGCCTTTTTAATCATATCCTCGGGGATGCCTGTGCCACCATGAAGAACAAGGGGCATAGGAGATGTTACCTTTTCAATCTCGGCAAGAACATCAAAGTTAAGACCCTTCCAATTTTCAGGATATTTACCATGAATATTGCCGATACCTGCAGCCAGAATATCAACGCCAAGGTCTGCAATCAGTTTGCATTCCTTGGGGTCAGCAACCTCACCGGAACCAACAACGCCATCTTCTTCGCCGCCGATTGCGCCAACCTCTGCCTCAACAGAGATGCCCTTTGCCTTTGCAAGAGCAACCATTTCTTTAGTTTTTTCAATATTTTCATCAATAGCATAGTGTGAGCCATCAAACATTATTGACGAAAATCCTGCCTCCATCGCGTCAAGCGCACCCTGATAACTACCGTGGTCAAGATGAACAGCAACAGGAACAGTGATGTTAAGACCTTCAATCATACCCTTAACCATATTAACTACTGTTTTAAAGCCTGCCATGTACTTGCCTGCACCCTCTGAAACACCAAGTATAACAGGTGAATTACATTCCTGTGCAGTTTAAAGAATAGCTTTTGTCCATTCAAGATTATTGATATTGAACTGACCAACAGCATATTTGCCCTCTTTTGCTTTTTTCAGCATTTCGCTAACTGATACCAACATTTTTGTTTTCCTCCTCAATTGAACTGCATTATATCCACATATATGATACCATTCCTTAAAAAATATGTCAATAATAAAGATATTATTTTTTTGTAGAAATAACATTATTTGCGGCTTGCAGTTGATTTTTGACAGTTTTTATGGTAAAATATATCATCTGGCAAACCGTCTTACAAAGATAGTATACACCATTTGATAGAAATTACTTGAGGTGATAACGTGAAAGTTCCTTTCCCGTTATGCCTCCGGCGGATTTGATTGCCCATGCGAAATTTTTTTCGCTTTCGCTCAAAAACGCATATGGGCGTAAAAATCTCTTATCATTCCTTGCCATACGGATAAGAGAAATTTAACTTCCTGTTTGTGCCCACGTATGGCGGCGGAATGGAGATT
>JAZNVB010000074.1:0-19559 GCA_045592585.1 Clostridia bacterium
GCGAAATTTTCGGCTGCGCCGAAACGCACATAGGCAAACAAAGCGTTATTGCTGCGACCGCCGCCTGCGGCGAGCGGCGAAGCCACTTTGTTCATTTTAACTAAAGATTACGTCTTCTGTAAAATCAGTAGGCATAATGTCCACATTGCTGTACTGGGGTGTACCTGTACCTGCCGGAACAAGTTTACCGATAATAACGTTTTCTTTAAGACCAACCAGTGGGTCAACCTTGCCCTTGATTGCAGCTTCGGTAAGAACTCTGGTTGTTTCCTGGAAGGATGCAGCAGAGAGGAAGGAATCGGTTGCAAGAGCAGCCTTTGTGATACCCATAAGAACTTCTGAGTACTGAGCCTCTTCTTTGCCTTCTTCGCGCATCTTGTTGTTTACACGTTCAAGCTCATAGCGTTCAACAAGGGAGCCTGTCAGGAAATCTGTATCGCCGGCTTCCTCAACCTTAACCTTGTGCATCATCTGACGAACAATAACCTCAATATGCTTATCGTTAATATCAACACCCTGCAGACGATATACGCGCTGAACTTCCTGAATAAGGTAATCCTGAACAGCTGTATAACCCTTGATTGCGAGGATATCGTGAGGATTAACCGAACCTTCTGTAAGCTCGTCACCTGCGTTGATAACCTGATTTTCTGTAACCTTAATTCTTGAACCATAGGGGATAAGGTAAGTTACTGAATCACCAATTTCGTCGTTGAGGATTGTAACTTCACGCTTTTTCTTGTTTTCGGTAATCTTTACGCGACCGCCGATTTCTGCAATAATTGCAAGACCCTTTGGCTTTCTAGCTTCAAACAATTCTTCAACACGGGGAAGACCCTGTGTGATATCATCTCCGGCAACACCGCCGGCATGGAAGGTTCTCATTGTAAGCTGTGTACCGGGTTCACCGATTGACTGAGCGGCAATGATACCAACAGCTTCACCAATGTTAACAGCTTCGCCGTTTGCAAGGTTGTGTCCGTAACATTTTGCACAAACGCCAACTTTTGAACGACATTTAAGTACACTGCGGATTTTAACCTCCTCTATGCCTGCAGCACAAATTGCGTCTGCCATAGCAGGTGTAATCATCTGATTCTTTTCAACAATCAACTCACCTGTTTCGGGGTTAACAACGTTTTCACAAACAACACGGCCGATAAGGCGGTCTTTGATTTTTTCAATGATTTCGTTGCCGTCCTTAATATCGCGAACGATAATACCATCATCGGTGCCGCAATCTTCTTCACGGATAATAACTTCCTGAGAAACGTCAACCAAACGACGTGTCAAGTAACCCGAGTCGGCTGTTCTGAGCGCTGTATCGGTAAGACCTTTACGAGCACCGTGAGTTGAAATGAAGTATTCAAGAACTGTCAGACCTTCACGGAAGTTAGCCTTGATAGGAATTTCGATTGTTCTACCTGATGTATCTGCCATAAGACCACGCATTGCAGCCAGCTGACGAATCTGGTTAACACTACCACGGGCACCGGAGTTAGCCATCATAAAGATAGGATTAAGTTCGTCAAGGCTCTTCATCAGGGCATCTGTAACCTTGTTAGAGGTTTCAGACCAGATCTGGATAACCTTTTCGTATCTTTCTTCGTTTGTAAGAAGACCACGGAGATATTTCTTTGTAACCTTATCGATTTCTTCCTCGGCTTCAGCAAGGTAAACCTTCTTTTCTTCAGGAATTTCAATATCAGAAACACCAACGGTAATAGCACCACGGGTTGAATATTTAAAGCCCATAGCCTTTACATCGTCAAGAAGAGTAGCGGTCTCTGTGATGCCGTGGATTTTAATGCTCTTGTCAATAATCTGACCAAGCTTTTTCTTGTCAACACGGAAGTCAATCTCAAGTGCCAATGCGTTTTCGGGCTTGCTTCTGTCAACAAAACCAAGATCCTGAGGAATCTTTTCGTTAAAGATAAGACGGCCAACAGTTGCATCAATGATGCCCGTAACGTTTTCGCCGTTTATTTCTCTTGTAATTCTTACCCTGATAGGTGCATGAAGACCAACAGCGCCGTTAGCATAAGCTAAGGTTGCTTCGTCTTCCGAGCCAAACACTTTACCTGCGCCCAACTCATCATCTATCTTGATTGTCAGGTAGTAAGAGCCAAGAACCATATCCTGTGTAGGAACAGTTACAGGGTTACCATCCTGAGGCTTCAACAGGTTGTTTGCAGAGAGCATAAGAAATCTTGCTTCTGCCTGAGCTTCTGCAGACAAGGGAAGGTGAACAGCCATCTGGTCGCCGTCGAAGTCGGCATTGAAGGCTGTACATACCAGAGGATGTAGCTTAAGCGCCTTACCCTCAACAAGAACAGGCTCAAATGCCTGAATACCAAGTCTGTGAAGTGTTGGTGCACGGTTAAGAAGAACGGGATGTTCTGAAATTACACTTTCAAGCACGTCCCAAACTTCGGGGCGAACACGTTCAACCATTCTCTTTGCTGACTTGATGTTGTGTGCAAGACCGTCCTGAACAAGCTTCTTCATAACAAAGGGCTTAAACAGTTCAAGAGCCATCTTTTTAGGAAGACCACACTGGTAAATCTTGAGTGCAGGACCTACAACGATAACAGAACGTCCTGAATAGTCAACACGCTTACCAAGAAGGTTCTGACGGAAACGACCCTGCTTACCTTTAAGCATATCCGAAAGGGACTTAAGAGGTCTGTTTCCGGGACCGGTAACCGGTCTGCCACGTCTGCCGTTGTCGATAAGTGCGTCAACAGCTTCCTGGAGCATTCTTTTTTCGTTTCTTACAATAATCTCAGGAGCTCCAAGTTCAAGGAGTCTCTTAAGGCGGTTATTTCTGTTTATAACACGACGATAAAGGTCGTTAAGGTCGGATGTCGCAAATCTGCCGCCATCCAGCTGAACCATAGGTCTGATTTCAGGAGGGATAACAGGGATTACGGGCATAATCATCCATTCGGGCTTGTTGCCTGACTGACGGAAGGAGTCAACAACCTCCAAACGCCTTACAGTTCTGATTTTCTTCTGACCTTTTGCACCGTCAAGTTCTGCTTTAAGCTCTTCATAAAGGGCCTCAAGATCGAT
This sequence comes from Clostridia bacterium, assembly GCA_045592585.1. GTDB lineage: Bacteria > Bacillota > Clostridia > Monoglobales > Monoglobaceae > SIG440. The sequence continues at coordinate 3,076 of JAZNVB010000074.1, forward strand.
TGCCTGAAGCATTTCAAGAATTGCCTCAGCACCCATGCCTGCCTTGAATGCGCCTTCACCGTATTTTTCAACCTCTTCGCGATATTCCTTTTCGCCAAGAATCTGATTTTTCATCAGACCGGTTTTGCCGGGGTCAATTACAACATATGCTGCAAAGTAAAGAACTTTTTCAAGCAGACGGGGCGACATATCAAGGATAAGACCCATACGGCTGGGGATTCCCTTAAAGTACCAGATGTGTGATACAGGAACTGCCAGTTCGATATGACCCATTCTTTCACGACGTACCTTTGCGCGTGTAACTTCAACACCGCAACGGTCGCAGATTACGCCTTTATAACGTACTCTTTTGTACTTTCCGCAGTTACATTCCCAGTCCTTCTGTGGGCCAAAGATTTTTTCGCAGAAAAGGCCGTCTTTTTCGGGCTTTAAGGTTCTGTAATTTATTGTTTCGGGCTTTTTAACCTCGCCATATGACCATTCTCTGATCTTTTCGGGCGAAGCAAGACCTATTTGAATAGCATCAAAATTTTGGTATTCACTCATACAATATCACTCGACTTTCTGCTCACAATGATAAATCAAGCATCCGTACCTCCGCTATGAGCGGCGGAGGTAAGATAGTCAGGAAATAATCCCGTATTAGAATTCAATATCGTCTGAATCAAAGTCCTGATAATCTTCGTCATCAGTTATATCATCGTCTGACATATCATCGGTGGTATCTTCGAATTCATAAAAGAGCTCATCGTCCAGAAGGTCGTCAGAGTCTTCACCGGGGGCATCTGCCTGATACATCTCGGGAGCATCTTCTGCTCTGTCGATGTTAACCTGCAAATCTTCGCCGTCATCGTCGATACATTCTTTAAGGATTACTTCGTTGCCGTCGGAGTCAAGAACCTTAACGTCAAGAGCAAGGCTCTGGAGTTCTTTGATAAGAACCTTAAATGATTCAGGAACGCCGGGCTTGGGAATATTTTCACCCTTAACGATAGCTTCGTATGTTTTAACACGTCCTACCACGTCATCCGACTTAACTGTCAGGATTTCCTGAAGGGTGTATGCTGCACCGTAAGCCTCAAGAGCCCAAACTTCCATTTCACCGAATCTCTGACCACCGAACTGAGCTTTACCGCCCAGAGGCTGCTGAGTAACAAGTGAGTAAGGACCTGTAGAACGGGCGTGAATTTTGTCATCAACCAAGTGAGCAAGTTTAAGCATGTGCATATAACCTACTGTTACACGGTTGTCAAATGGCTCACCGGTACGGCCGTCGTAAAGAACGGTTTTACCATCGCGGTCGTAGCCTGCCTGCTCTAAGGCATCCATAATATCTTCTTCGTTTGCGCCGTCAAAAACAGGTGTTGCAACCTTCCAGCCAAGTGCTTTTGCTGCATAACCAAGATGTACTTCAAGCACCTGACCGATGTTCATACGTGAAGGTACGCCCAGGGGGTTAAGCACAATCTGGAGAGGTGTACCGTCGGGGAGGAAGGGCATATCTTCTTCAGGAAGAATTCTTGAAATAACACCCTTGTTACCGTGACGACCTGCCATTTTATCGCCCACAGAGATTTTTCTCTTCTGAGCAATGTAGCAGCGAACTATCTGTGATACACCGGGAGGAAGCTCGTCGCTGTTTTCGCGTGTAAATACTTTAACATCAACAATGATACCGTATTCACCGTGGGGTACACGGAGAGATGTGTCACGAACTTCGCGTGCCTTTTCACCAAAGATTGCACGGAGCAAGCGTTCTTCTGCTGAAAGTTCGGTTTCACCCTTGGGTGTAACCTTACCAACAAGAATGTCGCCGCTTGAAACTTCGGCACCGATACGGATAATACCGCGTTCGTCAAGATCCTTCAGTGCATCCTCGCCCACGTTGGGGATATCACGGGTGATTTCTTCAGGGCCAAGTTTGGTATCACGTGATTCAATTTCATATTCTTCAATATGGATTGATGTGAGGATATCATCCTTAACAAGCTGTTCACTGATAAGCATAGCATCCTCGTAGTTATAGCCTTCCCAAGTCATAAAACCGATAAGGATGTTTCTGCCTAAACCGATTTCGCCGTTCTTTGTTGAGGGGCCGTCGGCAATAATGTCGCCTGCTTCAACTCTTTCGCCCTCAACAACGATGGGACGCTGGTTAATGCACATACCCTGGTTTGAACGCATAAACTTGATAAGCTTGTAGGTATCTGTATCACCGTCATCTGTTGCAATTTCTATCTGACGTGCAGAAACCTTTGTAACAACACCACTGCGTTTTGCAAGAATACAAACGCCGGAGTCTTTAGCTGTTTTATATTCCATACCTGTACCGATAATAGGTGGTTCGGGACAGAGAAGGGGAACTGCCTGACGCTGCATGTTTGATCCCATCAGGGCACGGTTAGCGTCATCGTTTTCAAGGAAGGGAATCATTGCTGTAGCGATGGATGTTACCTGACGTGGAGATACGTCCATATAGTCAACCTGACATTTGCCGGGCTCGGCTGATATTTCAAGGAATTCATCCTTATATCTTGTAACTACTTTTTTAGCAATAAACTTTCCGTTTTCGTCCAGAGGCTCGTTTGCCTGAGCAATGTAAAATCCTTCCTCTGTGTCGGCTGTGATATATTCAACCTCGTCGGTTACACAACCGGTTTCCTTGTTAACCTTGCGGTAAGGAGCTTCAATAAAGCCGTATTCGTTTACCTTTGCAAAGCCTGAAAGGGAGTTAATAAGACCGATGTTAGGACCTTCAGGTGTTTCAATAGGACACATACGTCCGTAATGCGAATGGTGAACGTCACGAACTTCAACACCGGCTCTCTCTCTTGAAAGACCGCCGGGACCGAGGGCTGAAAGTCTTCTCTTGTGAGTAAGTTCGCCCAGGGGGTTAATCTGGTCCATAAACTGTGAAAGCTGTGATGAACCAAAGAATTCTTTAACTGCAGATGTTACGGGACGAATGTTTATAAGAGTCTGGGGAGTAACAACATCCAGATCCTGTGTTGACATTCTTTCGCGAACAACTCTTTCCATTCTTGAAAGACCGATTCTGAACTGGTTCTGAAGCAGTTCGCCAACGCTGCGCAGACGACGGTTGCCCAGATGATCAATATCGTCAACATTTCCAAGGCCTGCAGCCAAGTTGCCTACATAAGAGATAGAGGCAAGAATATCGTCAACAAGAATATGTTTGGGAATAAGTTCGTCACGGCGTTCACGAAGAGCATTTTTGAACTCATCCGAGTTAACGTCGGGGAACTCGTCCATAATATCTTTAAGAACGGAATAACGAACATTTTCGTTTATTTCATAATCTCTGGGGTTGTATTCAACAAAGTCACGAAGGTCAACCATGCCGTTTGAGATAACACTGGTTGTATGCTCGTCGTCAATCTTGATTATTACTTTATTGATGTTTGCAACCTCAAGAGCGTGAGCCATTTCCTTGGTGATTGTTTCACCTGCAGAAACAATAAGCTCACCTGTTTCTTTATCAACAATGTTTTCAGCCGAAATCTGACCTACGATACGTGCAGCCATACGGAGTTTTTTGTTGAACTTATATCTGCCGACTCTGGCAAGGTCATAACGCTTGGGGTCAAAGAAGAGGTTTGTAATAAGAGATTTTGCACTGTCAACCGTTGGGGGTTCGCCCGGACGGAGTTTGCGGTAAATCTCAAGAAGACCTTCTTCAACAGTTTTTGTTGTGTCCTTTTCTATTGTACGCATAATGCGTTCATCCTCGCCAAAGAGCTCGGTGATTTCTGCATCTGTACCAACACCCAATGCACGAATAAGAACGGTAATGGGAGTTTTTCTCATTTTATCAATCTTAACGTGGAAAAGATCGTTGCTGTCGGTTTCGTATTCAAGCCATGCGCCACGGTTGGGAATAACCTGTGAAGAGAACAGCTTTTTGCCGATTTTGTCATACTTTTCTGCAAAATATACGCTTGGGGCACGGACAAGCTGGCTGACGATAACACGTTCAGCACCATTTATGATAAAGGTACCTGACGGAGTCATAATGGGGAAATCGCCCATAAAGATTTCCTGCTCCTTAACCTCGCCGGTTTCCTTGTTGATAAGCCGAACCTTAACTCTGAGTGGTGCCGCGTATGTAGCGTCACGTTCCTTACACTCTTCGATATCGTATTTGGGGTTCATATCTATTCTGTAGTCGATAAACTCCAGAATAAGATTGCCGGTGTAGTCAGTGATAGGTGACACATCGTGGAAGACTTCCTTCAAGCCTTCGTTTAAAAACCAGTCATAAGAATTTTTCTGGATTTCGATAAGATTGGGCATATCAATAACTTCCCTAATCTTACCATAGCTCATTCGGGTATTTCTGCCGAGTTTCACCGGATGTACCATAAAATAATCACCTCTTCGTTAGATTTGCGGACAAGGCGAAATGCCCGTCGCATTGTATATTAAGCACGTATAGCAGCACAATATATTGTATAAATTATTGTGAACTGGTAAAAATTTCACAAAAATATTTTAAACAACTATTGCATTTTTCATACATATGTGATATACTGCAAATACAGTAAAAAATATGGGTGAAATTTGAAAATACGCAAAAGTACGCACTATAATAGGTAACTATTATATCACAAGGTTTTGCCTTTGTCAATGTGTTTTTGCAAATTTTGGTGAAAATATTTTTGGATAGGGCATTGAGCTTATTTTAGCTTGATGCCTTTTTGATGAGAGGAACGTATATATGAAGCTTTACAACCCATCAGAGCTGAAAAATGTTATTGAAATGCATGGATTTTCTTTTTCAAAATCTCTGGGGCAGAATTTTTTGATTGATAAAAGTGTTCTTGACAAGATTGTACTTGGTTCGGGGGTAGATAAAAGTTCCTGTGCATTGGAAATCGGGCCGGGTGCCGGAGTACTCACAAGAGAGCTTGCTCAGGCGGCTGGTTCGGTGGTGGCAGTGGAAATTGACAAAAGCCTTATGCCGCTTCTTGATTATACTCTTGGCGAGTTCGAAAATGTGACCGTTGTGAACGAGGACGTGCTCAAGGTGGATTTAAAAGAGCTGATAGCTGAAAAATTCGGAGAAAAGCCCGTTCATGTTGTGGCAAACCTTCCTTATTATATAACAACACCTATAATAATGAAGTTTCTTGAGGAAGAAATTCCTGTTAAATCGCTTACGGTAATGGTACAGAAGGAGGTTGCTGACCGAATGGCAGCATCCCCGGGCGGCAAAGATTATGGCGCGCTTTCGGCGGCAGTGCAGTTTTATACTGTGCCCAGCATAATAGCAAAGGCAGAACCCCATTGCTTTATGCCGCAGCCCAAGGTTGCCTCGGTAGTTATACATCTTGAGGGTCAGGATAAACCCACCGTTGTGGTCGAAGATAAAGAAAAGATGTTTGCAATAATAAAGTCGGCATTCGGGCAAAGGCGAAAAACACTTCTCAATGCACTTTCGAAAAGTCCTTTTATAGATATAGGTAAGAACTCTGTTCAAAGTGCTCTTGAGGAAATGGGACTTGATATAAATATAAGAGGTGAAAGGCTTAGCCTTGAACAGTTTGCAAGGCTTTCGGATTTATTGTAAAAAGAAGGGAAGAAAAAGAATGACAAGTAAAGAAAGAGCATATCTTAAGAGTCTGGCAGCAAATGTGCTGGCTTTGTATCAAATAGGTAAAGACGGCATCTCGGACAATGTGATAAAATCTACTGATGCGGCACTTGCTGCAAGAGAGCTTATTAAGGTTCACGTTCTTGAAAACTCCATGCTTGATGTGCGGGAGGCTGCCGATGAACTTGCAAGAGCAACAGGTGCTCAGGTTGTAATTGTTATGGGCAGCAAATTTGTGCTTTACAAACGAAGCGAGAAAAACATTTGCGAGATGTAGCTTTTGATGCAAATAATTGACAGCTTTATAAAATTGGTGATATAATGTATTGTTGTATTGATTGTTTAAACTTGTTAAGAAAGGCAAATGATTTAAATTGAGTATGTTTAGTAAAAAAGGAAATATAATATTATCTGTTGTGTGCGTGTGTTGCATTCTTCTTGCTTCGGTGGGGGGTGTTTTTTCAGCAAAGCTGCTGGCAAGCACGCATCTGGGAGAACAAATTATCCTTGGGACCCTTGATAAGTCTAACTGGAATGCTGTGGGAATGGTAAATATTTTGCTTCTTGGTACCGACAAAAGCGGAATGCGAAGTGATACCATGATGCTGGTAAGTCTTAACGGGCATACAAACGAGGTAAATATCCTTTCTATCCCACGTGACACCAGAGTTCATGTAGGAAATGGGTATTATCAAAAAATAAATGCTTTGCTGGCGCTGGGCGTCAATAAAGTTAAAAAGGGCGATGGAAACTATAAAGAGCCGGAGGAATATTGTGTGGAAAAGGTAAGACTTCTTACGGGATTACCAATTCATCATTTTATGACCGTCAACTTTGACGGGTTTGAAGAGATTATTGATGCTTTGGGCGGGGTTGACTTTGATGTTCCATTCCATATGAAATATGACGACCCCGTGCAAAATCTGCACATTGACATTCCGGCAGGAATGCAGCATCTTGATGGCAAAGCTGCGCATGGCTTTGTGCGTTTCAGGCAGGGCAACCCGGGCTACCGTGGATATGCAGAAGGTGACCTGGGAAGAATCAAGGCTCAACAGGCGTTTGTTAAAGCCTTGGTTTCACAAAAGCTGAATGCAGAAACTATAAGAAAAGCTCCGCAATTGTTTGAAATTGTTTGTGACAACGTAAGAACAGATTACACCCTTCAGGATTTGTTACAGCATCTTGGCGCAATCGAAAAGATAAGTTCTGAATCTGTCAGCATGATACAGCTTCCCGGAGAGCCCAGAACAATTAACGGTGTATCCTATTTCTTGTGCGACGATGCAGAATTGGAAGAACTAATAAAAACTAAATTCAGTCCTGCGGTAAAAACTGATGATAATACTGCAGAGGAATAACAGATAAAAAGGAATGTGCGTATGAGAGTTTTAATGGCGACAATGCAGTTGGATATAGGCGGAGCAGAAACCCACATAGTTGAGCTTTCCAAGGCTTTAGCCCATCGGGGAATTGAGGTTTTTGTTGCCTCTAAGGGCGGAGCTTTTGTAAAAGAGCTTGAGGAAGCGGGGATAAAGCATTTTGAGGTGGCACTTAACAATAAAAAAATAGGGTCATTGATAAGCGCTTATAGGAGTTTGGAAAGAATAATTCTTGATTATAAGATTGATGTTGTTCATGCTCATGCCAGAATTCCCGGCTTTTTGTGCGGCTTGCTGCAAAAAAAGCATAGTTTCAGATTTGTGACAACCGCCCATTGGGTGTTTGACACAAGATTTCCCTTTAATTTGCTTACCAACTGGGGCGACCGTTCCTTGGCTGTCAGCGATGATATAAAAAAGTATCTTGTTGATAATTACGGCTGCAACCCCGAGAATATAAGAGTAACTATTAACGGCGTTGATATGGAAAAATTCTCGGAGAATGTGGATTTTTCGGATATTGCTAAAGAGTTTTCGCTTGGTGAAGACAAAACCAGGATTGTTTATGTAAGCCGGATGGATGTTGACCGAAGCTTTGCGGCGCACAAACTGATTGAAGCGGTTCCTGACTTATACGAAAAGATTCCGAATCTTGAGGTTGTTGTTGTCGGTGGCGGAAACGACTTTGATAAGATAAAGGAAGAAGCCGAGTCGATGAACGAAAAAATCGGCTCAAGAGTTGTGATTATAACAGGCGGGCGCACCGATATTAACAAATTTGTTGCGTCGGGTGATGTGTTTGTTGGGGTCAGCCGTGCGGCACTTGAGGCGATGTCTTGCCGAAAGCCTGCAATTATTGCGGGGAATGAAGGCTATATCGGTATATTTGACGAGGACAAGCTACAGGTATCCATTGACACAAATTTCTGTTGCCGTGGCTGTGAAATGACAACAACTAAACAGCTACGTGACGATTTGCTGTCTGTTCTTGCGCCTGAAAAAACCGAATACAGAACGCACCTTGGCGATGTGTCACTTGACACCGTAAAAAAATATTATTCGGTTGAAACCATGGCCAACGATGCTATAAAAATGTATATTTCGATTATAAAGGATTCAAGGATAAATCAGGTTGATACAGCAGAGCTTGATGATATCGAAAAATTCCTTCCTCACGGAAACAGCAAGCGCAATATTGATGTTATGATTTCGGGGTATTATGGTTTTCATAACAGCGGCGATGACTCCATTTTGTCGGCAATCATCAGCAACCTTCGGAAAAAGTGTCCTGATATAAGCATAACGGTGCTGTCAAAAAATCCGCTGGAAACCTCAAAATTGCACGATGTAAATGCTATTGACAGATTCAATATCTTCCGTATTGCCACAGCACTCAAAAGAACAAAACTGCTTATCAGCGGTGGTGGAAGTCTTCTTCAGGATGTTACCAGTTCCGCATCTCTTTATTATTATCTGGCAGTTATGCGCCTGGCAAAGCTCTGTGGTGCAAAGGTTATGCTTTATGCCAATGGTATAGGCCCGATTTCAAAGAAGCGGAACATCAGATGTGTTAAAAACGTTGTAAATAAAACCGACCTTGTAACTCTCCGTGAAAAGAATTCACGCAACGAGCTTGAGGGAATTTTAGATGTCAATGTGCCTGTGTTTGTGACTGCCGACCCTGTATATGCTCTGGAGAACGGCGACGATAATTTGGTTGACGCGGCGTTGCAGCGTTCGGGGCTTTCCGGCAAAGAGGAGTTCTTTGTAGTTGCCCTTAGAGAGTGGAAATTCAGTGATAAGGAGATTGAAACCCAAATTGCAGAATTTGCTGATATCGTTTCGCAAAAATATGGATTGATACCCCTTGTTATATCAATGCAGGATATTTATGACAGGGATATATCAAAGCGAATTGCAGAGAAAATTACTGTCAGATGCGGTCTGCTTGAATGTGGATTGCCACCTAAAACAATGCTGGGTGTTGTTAGCAGAGCTAAGTTTGTTGTGGGAATGCGTCTTCACACATTGATTTATGCGGTAAAAAATTCTGTTCCTGCAATTGCCCTTGATTATGATCCCAAGGTAGCTGCCGTTATGGAGTCGGCAGGGCAGAAGTTCTCTATGAAGGTGGAGAATATTGATGTAGAAAAATTGTGTGCCCTTGCAGATGAGATAATGGAAAAGCGGGAGGATATTTGCGTTAAGTTGTCTGAAAAAAGTCAGCAGAACCATATTCTTGCAGAAAAGAATGTAGATATGGCAATTGATCTTCTTAAATAGGTGATATAGATGAAAGATAAAGCCACATTAAAATGGATATATTCCAATTCCAAATCTCAGATACTGTTAATTGTGGTGCTTGCGATTATGCGGTGCTCACTAACGGTGCTTGGGGTTGTGTTTGCTTTGACTTCGAGGCTGGTTATTGATGCAGCGGTGGCAGGGGACTTTAACGGTCTTGTAAACGCCGGGATAAAACTTCTTGTGATTATACTTTCGCAGATTATAATTCGTCTTGTGGGTCAGGCTATGGAGGCTCATATAGGTGCCAGACTGAGGTTGAAGCTGAGAAACAGATTGTTCACCGCAATTCTAAAAAAGGATTATCAAAGAGCAACGGCATATCACTCAGGCGACCTTCTTGCAAGGCTTAATGATGATATTTCAGTAGTGTCCGGCGGAATACTTTCGCTTATCCCAAGTGTTCTTGCGCTTTTGGTGGGGCTTGTATATGCTCTTTATTCATTAACGGTTCTTGACAGAAACTTTGCATTTATCTTTCTCTTTGGCGGAATTTTGTTGCTGATTGTTATAACCGCCTTTCGCAAAATTCTTAAAGGAACACACAAACGTGTTCAGGAAACCGAGGCAAAGGTCAGGGCATTCCTTCAGGAATCTCTGGGCAGTTTACTTATGATAAAAGTATTCGGGATTGAAGATAGAATTTCAGGCAAAGCTGCGCAGCTACAGGAAGAAAATTACAAAGCGCAGATGGTGCGTCGCAACCTGACAATTTTTTCTATGTCGGGTCTTAGTATGATTTTCAGCCTTGGTTCTCTTTATGCGTTGGTGTGGAGTGCCTATCGGTTATATACAAAAAGCATATCTTTTGGTACTCTCACAGCAATTATACAACTTGTAAACCAAATACAAACGCCCTTTGCAAGTCTTTCGGGGGTTGTTCCACAGTATTATTCGGTTATTGCATCGGCTGAGAGAATTATTGAGATTGACAAGCTGCCATATGAAAAGGAAGAATATAATCTGCTTGATTCCCAGGATGCCTATGCGTCGCTGCAGGGGCTATGCTTTGATAAGATTTCGTTTGGTTATGGCAGAGATGTGGTTTTTGAAGATGCGAGTCTTACCATAGATAAGGGCGATTTTGCCGTTATTGCAGGAATTTCCGGCATAGGAAAGAGCACACTTATTAAACTGCTATTGGGTGTATTTACTCCTCAAAAGGGTGAAATCTTTTTAAAGATGTCAGATAAAAACCTTAATGTTGGTAAGTTTTCACGGCCGTTGTTTTCATATGTTCCGCAGGGAAATCTGTTGCTTTCAGGTACAATTCGTGATGCGGTTTCAATAGTAAAGCCCAATGCAACTGATGATGAGATTATGGCGGCAGCAGAGATAAGCTGTGCGGCCGATTTTATAAAGCAACTGCCTAAAGGCCTTGATACCGAAGTGGGCGAAAAGGGTATGGGCTTATCCGAAGGTCAGGTTCAACGTCTGGCTGTGTGCCGTGCGATACTTTCTGACGCGCCTGTAATTCTTCTTGACGAGGCAACCTCGGCATTGGATGAGGAAACAGAAGAACGTTTGCTGCAAAACATTAAAGGTCTGAAAAACAAGACCTGTGTGATAATCTCGCATAAGCGTGCGGCTTTTGATATATGCAACAAGCATATTTACATAGAGGATAAAAAAATAAAGGTAAATGAGAATTGATAAAAACAAAGGAGCTGTATTTGTGACAGCTCCTGTTCACTTGTTATAAATCTATTTTCCAACCATTTTGTATCCAAGTTTAAAGATATCACCAGCACCCATGGTTATCACAATGTCACCCGGCTTGGCATTCCTAAGAACATATCGTTCAATTGCCCCGAAATCATTCATATAAATTCCGTTTTTCATAAGGCTAACCACATCACAAGAGTGAATAGTGCCGTCATATTCTTCACGTGCGGGGTAAACGTCTGTTATAATTGGCTTGTCTGCAAGGCTTAATGCCTTGGCAAACTCAGCAGTAAATGCCTTTGTTCTTGAATAGGTGTGGGGCTGAAAGATACACCACACATCACCTGTTGCTATTGTCTTTGCTGCTTTAAGGCAGCTTTCTATTTCGGTTGGGTGGTGGGCGTAATCGTCCATAATTTTTATTCCCTGAACTTCGCCGATATTTTCAAACCTTCGTTTTGTTCCCATATAGCTTTCAAGCCCACGTCTGATGGTGTCGGGGTCTATACCCAACTCACAGGCAGCGGCAAATGCTCCCAAGGCGTTTCTGACATTGTGTTCTCCGGGCATAAACAATGCAATTTGGGTAACTTTTTTGCCGTATGCGTATACATCAAATACGGTACGGCTTTGACTATCCGTATGGATGTTATCGGCATAAAAATCGGTATTTTTACTAATTATGCCGTATTTCACGACTTTTTTATCTGCATTTTGCACAACAGAAAGGCAGTTTTTATCGTCAGAACAAACAATAATACAACCAGAGGGTGAATTTAGTCTTGTAAATTTCTCAAAAGCTGATATAATATGATTAATGTCAGTAAAATAGTCAAGGTGGTCTTCTTCCACATTGGTGATTACTGAAACAAAGGGATTAAAGTGAAGAAAGCTTTCTACATATTCGCAGGCTTCAAAAACAAGGTAATCTTCCTTGCCTAGTTTGTAATTACCTCCGATTTGCGAGAGTTCTCCCCCTACTAATATTGTTGGGTCAAGTCCGGCTTCAAGAAGAACCAGCGACAACATTGATGTTGTGGTGGTTTTTCCGTGCGTTCCGGCAACTGCAATGGGAAATTTATATTTTTTCATAAGCTGTCCCAACAGTTCTGCACGTTCCATAACAGGGATACCCAATGAACGCGCTTTTACAAGCTCAGGATTGTTTTGCGGGATTGCTGCGGTATAGCAAACCAGGTCGGGGTCTGTTACCGATGCTGCATCGTGACCAATGGTGATGTTAAATCCGTCATTTATCAGCTTCTTGATGATTTTTGTTTCGGTTCTGTCAGAGCCTGATACACGGTATCCGAAATACTTAAGCATATGCGCCAGGGCACTCATACTTATTCCGCCGATGCCGACCATATGTATACGTGCTTTTTCAGGAAGAGCAGAAAGCTGAACATTTTTCATATATTCCATCTCCTTAAAAAGGTAATGTTGGTGGAACTGTCTCCAAGGAATATTCTATCATAAAAAGCAAAATTTATCAATATGCTAATTATTATATGCAAAAAATAAATTTATATACACATTTTTACAAAGGTGGGTGCATTTTATGCAAATCACTGACATTAAAGTCAGAAAAATCAATGCGGAGGGAAGAATGAAAGCGGTTGTTTCCGTTACATTCGACGATGCTTTTGTTGTGCACGACATCAAGGTTATTGCAGGTCAGGAAAAGCTCTTTATCGCTATGCCCAGCAGAAAAACTCCGGACGGCGAATTCAAGGATATCGCACATCCTATTAACGCCGAGATGAGAGAAAGTCTTCAGAATATGATTCTTGCAAAATACGAAGAATCATTGGCTGAGTATACAGAGGAAGAAATTTAATCTGATAAATCTCATACAAGAAAAGCGATACAGCTTCGCCTTAAATGGTGAATCAGTATCGCTTTTTTTGGTGTTTAAATAAAGTGTTAGCCTTCCCAGAGTATGGGCTTTCCGCATTTTAGTGTTTGGGGAAGATTAAGAATTCTTTGGTTTTCAGAGCCTCTGAAACGCAACCGGATATTCTTTTTTTCAATCTCAAATTTTCCGTCAACCAAAACATCAATAAAGCTCAGCAGCTCGTCGGTAACCTCGCATCTTGGGTGAGGTTCGCAGTATAATAGCTGCTCGATTGTAAAGCCTGAAAATGCCCAGATGTTTTTATTGGGATAGGTTTCCTTAACTATTTGAACCAAAGTAAGAAGGGCACGTTGATTTTCAGGCTCAAAGGGCTCGCCTCCAAGAAGTGTAAGACCGTTAATGTAATCAGGCTCAAGCATTTTGATTATCCGGTCTTCGGTGTCTTTTGTAAAGGGCTGTCCATAATTAAAATCCCAGGTTTCGGGCTGAAAACAACCTTCACACCTGTTTGTGCAGCCCGAAACGAAAAGGGTGACACGCACCCCTTCGCCATTAGCAATATCGCAATTTTTGATTTGTCCGTAATGCATTATAAGTGGAGCACCCTTTCTTTAATTTCCTGGGTACGTCCCTGATTCCAGTACTGTGTGCCGATATATCCGCAGGTGCGGCGTGCCACATTCATCTTATCCTGATCGGAATTTCCGCAGTTGGGACATTTCCATATAAGCTTGCCGTCTTCTTCTACAATTTCAATTTCACCGTCAAAGCCACATTCCTGACAGTAATCGGATTTGGTATTAAGCTCGGCGTAAATAATGTTGTCATAGATAAACTTCATAACCTGCAGTACTGCTTCAAGATTGTGCTGCATATTGGGAACCTCAACATAGCTGATTGCACCGCCGGGAGATAAATGCTGGAACTGTGCCTCAAAACGCAGTTTTTCAAAGGCATCTATTTCCTCGGTAACATGAACGTGATAGCTGTTGGTGATGTATCCCTTATCTGTAACACCGGGTATAACTCCAAATCTCTTTTGCAGACATTTTGCAAATTTGTAGGTTGTGGATTCCAGAGGTGTTCCATAAAGACTGAAGTCAATGTTATGTTCAGCCTTCCAACCTCGGCAGGCGGCGTTCATTTTCTCCATCACATCAAGGGCAAAAGGTGTTGCCTCAGGGTCGGTATGGCTTTTGCCGGTCATATATTTTACACATTCATAAAGACCTGCATAGCCAAGTGAAATGGTGGAGTAACCGCCAAACAGCAGCTTGTCAATTGTTTCGCCTTTTTTAAGACGTGCCAGAGCACCATACTGCCAAAGAATAGGTGCGGCATCCGAAAGAGTTCCTTTAAGTCTTTCATGACGGCAGAGGAGTGCTCTGTGGCAAAGCTCGAGTCTTTCGTCAAAGATTTTCCAGAACTTTTCCTTATCACCGCCTGAAGAGAGGGCAACATCAACAAGATTGATGGTAACAACGCCCTGATTGAATCTGCCGTAATACTTAGGCTTGCCGTTTTCATCAACGTAGGGAGTAAGAAAACTGCGACAACCCATACAGGTGTAACAATGTCCGTCGCCGTTTTTATCAACCTTCAGCTCCAGCATTTTCTTTTCGGAAATATAGTCCGGAACCATTCTCTTTGCGGTACATTTTGCCGCAAGCTCGGTAAGGTAACGGTACTTGGAATTTTCGTGAATATTGTCTTCTTCAAGAACATAAATCAGTTTGGGGAATGCCGGTGTAACCCAGATGCCTTTTTCGTTTTTTACGCCTTCGAAGCGCTGCAGAAGAACTTCCTCGATAATCATTGCCAGGTCGTTTTTGGTTTGCGGGTCATCGGTTTCGCCCAGGTACATAAACACCGTTACAAAAGGTGCTTGACCGTTGGTGGTAAGCAGGGTTACAACCTGATACTGAATGGTCTGAACACCACGGCGAATTTCCTCACGAACACGCTTCTCTGCCATCTCGGCTATTTGTGCATCGGTAATTTCAACCCCTAAAGCATCCATCTCTGCCTTGACTTGTTTTAAAAACTTTTCACGGGATACCTGAACAAATGGCGCCAGATGTGTCAGCGAGATTGACTGACCGCCATACTGATTTGATGCAACCTGAGCAATAATCTGTGTTGCAATATTACAAGCTGTTGAAAAGCTGTGAGGGCGCTCGATAAGTGTTCCTGTAATAACAGTGCCGTTTTGCAGCATATCCTCAAGGTTTACAAGGTCACAATTGTGCATATGCTGTGCAAAATAGTCGGAGTCGTGGAAATGAATAAGACCTTCGTTGTGAGCCTCTACTATATCCGGAGGCAACAAGATTCTGTTTGTAATATCCTTTGAAACCTCGCCTGCCATATAGTCGCGCTGAGTGGAGTTAACCACGGGATTTTTGTTGGAATTTTCCTGCTTTGCCTCTTCCTTGTTGCACTCGATAAGAGAAAGAATTTTATTATCGGTTGTGTTGCTTCTGCGCACCAGTGAACGGGTATAGCGGTAGGTAATATAATTTTTAGCAACCTCAAAAGCACCATGAGCCATAATCTTTTTTTCCACAAGGTCCTGAATTTCTTCAACAGAGGGAGCACGTCCCAAGGTTTCACAGGGAATAACAACAGCTTCGGTGATACGTTTAATCTGAAGGTCGGTCATACGGACATCTTCAGGCACAGATTCATTAGCCTTTGTTATAGCAACAAGTATTTTTTCTTCATTAAAATTTTCTTCTGCGCCGTTTCGCTTAATAATTTTCATGGGTAAACCCCCTTATATGTAAAATTTGTTAAACCACAATATATTGTGCTATCAAAGTGGTGTATGAAACATTATATAGTAAAATCGGGGGTATGTCAATAGCTAAAACAATTATTTTTAAAATATATTGTAATTCATTCTGTTTTGTGATATAATAATAGATGCCAAATCAAAATGAACATTGAACACAAAAGCATATTTTTGTTTAAGGCAAAAATGTACTGCTTTACTTTTATGGTGCTTTTGTGTTGTATTAGTTTTGGTTTGGCGACTAAGCGGTGCGTTTTTCGGTGTGCACCCTGTGCACACCTTTTTTTATGCACCGTTACATACTCCATGTTTGCGAGGCAAATTAAAGCATAAACCCCACCGCAAGGTGGGGTTTATGCTTTATGGTATGGAGTTTTTACATCAGTTAAGCCAAGAATATAATCGGTAGATACGTTGTAGTATTCAGCCAGCTTTATAAGCACATCAATGGGTAACTGCCGCTGATTGTTTTCGTATTGAGAATAGGTATTTTGCTTTATGTGCAGATATTCGGCAAGTGCTTCCTGCCTGATGTCAAGGTCTTCTCGTAATTCTTTTAATCTCATATAATAATTCACATCCTTATGTAAACATTATATAAAATCTCAATATGAGATATTGACTTTTATCTCAAATTGTGATATAATATAAAGCAGTAAGTCAATATACATTGGCTTCAGGATTGTTGCCACACAAATATGAATAATGCCGCCATCAGGCGGCATTCAGACTGTCAAAAAACTTGTTCTACCGCAAGCAAATTAAAGTTAAATAGATGTAGGGTATGGCATTTATGACACACCGTGATGTATTAAACGGTGCGACACTCATTGAGAATGCCGCACCGTTGCTTGCTTTTTGCGAAAT
>JAZNVB010000075.1:0-5059 GCA_045592585.1 Clostridia bacterium
TAGGATTGAGAAATGCGAGAGCATTTCTCTGACAGAGAAAAAACACGCACGTGTTTTAACCATGTCCCAGAACAAGAAAAAACCCCGAAGAAAATCTTCAGGGCAATCTGGAGCTTGTGACGCCGGAGTGTCAAGCCGATATGCCGCTGGCATATCGGTAACGTAGGATTGAGAAATGCGAGAGCATTTCTCTGACAGAGAAAAAACACGCACGTGTTTTAACCATGTCCCGAAACAAGAAAAAACCCCGAAGAAAATCTTCAGGGCAATCTGGAGCTTGTGACGGGACTCGAACCTGCGACCTGCGCATTACGAATGCGCTGCACTACCAACTGTGCTACACAAGCATATTAAACTCTAATGAGTATACTATATTTAATTCATTTTGTCAAGATTTTATTAAACTTACCACTATCCTTATCGGAAGGGAACTTCGTGCTTATGAAAAAACTTGCAGTTATAGATTTAGGCTCAAATTCAATCAGGATGAGCATTTTTGAAATTTACCCCGACAAAACTTTTTGTCAAACAGGGAGCTATCGCAATATGATAAAGCTCAGCCAAGGTATGACAGACGATATGTGCCTTAAACCCGACGCACAACTCCGTGCTGTTAATGCCTTGCTTGAATATAAACAAATCATGCAAAAATCCAAAATTACCGACCTTCGCGCAGTAGCAACAGCAGCTGTGCGCAAGGCTAAAAACGGCAAAGGCTTTGTTGAGGATGCAAAAAAGGCCACCGGCATCACAATAGAAATCATTGATGGAGAAACCGAGGCAATGCTTGATTGTCTTGCGATTTCCGGAGCTCTGGACTGCAAAGACGGTATTATCTGCGATATAGGCGGCGGCAGCACAGAGTTCATCGCATTATGTGACGAAAAAATGCAAATACCTGCCATCAGTATTCCCATTGGTTCACGTTGGATTACCGAAACCTTTTTTTCAAAAGGCGAAACTCCTCAGGCAATTACTCAGGCAAAAGACTATGTTTGTGGCCAGATTTCACAACTGCCGTGGCTTGATAAAATGAACGGTGCCCCTATTTTGGGAATTGGCGGAACACTGCGAGCCTTGGCAAAATACCATATGCAGGATTCATCAAAAAACACTATTTCTAATCACGAAATTTCTGCCTTGGAAATCGACCGACTCTTTGACTCCATTTCATATGCCTCTGTGGATGACCGCAAGGCCATGCCCGGCATAGGTGCAGAAAGAGCCGACATCATCATGGGCGGCCTGTTGCCTCTGATGGAGCTTAAAAAAGTCCTGAACTCTCAAACCCTTATTGTGGCAGATGTGGGCATCCGTGAAGGAATTCTCTTTGATTATATTAAAAAGATGAAATAAACAGAATAAATAACCATAAACCTTCAAAAACTACCAAAAAGTTTTTGGAGGTTTTTTTATTGAAAAAATACCATAAGGAAATTATAATTGGTGCCCTTACAGGAATTCTTAACGGGCTCTTTGGAGCAGGAGGCGGTTCGGTGGTGGTACCTGCCATGGAAAAGTTTTTAGATATAGACGAAAAGAAATCCCATTCCACCGCCATAGCCATTATTTTAATGATGTCCCTTGTCAGCTCTGTAACCTACATTTCCAAAGGTTTTTTTAACTTTAAATTATGGGCTCTGGTCTCGGTTGGTGGAATTATCGGCGGCTTTGTGGGTGCAAAGCTCCTAAGCAAAATTCCCAAAAAATGGCTGAAAATTCTCTTTGGCGGTGTTATTTGCATAACCGCTATAAAAATGATTTTTTAGGAGGTTTATTATGATTAACATTATTACAGGCTTTTTCAGCGGAATTATCAGTGGTATGGGTATTGGCGGTGGGGCAATTTTGATCCCTGCGTTAATTATATTTGAAGGAATAGGTCAACAACTTGCACAGGGAATAAATCTGACCTATTTCATTCCTACGGCAATTTTTTCACTGTTTGTGCATATAAAGAATAAGAACGTTGAATTTAAAACCGCAGCTATCATAGGCGGTTCCGGTGTAGGCGGTGCGGCTCTTGGCGCATGGCTCGCCACCACCCTGAATGGCGACTTATTAAGAAAACTTTTTGGCATTTTCCTACTTTTGGTTGGATTGTATGAAATATACAAGGGATTTTGCACCAACTATTAGTAGATTTTTTGTTAAAAATTTGTCATTTTTTATTGACGAACAAGAAAAAAAGTTATATACTATAACTTAATACATCTAAATTTATTATAAATTTTATGATAGGAGTGTTTTTTGTGAACAGAATTTACAATTTCTCAGCAGGTCCTTCAATGTTGCCTCTTGAAGTTCTTGAGCAGTGTGCAGCTGAAATGACCAATTATAATGGTTCGGGTATGTCAGTTATGGAAATGAGCCATCGTTCCCCTGTTTATGATGCAATTATCAAGGAAACAGAAGCCGATTTCAGAAAGCTTATGAACATTCCCGATAACTACAAGGTGCTTTTCCTTCAGGGCGGTGCATCAACTCAGTTTGCAGCAATTCCCCTCAACCTTATGAAAACAGGTAAAGCTGACTATGTTGTTTCAGGTCAGTTCTCAGGAAAAGCTTTTAAAGAAGCAAAGAAATATGGTGATGCAAAGTGTATTGCAACATCAGAAGATAAAACCTTCAGCTACATACCCGAAATCACACCGGATATGGTGCGCGAAGATGCCGACTATGTTCACGTTTGTTATAACAACACCATTTTTGGTACAAAATATCCCGAAGTTCCAAATGTAGGCGACAAGGTTCTGGTTGCTGATATGTCATCCTGCATCACAAGCGAACCCGTTGACGTTACAAAGTTTGGTGTAATCTATGCAGGTGCACAAAAGAACATGGCTCCTGCAGGTCTTACTGTTGTTATCATTCGTGAAGACCTTATGGGTAATGCCCGTGAGGATATCCCCACAATGCTTGACTATAAGACAATGGCAGATAATGACTCTATGTACAACACACCTCCCTGCTATGCAATTTATGTTGCAGGTCTGGTTTACAAGTGGGCTCTTAAAAATGGCGGCCTAACAGCTATGAAGGAAAGAAACGAAAAGAAGGCTGCTCTTCTTTATGACTTCCTTGACCAGTCAAAGCTCTTTAAGGCAACTGCTGAAAAGAAATACCGTTCAATGATGAATGTTTGCTTTGTCACAGGCGATGCTGACCTCGACAAAAAGTTCTGTAAGGAAGCATCTGCTGCAGGCTTTGAAAACCTTAAGGGTCACAGATCTGTTGGTGGTATGCGTGCCAGCATCTATAACGCAATGCCATACGAAGGCGTTGCAGCTCTTGTTGAGTTTATGAAGAAATTTGAAGCAGAAAACCTGTAATATGCTTTAGAGCGCAAACCGGTGCCTCCCTTGTGTAAAGGGAGGTGGCTCGAAGAGCCGGAGGGATTGTAAAGTCCTGTTTCCGGTGAATATATGATTTGAAGGAGTAAAATTATGTATAAAGTTCAAACTTTAAATAAGATTGCAAAAATCGGTCTTAATGTATTTGATGATAAATATACCTTTGGTGATGAAGTTGAAAATCCTGATGGTATTATCTTAAGAAGCTTTAATATGCACGATATGGAGCTTCCTGAATCTTTGGCTGCTGTTGCCCGTGCAGGTGCAGGTACAAACAATATTCCTATTGACAAGTGCAGCGAAAAGGGTATTGTTGTTTTCAACACTCCCGGTGCAAACGCAAACGCAGTTAAGGAGCTTGTTATTGCAGGTCTTTTGCTTGCATCAAGAAAGGTTGTTCAGGGTATCAACTGGGCAAAAACCCTTATCGGTGAGGGCGATCAGGTAGGAAAGCTTGTTGAAAAGGGCAAATCAAACTTTGTTGGCCCCGAAATCACAGGCAAAACTCTTGGTATAATTGGTTTGGGTGCTATCGGTGTTCGTGTTGCAAATGCAGCTCATGCACTTGGTATGAATGTAATCGGTTATGACCCCTATCTCTCTGTTGACGCCGCTTGGAATATGACCCGTGCCGCTGTTAAGGCAAATGACCTTGACACAATTCTCGCAGAAAGCGATTATATTTCAATCCATGTTCCTGCAACAGCAGATACAAAGGGTATGTTTAATGCAGACCTCTTCAAGAAGGTTAAAAAAGGCGTTAGACTTCTTAACTTCTCAAGAGCAGAGCTGGTAGACACTGCCGCTGTTCTTGCCGCACTTGAAGACGAAACAGTTGCAGCATATGTTACCGACTTTGCAACCGAAGAACTCCTTAAGTCTGACAAGGTTGTATGTATGCCCCACCTTGGTGCCTCAACACCTGAAAGTGAAGATAACTGTGCTGTTATGGCAGCTCAGGAGCTTAAAGACTTTTTGGAAAACGGTAATATCAAGAACTCTGTAAACTTCCCCAACTGCGATATGGGCAAGGTTTGCGGTTCACGTGTTACAATCGCACACAAGAATGTTCCCACAATGCTTAATCAGATTACTGATGTATTCACAAAGGATAACATCAACATTGAAAATATGATTAACAAGAGCAAGGGCGACTATGCATACACAATGATTGATACCCATACAGAAATCACAGCAGCAATGCTTGACGATATGAAGGCAATTGACGGAGTAATCAAAGTTAGTCTTTACAAATAGAAATAATTATAGTATAATGATTTCTGTTAATCGGCAGATTGGACGGTCGCGGGCACAATGGAGCAATCCTGTGCGTGAGGAAAGTCCGAGCTCCACAGGGCAGGGTGCAAGGTAACTCCTTGTGAAGGCAACTTTAAGGAAAGTGCAACAGAAATATACCGCCCATCTTGATGGGTAAGGGTGGAAAGGCGAGGTAAGAGCTCACCCACACTCCGGCGACGGAAGCGTGCTGTAAACCCCACCTGGAGCAACACCTTATAGGAAAGATTAAGCTGGCCCGGCGACTTTCGGGTAGGTGGCTGAAGCCCGGCAGTGATGCCCGGCTTAGATAGATGACCGTCTTAAATGACAGAACTCGGCTTACAGATCTGCCGTAACAAAAATAATACTACAACTCCCCGACACCCTCGGGGAGTTGTTTTTTACCATATGAATAATGCCGCCTGATG
>JAZNVB010000076.1:0-18566 GCA_045592585.1 Clostridia bacterium
AAGTCCGATTTTTCTTCCGGCAAGCATCGCCATTGCCACAGACAGTGTTACAATTCCAAGACCGCCAATCTGTATCATCAAAAGAATAACAAATTGTCCAAACATCGACCAATGCGTTGCTGTGTCATGTACCACAAGACCAGTTACGCATACAGCTGAGGTTGATGTGAACAACGCATCAGAAAATGATGTCATAATTCCGCTTGCCGATGAAATTGGAAGCATTAAGAGAATCGTGCCTAAAATGATTGCTCCGGCAAAGCCGAATATTATTATTTGAGAGGAGGAAAGATGTTTTTTTATACCTGTATTCATAACAAAACCACCATTCAAGTGTATCGTTTTTCTATTATCATTTTATCATAATATTTTTTAAGATGGCATTAACGGTTGAACTTCTGTATTAAGATTGCATTAAGACAAAAGAGCTGAACATGTGATTTTAAATGAGAATATTGCATTTGCATATTATTTTTTTGGATATTGGATAAAAAATAGCATATGCAAAAGAAATATAATTCTTTCACATATGCTATATAACCATTAGGATCTAGTGTCAATGACGTGGGAGTTCAAGTCTCTTCGGGTGCACCATTTACTTTAAAGCTTATCGGATGCTTTCGGTAAGCTTTTTATATAATAGGAAATTACGCAATTTCCTATTATATAAAACATTTATTTGATTGTCCGTGCGTAATTTTCTGCCTTTGGCAGAAACGCGCATGGACGAAAAAAGCTGTGTCCTTTTCTGCCCGCCGCATGCGAGCATCAAAGGCGCTTTTTTGTTTTTGGCAAAAGATTTTACCTGCAAATCGCACTTCGCCCTCGGCTCAACAAACACAAAAAATCCGACAGAAAAACCATCTGCCGGATTTTTTATCAACTATTTATTTTTCATTAGATACAAACATTTCAGTTACAGATACCCAAGCACCCTGGCTGGAGCCATAAAAGCTAACTCTTACAAATCTTGCTTTGCTTCCGATATCAAACTGTTCTATGCCTGTGGTTGTTCCGCTGTTTGTTCCTTTAAACACTTCGGTGTAGTTATAACCGTCAAGTGAATATTCAATCCTGAAGTTTTCGGTACGCTTGTCACCGCTGAGGCACGAAATGTTGAGCTTTAGGTCGCCCTCCACAACGCTGCCCAAATCCATAATAACGTTACCGCCCTGCTCGTCTGTTGCGTACTTGGTTGCAAAATCACCGTCAAACAGGTTTGCAACACCGTTCTGTGTCTGAGGCTCAGACGAAACAGAATAGGAATATATGGGGAGCTGCTTGTCGCTGTGGAATTTTGCGGTGTTATTTATTGGAGTAATCAGGAATGTGTATCGTCCTACATCTGCCCCATCCTTTTTAAGAATCAGATTTGTAGCACCGGGAACTGTGGTTGCCTTGATTGTTTCAATCTGAACTGTCGGATCTGCAGCTACTGCTGTAATTTCAGGAACTGCGGATTTTTCGGTAACAACAAGAACCGAATAATTGTACTTGTCGGGTTTAAAGATATCAAGAGGCTTGCCGTCAACCGTAACGGACTCAAGGTTCTGACGTCCAACATTCTTGATCTCCCACTTCTCATAGGGAACGTATTCAGGAACAGGAGTGTTGCCTTCAATATAGGGCTGGAAGGTTACTGCAAGCACAAAGTTTTTAACGTCTTTACCCTTTTCTGTTCTTACCGCCAACTTTCTTGCATCGCTGAGCACATCGCAGGCTTTACCGTGAAGAATATAGAAGGGGTCGTCGTCGCCATACACAACGTTTGGTGTTTCAAAAGGTGGTTTTACGGATGTTCCGTAGGTTTCGTCAAATGCTGCAGGCAGGGCCTCGAACTTGTAGTCACAATCGTTAATTATTGTAGCTTTAATCCTCTGGTTGTTCTGTGTAAGAATTGCAGATTTGCCGTCCTCTGAAATCTCGATTTGTGCATATGTGTGCATTGACCACAAGAAATCTGTTTCGGTCTTTGCCTTAAAATTGTCCTGAATTTCAATGGTATTGTTTATCTTATCAATCTTAACCCCACGGATAGCAGATTTATAAATATCATTTGTATCTGTCATATCAAGCCAAGCGAAGGATGAAATATCGCTGAACTCGGTTTTGATAAATTCGGTTGCACCGTTCAAATCTATGGCTTTTGTGGTTTTGGGATCAAGAGAGTTGGTATACTGACGGTTTGCAACAACCGTGTTGTGGCCCTCGCCCTTGGAACGGTAATAGTAACCGCCGCTGAGGTAGTAGCCATCGGGCCAGAACTCATCAACTCTTTTTTTGTTATAGTGACCAAGGTCACGCAGGTTATATTCGTCACGAGGCAGGTCTATACCAAAGCGGACACCGTTCATATCAAACTGAACTGAGCCGGGGTCGCCCGAGTGACCGTGTGGGTCATTGGAGGCGCCGCCGTGGAATGCAACTGTTGTATCTGCCAAGCCCCAACCGGTTTTCATAACAACTGTCGAGTTGTTTACATTATGAACATCGGCATCATAAACATCAAGACCCTGCTTGTATTCGGCTGTGTCAAACACCCAGTTGGCAACATCCACAATAGAGCCTGACTGTCCCATTATATCTTTTCTGTACTGAGCAAGAGCTTTGTTGTCGGTCTGGTCGGCACAGAACATCATAAGGGGGATTATAGCATCCTCTGCCTGAGCATCGCCAAATGCATAGGCTGTGGTTGCGCCACGCATACGGAAGGGGAATGTTGCTGTTTCCAACACACCGGGAAGTTCTGTTCTGCCCCAGTCGGTGCCCATTGAGGTTTGCAGGCTCTTGAATACCTGCGGGAATCTGCCGCCTGCATAACGCCAATAGGAAATACCTTCTGCGTATTCGCCATTGGGGAAGTATACTATTGTTCCGCCCTCGGTTGCACGAAGTGCGCCACGGATTACATCCTGGAAGTATTCGGGATCTTCATCATACATAGCAATAGCTGCCACCATAACACCGCCGTTGGAAATAAGCGACTGATTGCCATTGCCGTAACATATACTGTGATACCACGCATGACCGTTGCAGGTATATGCATGAAGTGCATGATCAAAAACGTTGCGCCTGCATATGTCTACTATGAAATCTTTTTCTTCCTGGGTCCAGTCAACCCAGTCAAATGCGTGGGCAAAGCCGTACATTCCTTCGCAAGTGCCGAGAGCAGAGTTCTGCTGCATATGCCAATCAGGGAAAAGCTCGGTATCACCAACGTGACAAATATGCCGCCACATTTCTGATTTATATTCCGCCTTTTTTGCCTCATCATCAGAAAGCAGATAAGCCGCTGACAAGCTTGACAAATAATCACCGGTTGTACCGATATAGCCTGCTCGCTTGCCGTCATGAAGCTTACGTTCAACACCGGGCTTTCCGATTACTTTTTCTGCAGATACAAAAATATTGTCAATAATTGATTTAAGCTGTGTGTCGGTTTTTGCACCTTCTTTGATTTCAGCCAACGATTGGGGTGTAAATTCAATGCGTGGGTGCTGATTATTGGGGCTGTGTGTTTTTATTGCGGTGTCAATATCTTCGTCCAAAGGTCTCTCAAAAACACATGTTCTTAAGGTGCGGTTGTAGATATTTTCATCAAGTGAAGTATTGCTTGCACCTAAAAACTCACCACCGCTTTCATTAAGGGGCATATGCCAGTTAAATTCAGCAGGCTGATCAAGCCACAGAATGTCCTTCTGCAGGGTGTATTCTTTGCCAAGGAATGTGAGCAAATCATCAATCCTGATATACGAATATCCGTCAACCAATGTCACGGGGGCACTCAATTCTTTGTCAACACCATTGACATAATATTTATTACTACCGGGGACAACCTTCAATACTTTGCCATTGTATGAAACTGTTATTGTCCAGGTGGGATCATCCCATTCAACATTTGCTCCATAGCATTCGGCAAGGGCACGGATTGGTGCTATAATCTGACCGTCCTTACTTGTAAACTTTACCGGCAGTTCAACCACTTTGCTGCCGTCAAAAAGCTTGTTTGTGTGAACAACAGCAAACCTCTTATTCTTGCTTTTTAGAAATGCCATATAGTCATAACAAGTCTGACGGCTTGAGTCAAACTCGTAGCTTGTGTAGAATTCACTGTCGGTAAATTCCTTCCATTGAGCATTGATTATACTGTCATCAACCAATTTTTCTGCTTCATAAATTCTAAGGTCATCAATGTACCAGGCACCTTCGTTATTGCCGGCTGACACAGGAAAATCAAAGCGCACTTCAGAAACATTTAATAATTCCTTTGGCAATGTAACCGATTTTGGATTGCCGTTAAAGTAAAATGTTCCTTCACTGTTTTTAAGGTTAAATTCAAGATCAATTCTGTACCAGGTATCAGCCTCTATATCTTCGGCAATCAACTGGCTGTCATTGAAGTAAACCTTATTTCCCTCTATCTTAATAAAATTAAACAGATTATTGTTATCAGCATAGTTTATATCTCTGTTCTTAATAACATTACCGTTAAACCAAACGATTTTATCTGTGTTAAAATCATCCACTCTGAACGAGAAGCTTATTACACCGTTTTCCTTAATGGGGTAATACTGAATAAGCGCACGTGCCATAGCTGACTCGCCCTTGATAGCTTCAACAGCATTAAACTTTGCCGCAAGGTTATCAGCGTTGCCGTCCTTTTCAATCTTGACAACTTCCGTATTGTTAAGGGCAGCAAGACGCAGAGGTTCTTCGTCGTAGTAAACGCTGTCTACAACAATTACTTCAGATTTACACGGATGCCATACAAATGCACTTGGCTTGTCGCCCACATTATGGTCATCAAAACTATGGTTCTTGTGTATAAGGTATGTATCCTGTTCTGCCGCCAGACAGTTGACAGTTCCAAGCACAACCATCATTACAAGAAGTACAGAAAAAAGTATTTTTCTCATTTGAAAATTCTCCCCTCCAATAATTTGTTAATAATATACTAATATGTAACACGTAGTTTTGTCAACGTAATTATACACCATTTATGATACTTTTCCACCATTTAACAGAACAAAGCTGACTTCGCAGAAAAAACGAGGTCAGCCACCGTTGTTTATTTTCAGTTCATAACAATTAACATCAGAATCAGCAAGATAAAAAGTATTCCAAAATTATATATTGAAAATTCCTTTATATAATCCCTTGAATGTTCGGGCTCACGCTTCACATATTCGCGGAAGGTTATAAGGCTTGCCAAGGATGCAATTAAGGTTCCTGCACCGCCAATGTTCACCGCAATAAGAAGCTGTGGATAGTTTTCGGTAAACCGTGACAGCAAAATAGCACTTGGCACATTGCTGATAAACTGGCAGGACAGCACACCAAAAAGCAGGGTATTTTTTTCAATAAGCCAACCTAAAAAATTGCTTACTGCAGGGATTCTTGCCATATTCCCCGCAAAAACAAAGAATGCACAAAAGGTCATAAGCAGCGAATAGTCAACCTTTTTAAGAGCCTTGCGGTCAAGAAAAAACAGTGCCAATGGTATAACAACAAGCCCCCACACAAACGGAACCAAGCGAAAAACAATCACTATGGAAAAAGCAAACAGTACCAGATAGAGCGATGTGCGCATCCATTGTATCTTTTTATCGTATGCCTTTTCGATTTTAAGTTCATTGTTATCCACCCTGAAACAGCACAGAGTTATCAGAATAATGGAAACCACAAAGGGCAGAAACATTATTCCCATAAATTCGCCTGTGGGAATGTTGAAATAGCTGTAAAGATATAGATTTTGAGGGTTGCCGAAGGGGGTCAGCATTCCGCCAAGATTTGCCGCGATGTTTTGCATAATAAAGGTAAAGCCCATATACTTTTCGTTGTCGGTAGAGCTTAAAACATAGTATCCCAAAGGCAGAAATGTAATAAGTGCCATATCATTTGCAATGAGCATCGACCCGATAAATGTTATGTATACAAGTGCAATAACAGCCGACCTTGTAGTTTTAAAAACCTTGACAATCTCGCTTGCAACAATCCTGAAAAAGTAAATATTTTTCAGAGCACAAACCACTGCAAGAGTGCAAAAAAGGCAGGTCAGGGTTTTAAAATCAAAATATCCCAGATACTCACCATCCGGCGGCACAAATATGGAGGTTATTACCGCTGCAAAAATTGCAATGCACATTACCTCATTTTTAAGAAAAAACTTTTTTATCAAACTAACACCTGCTTTATGTATATTAAGCGGTGCGATGCACCGCCCCAAACTTTCTAGAGATACTTTTTCATATGCCCAAGAGCGTTTTTCTCAAGTCTTGATACCTGAGCCTGAGAAATCCCGATTTCATTGGCAATTTCCATCTGCGTTTTTCCTACAAAAAACCTCAGCTTCAATATATTCTGCTCTCGCTGATTTAAATGTTTCATTGCCTCTTTGATTGAGATTTCCTGTAGCCACGAATCATCAAAGTTCTTTTCATCCTTCACCTGGTCCATCACAAAAACAGCGTCACCGCCATCGTGATACACAGGTTCAAAAAGCGAAACGGGGTCCATTATGGCATCAAGTGCATTTGAAACTTCCTCCCGCTTTACACCCATTTCGGCAGCTATTTCTTCAATAGTAGGCTCCTTTGAATTCTTATTTATAAGCCGTTCTTTTGCAGAAAGTGCCTTGTAGGCCGTGTCCCGAAGAGACCGGCTGACACGGATGGATGTGTTATCCCGAAGATACCTGCGTATTTCCCCGACAATCATCGGCACTGTTGTCCTTTGGGGAAACAGCTATTTTAAAGGGTTTCTTTGTTTCCTTGGCGCAATTTGTGATATGATTATGCCGATAAATATGCATGCACAGCCAACATAGCCTCTGCCCGACATAACCTCGTGCAGAATTATAGCACTGCCTATTGCACTGAACATAGACTCGGTTGAAAGAATAATTGATGCATATGTAGGGTCAGCATGCTTCTGTCCGATAATCTGGCAGGTGTATGCAACCCCTGCCGACATAATTCCTCCGTATAAAATCGGTATTGTTGCCGCCCTTAACCCCTCAAGCGTTATAGTTTCTGTTGCAAGAGCAAAAATCAAGCCAAGCAAACCGCAAACAGCAAACTGGGTCATGGCAAACCTGATTGAATAAATTGAATTGACAAAACGGTCAATAATAAGAATATGAAACGCCCAGAATACCGACCCGCAAAGCAGCACTGCATCGCCGTAGCTTATCTGCCATTTTTCGTTTATGCAAAGGAAAAACATACCCACAACTGCAAATACCGCACCAATCCAGATGTTGATGTTGGTTTTCTTTTTAAGAAAAATCCCGAAGATAGGCACCAAAACGGTGTAAAGACCTGTTATAAACCCTGCCTTGCCGGCACTGCCCGTAATAACAATACCATACTGTTGAAGCCAGGATGCAACAAAAAGTATCACACCTGCGGCAATTCCCACAAAAAAGCTCAATCGTAATTTATTCTTGTGATCCACGGGTTCTGCTTCGCGCTTTTCAAAAAGAAATATAACGGGAATAAGAGAAATAGCACCCAAAGAAAAGCGCACACCGTTAAAGGTAAACGCCCCCACAAAATCTGCACCCACTCTTTGAGCAACAAATGCAAATCCCCATATCATTGCAGTAAGCAACAGGATACCAAGCGACTGAATTTTTTTCATATATGTAAAACTCCTTAATATATCAAAAGTCCTTCGACATTATACATCCATTTCTTTCATAAGTCAAGAAAAAACGCCCCGGAAAGTTTAATCTCCGAAGCGTTGTATTTAATTACTCAGTAAATTGTTCTGTGTGTTCCACACAACAGTATTATTTTCTGTGTAGGTGCACTCATACATTTCTGTCAGTTCCGCATTTAAAACAAACTCGCACAGCAACGAGCTGTGATCTATAACAAACCATTTCCATCTGCCAAGATACATACCCTCTGCCTTGCCCACAATCTCAAATATTAAATCATTGCCGGTTGGTTCGTCCTTTTCACCAAAGGTTGCCTTAAGGAAATTCTGAACTTTTTCTGTTTCCTCCGGGGTTATCTCATCAAAGCTGTCCACAGCCATTCCCCTTGTATCATAGGCAGGCGGTGCATCTATCATTCTGCCACCAACCCTTTCAGGAATAGAAAATGGTTGTGCATCTTCGGTCTCCGATGCGGCATTTATACCTGAATTTACATCCTCTGTAGCAACTTCAGGAACAGGTTCACTGGCTGTCTTTCTGTGGTTATCCTGCTGAACAACCGGTTCATCAGCTTTCTTCTGCGGTATTTGTTCCGTGCCTTCATTGTTAGCCGGCTGTATATTTTTATCTTTGGTTACCTGTCCGGTTTCCATTGGTATTTGTGGTGTTTCGTTAAGCTTGGCTATTTGCGGATACAAAAACGCACCTGCCGCAACAACAAATACCGCCGCAATTGCCGTACCGATTTTATAAACCTTTGCAAACTTTACAGTCTTTGACTGTTTTTCTGCCGATTCAAATATTTTATCTATCAGTTCTCTGTTTGTTTTAATATCGTCATTTGCAGCCTTATAGTATTTTTTAAACAAGACCATATCCCCCTTCAAGCATATTCTTCAGCATTTTTCTGCCACGGCTGAGCTGTGATTTGACCGTAGACTGATTTGTCCCCAAAGCTTTTGAGATTTCCTCTATGGACATATCCTCATAATAAAAAAGATGTATCACTGCTCTGTATTTTTGCGGAAGCTCCAACACCGCATAATACACATCGCCCTTTTCCTCGGTGTCAAAGACGATATCCTCGGTAAGGGGCGCCGTTTTCTGTGCCCAGGAATTTGAAAATACGTTGTGTGAGCAGTTCACCGTAACACGAATAAGCCATGCCTTTATATGCTCGTCGCTTTGAAAATCTTTATCGGATTTCAGAAACCGCAAAAAGACCTCCTGAACAACGTCGTCAGCCGAATCACGGTTCTTTGTCTGCGACAGAGCAAGCTTATATATCATATCAAAATATTTTTCAACAATCTCGCGCTTGTCATTTTTCTTAACTGTATTTTCGGACAATCCCTGAACCTCCTTTCATAATATAATACCAAGTAAAGTGCCAAAAGGTTGCAATAATTTTTTATTTTTTTCTTTCCAGTTTTTTCTCGTTTCCGTCCTCGTCAACAATTCTGACATTTTCCATTGTGTTCACCACGCCCTGACGGAAGGACTGGATATATTTTTTCCTCAGTTCTGTCTGCTCCGCCTTTTCAGCATCGGTCAGACCTTCGTTTTTGGATTTTGCATACAGCTCGTTTATTCTTTTTATAAGTTTATCCATATTATCACCTTTTTTCGAAAAAACTTCCGCCTGACGGCGGAAGCTTAACTAATTCTTCAAGCTATGAATAGGTGCAGGAATTCTGCCGCCACGATTTATAAATTCAGCACTTGAATATTTGTGCACAGGCATAATGGGTGCATAACCCAAAAGTCCGCCAAATTCAACACTTTCTCCAACGGTTTTTCCTGCAACGGGAATAATTCTTACCGCAGTGGTTTTCTGGTTAATCATACCGATTGCCGCCTCATCTGCAATTATCGCCGAAATTGTTTCAGCCGGTGTGTCGCCGGGAACGGCAATCATATCAAGACCAACCGAACAAACACAGGTCATTGCCTCAAGCTTGTCAAGTGTAAGTGCTCCGCACTCTGCTGCGGCAATCATACCTGCATCCTCACTTACAGGAATAAATGCACCGCTTAAGCCGCCCACATAGCTTGATGCCATTACACCACCCTTTTTAACTGCATCGTTAAGCAGAGCAAGGGCTGCAGTTGTGCCGTGAGTTCCGCATTTTTCAAGGCCCATTTCCTCTAAGATATATGCTACGCTATCGCCAATCTCGGGGGTTGGTGCAAGTGACAGGTCTACTATTCCAAAAGGAACACCCAGTCTTCGGGATGCTTCTTGTGCAACAAGCTGTCCCATACGGGTAATTTTGAAGGCTGTTTTCTTTATAGTTTCTGCCACAGTTCCAAAATCCTTACCCTTTACCTTTTCAAGAGCTGCCTTCACAACACCCGGGCCGCTGACACCTACGTTTATTACGCAGTCGCCCTCGCCCACACCGTGGAATGCGCCTGCCATAAAGGGGTTATCCTCCACCGCATTAGAGAATACAACCAGCTTTGCACAACCAAAAGAATCCTTATCAGCAGTAATTTCTGCAGTTTTCTTTATTGCCTGACCCATCAGTTTTACAGCATCCATATTGATGCCCGCCTTTGTGGTAGCAACACCAACCGATGAACATACACGCTCGGTTTTTGCAAGTGCCTCGGGGATTGATTCAATCAGAATTCTGTCGCCCTTGGTGAAGTCCTTGTGAACCAATGCTGAAAATCCGCCGATAAAATTAACACCGGTAGCTTTTGCCGCACGGTCAAGGGTCTCGGCAAACATAACATAATTATCTGCATCGCTTGCCCCTGCAATCATTGCAATGGGTGTAACCGAAATTCTTTTGTTGATAATGGGAATACCATACTGACGGCTGATTTCCTCGCCAACTTTTACTAAGTCCTTTGCAAGACGGGTAATTTTTTCGTAAATCTTTTCGCACGCCTTCTCTGCACTGCTGTCAATACAGTCAAGTAGGGAAATCCCCATAGTTATTGTTCTTATATCAAGATGCTGATCGTCAATCATCTTGATTGTTTCCATAATTTCTCTTGTGTTAATCATAATTTTGTTGTCCTTCTACTTATATTCTGTGCATTGAATTAAAAATTTCTTCGTTTTGCATTCTTATATCAACACCGATTTCTTTGCCGATTGCTTCAAGCTCTGTCATAACAGTGTTAGAATCTGCCGCATCTCCTTTAAATTCCACAAGCATAACCATTGTAAAAATATTCTGCATAATTGTCTGGTTGATGTCAAGAATGTTTACATTGCTCTTATACAGACAGTTGCTTACTTTTGCTATAATACCTGTACGGTCAATACCCATAACAGAAATAACTGCTTTCATTGGTTGTTTCTCCTTTTATGTATATATTTTTATTCACAAACTTAATTATACAAGCCAAAACAATTTACGTCAAGTAAAATTTATGCAAAAATACTGTTGAAACAAAAACATTTTTGTGGTAAAATAAATAATGTATAATTCAAATGTGCAGTGAGGATTTTATATGTTTCTTCCCATCTCGAAGGATGATATGAAAAAGCGTGGAATCACTCAGCTTGATTTCATTTATATAATCGGTGATGCGTATGTTGACCATTCAAGCTTTGGTCACGCAATTATCTCCCGTGTTTTGGAGGATGCAGGCTATACCGTGGGTATAATTTCTCAACCCGACTGGCACAGTTGCGAGGCATTCAAGGCTCTTGGCGAGCCAAGGCTTGGTTTTCTTGTTTCGTCGGGAAATATCGACCCTATGGTTAACCACTATACCGTATCAAAAAAGGTCCGGTCGCAGGACCTTTACTCACCGGGCGGAGTGGCAGGCAAACGCCCCGACAGAGCAACTGTTGTATACTGCAACCGTATTCGGGAAGCTTTTGGCAAAAAAATACCCATTATCATTGGTGGAATTGAAGCAAGCCTGAGGCGTTTTGCCCATTATGACTACTGGTCAGACAAGGTGCGCCGAAGCATCCTTATCGACAGCGGTGCGGATTTGCTTATCTACGGAATGGGCGAGCACCAGGTTGTTGAAATTGCAGACCTTCTAAGCTGCGGTGTTCCTGCAGAGCAAATCAAGCACGTGCCCGGAACTGTATATCTTGAGGATGCCGATGCCGAGTTCCCCGATGATTTTATAACTATCCCTTCATTTGATGACGTATCCCAAAGCCATAGGCTGTATGCAGAAGCAACACGGATACAATACGAGGAGCAGGATGCATTTCGTGGCAAAACTCTTGTGCAGAAAGATAATGACAAAAAATGTATTGTTCAACTGCCGCCATCTCCTCCCCTTACCACAGAGGAGCTTGACAAGGTTTATGAACTGCCATATGAAGGAACTTATCATCCCTCCTATGAAGTTTTTGGGGGAGTTCCTGCCATCAATGAGATTGAGTTCAGCATAACCTCATGCCGAGGTTGCTTTGGAAGCTGTAATTTCTGTGCCCTTGCCTTTCATCAGGGCAGAACAGTTACCGCCCGAAGTCACAAATCCATTCTGCGTGAGGCAGAGGCTCTTACCAAAAAGCCAAACTTTAAAGGCTATATCCACGATGTTGGCGGGCCAACGGCAAACTTCCGTGCGCCATCCTGCCGCAAACAACTTGAACACGGGGTATGCAAGAATAAGCAATGCCTGTTCCCCACTCCCTGCAGAAACCTTGAGGTTTCGCACAGAGATTATCTTGAGCTTTTGCAGAAGCTGCGCAAATTGCCAAAGGTTAAAAAGGTGTTTGTGCGGTCGGGAATACGGTTTGACTATCTTATGTGCGACAAGGACGACAGTTTTTTTACCGAACTATGCAAGCACCACATCAGCGGTCAGCTAAGGGTTGCGCCCGAGCATATATCGGATAATGTTTTAAAATATATGGGTAAACCCTCTCACGAGGTTTACAAAAAGTTCCTGAATAAATTCGAGGCTGTAAATAAAAAGCTGGGCAAGGAACAGTATGCCGTGCCCTACCTTATGTCATCACATCCGGGAAGCACCTTAAAGGATGCAATAAAGCTGGCGGAATACCTTAATAAAAACCGCCTTAGTCCCGAACAGGTTCAGGATTTTTATCCCACACCGGGCAGCATATCAACCTGTATGTATTACACCGGTCTTGACCCACGGACAATGAATTCGGTCTACGTGGCAAAGGACTACAAGGAAAAGCAGATGCAACGGGCACTGCTGCAATTCCGTGACCCGAAAAATTATAACCTTATATTAAATGCACTAACAAAGGCAAAACGGCTTGACCTTGTGGGGTTTGGGCCTGAATGTCTGATAAAACCAATTAAAGGAGAAAATAAAAATGGCAACAATCTTAAGCGGAAAAACAGTATCAGCAAGAATAAAGGAAAATCTCAAGGTAGAAATCGAAAATTTGAAGAAAAGCGGAACAACCCCCGGCCTCGCCGTAATCATAGTCGGTGAAGACCCTGCCTCCAAGGTTTATGTTGGCAGAAAGGAAGCAATGTGTCAGGAGCTTGGTATGCATTCTGAGAAGTTTGCCCTTCCCGAAGAAACCACTCAGGAGGAGCTTGTGTCATTGGTTGAAAAGCTTAATAATGACAAAAACATCCACGGCATTTTAGTTCAGCTTCCTCTTCCCAAACACCTTGATGAAAAAGCCGTTATCAACACCATCCGCCCCGAAAAGGATGTTGACGCCTTTCACCCTGTAAATGTTGGCAAAATTATGATTGGCGATTATGATTTTGTGCCCTGCACACCGGCAGGCATTATGGAGCTTATTGCAGAAAGCAATGTTGAAATCGAAGGCAAAAACTGTGTGGTAATCGGCAGAAGCAATATTGTAGGTAAGCCCATGAGTATGCTTCTTCTTCACAAAAACGGAACCGTTACCACCTGCCACTCCCGCACAAAAGACCTTAAAGAGGTTACAAAGCAGGCAGACATATTAGTTGCCGCAGTCGGCAGAGCAAACTTTGTTACAGCAGATATGGTAAAACCCGGTGCTGTTGTAATTGACGTTGGTATGAACCGCTTAGATGACGGAAAGCTGGTTGGCGACGTTGCATTTGACGAGGTTGAAAAGGTTGCAGGTGCAATCACTCCTGTTCCCGGCGGTGTTGGACCTATGACAATTGCAATGCTTATGCAAAACACTTTAACTGCTGCAAAAAACGCAAGCAAATAAGGAAGCTATATTATGAAAACAAAAACCGTTTTTGTCTGCTCGGAATGTGGTGCAAGCTTTCCCAAATGGATGGGAAAGTGCACAACCTGCAATTCCTGGAACACCATTGAGGAAGAGATTGTTAAAGCCGCTCCTTCCTCCTCTAAAGTTTCGGTAATGTCTGCCCCATCATCGGGAGCAGCATCTCCAAAAAGGATTTCGGAAATTGACTCATCCCGTGAAGCACGCACTCTCACCGGTATGGGCGAGCTTGACCGTGTTCTTGGCGGTGGATTGGTGCGTGGCTCACTTGTTCTTGTGGGCGGCGACCCGGGTATTGGTAAATCCACCCTTTTGTTGCAGATTTGTGAATTTTTGGGCAAAACCCAAAACATCCTCTACGTTTCGGGGGAAGAATCCCAAAGGCAGATAAAACTCCGTGCCGACAGACTTGGCATAACAACAGAAAATTTAAAGGTTTACTCCGAAACGAATATGGACTATATAACCGACTGTATCTTTCGCGAAAAGCCCGATGTTGTTATAATCGACTCGGTGCAGACAATGTATAATCCCGAAATTCAGTCAACCCCCGGTAACACCGCACAAATCAAGGATGTTACCACCGTTCTTATGAAAATTGCAAAGGAGAATTCCATCTCGGTCTTTGTGGTGGGGCACGTTACCAAGGAAGGTGCTCTTGCAGGGCCTAAGATATTAGAGCATATGGTTGACTGTGTTCTGTATTTTGAAGGGGAACGCCATCAGTCCTTCCGTATTCTCCGTGCGGTTAAAAACCGCTTTGGCTCCACAAACGAAATCGGTGTGTTTGAGATGAAGGGCTGCGGTCTTGAAGAAGTTCCCAATCCTTCAATGGCAATGCTTTCGGGACGTCCCGAAAATGTTCCCGGCTCCTGTATCATATGCACTATGGAGGGCACACGTCCCGTTCTTGCCGAGGTTCAGGCTCTTGTTACCCCTACCTCCTTTGGCAATCCCCGAAGAATGGCAAGCGGACCCGACCTTAGCCGTTCAATTATGCTTATGGCGGTTCTTGAAAATCGTGGTGGCTTAAAAATGTCGGCATTTGATGCCTATGTCAATATTGTGGGCGGGTTGAGAATTACAGAGCCTGCTGCTGACCTGGGTCTTGTTCTGGCACTTGCATCAAGCTACTCCGGCCGTGCAATGGACAGCGAAACTGTTGCCATTGGCGAAGTGGGTCTTACAGGCGAGCTTCGTGCCTGCAGTTTTTTGGAGGCAAGGATTGCAGAATGTGAAAAACTGGGCTTTAAGCGTTGCATTATTCCGGCAACAAATTTAAAAAAGCTGAAAAAGTTTAACGGTATTGAGCTGATTCCTTGCTCTAATATCAAAGATATAATATCAAATTTCTGTAAATAATTTAATTTAGTAAAAAATATAAATATAATACATAAAAGTTTTTGAAGGGAAGTCTTGACGTGTTTCATATAGGTGACGAAATAGTTTATCCAATGCATGGAGCAGGAATAATTATTGACATTGAGGAAAAGAAAATCCTTGGCGAGCTCCATAAGTACTATATTTTGCAGATTTCCATCAGCGATATGAAGGTAATGCTGCCCATTAACAACACAGACGCCATCGGCATTAGAAAGATTGTTTCAGAAGATGCCGCCAACGAAGCTATCAATCATTTTCTCAATTGTGACGAGGATTTAAACAACAACTGGAATCAGCGATACAGAGAAAACATAGAAAAAATGAAAAGCGGAAACCTTATTGATGTTGCAACCGTTGCCAAAACACTCCTTCTCAGAGATAATAAAAAATCATTATCCAATGCTGAACGCAAGATGCTTTCAAACGCAAAAAACATTCTTGTTTCCGAGTTGGTTCTTGCCAAAAGAATGACGGCAGATGAAATCAAAGAGCTTCTTGCAATCTAGCAATGTCACGGAGGTTATATATGTTCCGTAAAAAAACACCAACTCCCAGGGCAACGGCAATCGTTGTTGCTGCAGGCAGCAGCCGGCGTATGGGTGGCGCAGATAAACAACTTATAACAATTAACGGTATGCCCATTCTGGCGCATACCCTTTTGCAGTTCAGCAAGGCTACATCTATTGAATCTGTTATCGTTGTGACAAAGCCCGAAAATATCCTTACAGTCAGTGATATGGTTCGGGAGTTTGGCATATCAAAGGTGAGTAATATTATCCCCGGTGGCGAAACACGGCAGGATTCGGTATGTTGCGGCCTTTCCTATGTGGAAAATGACCGCATTGTTGCCATTCACGATGGTGCACGCCCCTTTATCTCGGTTGAGAAAATCAACGAGCTTATCTCTGCCGCATATGAGCATGGTGCTGCAGCTCCCGGTGTTGTTCCCAAAGATACAGTAAAGGCAGTAAATCAGAATGACACCATAGCCCAAACCATCGACCGAAACACCCTGCGGCTTATACAAACCCCTCAGGTGTTTTATGCAGATGAACTGAAATTGGCTTATGAACGGGCAAAGACCTCTGGGTTTATTGGCACAGACGACTGCTCTGTTGCCGAGAACTCAGGAATAAACATCCGTATTATTGACGGAGAATATACCAATATAAAGGTAACAACCCCCGAAGACCTTCCTGTTGCTGAAGCAATTTACGGCTTTTTGAATAAATAGTTTTGAAAGGAAAATAATTTTATGCGAGTTGGATTTGGATACGATGTTCACGCCCTTACAAATGACAGGCGTCTTATACTTGGCGGTGTTGATATTCCATATGAAAAAGGTCTGCTTGGACATTCCGATGCCGATGTTCTGTTGCACGCAATAATGGACGCACTCCTTGGTGCCGCTGCCCTTGGCGACATTGGCAAACACTTTCCCGATACAGATAACAGCTTTAAGGATATCGACAGCCTTGTTCTTCTTTCAAGAACAAAAGATATTCTTAAAAACCACGGATTTTCCATAAATAATATTGACACAACCATAGTGGCACAAGCTCCCAAAATTTCTCCCTACATTGACAAAATGCGTGAGAATATCAGCCACATTCTTGGTATAGATATATCATATGTATCTGTTAAAGCAACCACCACCGAGCATCTCGGTTTTGAAGGCAGAAAAGAAGGAATTTCTGCCTATGCAGTTGCAACTATTATGTAAATTTAACAGTTTGGGGTAGATTTTGGTATATAATTGGTTATAATAACCTGTAATCGTCTGTAATCATTCGTAATCAGGTTTGATTTATATATAATATTTTTGTATATTAAATACGTTAGCACTCAACAACGCAGAGTGCTAACACAACAAAGTTTTTAATAATTTCATTTAACATAAGGAGGCATTTCAAATGAACATTAAACCATTGGCAGACAGAGTTGTTATTAAAATGGCAGAAGCCGAGGAAACAACAAAAAGCGGCATTATTCTGGCAGGCTCCGCAAAGGAAAAGCCCGAAATTGCTGAAATCGTTGCAGTAGGTCCCGGCGGTGTTGTTGACGGCAAGGAAATCAAGATGGAGCTCAAAGTGGGCGACAAGGTTTTAATCAGCAAGTATGCAGGCACAGAAGTTAAGCTTGACGGCACAGAATACACCATTCTTCGTCAGAGCGACGTTCTGGCTATCATTGACTAATTCATTCAGGAGGTATAAACATAATGGCTAAACAGATTTTATTTGGTGAAGAAGCAAGACACGCTCTTGAAAAGGGCGTTAACCAGCTTGCAAATACAGTAAAGGTTACACTTGGTCCCAAGGGCAGAAACGTTGTTCTTGAGAAGAAATTCGGTGCACCCCTTATCACAAACGACGGTGTTACCATTGCAAAGGAAATCGAGCTTGAATGTCCCTTTGAAAATATGGGTGCTCAGCTTGTAAAGGAAGTTGCATCAAAGACAAACGATATCGCAGGTGACGGTACAACAACCGCAACACTTCTCGCACAGGCACTTGTTCGCGAGGGTCTTAAGAATGTTACCGCAGGTGCAAATCCCATGATTGTAAGACGTGGTATTGCATCGGCTGTTGATGTTGCAGTAAACGAAGTTGTGAAAAACAGCAAAAAGGTAAGCGGCCGTGACGATATTGCAAGAGTTGCTGCTGTTTCTGCTGCTGATGACACTATCGGCGAGCTTATTGCAGATGCTATGGAAAAGGTTACAAGCGACGGTGTTATTACTGTTGAAGAATCAAAGACTGCTGAAACTTATTCAGAGGTTGTTGAAGGTATGCAGTTTGACCGTGGCTATATTACACCTTATATGGTTACAGATACCGAAAAGATGGAAGCAGTTATTGACGATGCATACATCCTTCTTACAGATAAAAAGATTACAACCATTCAGGATATCCTCCCCCTTCTTGAACAGATTGTTCAGCAGGGCAAGAAGCTTATTATTGTTGCTGAAGATATCGAAGGCGAAGCTCTTTCAACTCTTATTGTCAACAAACTCCGCGGAACATTCACATGTGTTGGTGTAAAGGCTCCCGGTTTTGGTGAAAGAAGAAAGGCAATGCTCGAAGACATCGCAATTCTTACAGGTGGTACTGTAATTTCAGATGATTTGGGTCTTGATCTTAAGGAAACTTCAATTGACCAGCTTGGTCGTGCACGTCAGGTTAAGGTTCAAAAAGAAGTTACCATTATAGTTGACGGTGCCGGTGATGGCGATGCAATCCGCTTTTCTTTCCCCTGCATAGCGCATAGCCTCTACAATACGGCGAGAATATCGAGGGAAGGAAATGGCCATCAGGACATCCCCCTCACCAATGTGAAAAATCTGCTCCAGGACGTCGTTTACGCCGGAGG
>JAZNVB010000077.1:0-20607 GCA_045592585.1 Clostridia bacterium
AATGCCCGGCAAGAAGGGTAATTCTTTTAAACTTCATAGTAATTTCTTCCTTTATTTATAAACAAAAACACCCATCTCAAAAAAACTTTGAGACGGGTGCAATACACTCGCGGTACCACTCAAATTGCGGAAATGCCTCCGCCACTCATCGGGATCCAACAATCCTCATGCCTTAACGCAGCAATCACGGAAGATATCTACTCACCAATTATTGGCTTTCTGACCTTCAGCTCGAAAGTGAGGGGCACATTGAAACCGACCTTACCGGTTCACACCACCCACCGGCTCTCTGCAAAGCATCATATTTCGTGCCTTCTTCGTCATAGCTTTTGAAACAATAGAGTTATTATAGCATTGCTATCAAGGTTTGTCAATAGATTTTTTCAATTTTTATGACAAATTTTTGTGATTTCTTTAAAGTTATTAACTAAGATGTCGGTTTTAAACCGACCCCTTAGTTTTGAATTATCCTTTTGTATTCAGTCGGCGAGTATTGAGTTACCTTTTTGAATACCCTGCTGAAATGACTGATATCCGAAAAACCCGACGAAAGTGCAGCTTCTGTTACCGAAAACAAATCCGACTCCAACATTTCCTTTGCGTGATCAATCTTGAGGTTGTTTATATAAGCAAGGGGAGAAACTCCATAAATATTTTTAAATATAGCTCTGAAATATTCAGGAGTGATATTACACATTTCTGCAAGCACACTTATGCTTAATAATTCATTGGTATAATTATTATGTATGTAGTTTACGGCATCCTGTATCATAAGATGCTTACCGGTATGAATATACGAAAGCAAATACTCCTGCTGAAGTGTATATAAAATGTCATAAAGCTCGGATTTACATTTCATTTCGTAACCTGTTTTCTTTTTTTTCCATACATTCCTTGCAGATTTAAAATGTTCTAAAACCGAATTTGAATTTTTGCATCTTATTACAAACGGTTTAAAGCTAACCTTTTCCGAAACTTCAAAGCTAATGGCATAACATTCTCCCGGAATATCTGCTATAACCTCATAATTTGAGTGCTTTGGCAGATAAATGATATCATTTTTGTTTACAACAAGTTTTTCTCCGTTTTTAAAATAATATGTTTTGGTACCGGTTGTATGAAACGCAAGCCCATGATTTAAACGATTGGTATTTACAAAGCTCTTTTCCGGCAAAACAAAGCACGCCTTTATTATTTTTTCAATGTTAAAATTATATCTCATAAAATCTTTCACAGCAGCATCGGGCAGCTATCCCGACTTCTTCACCACTCTTTCAGGGGTTCGTTGATTTTATTATACGAAATTGTTTTGAAATAGTCAAGTTCTTTTGAAATATTATTGTCATTTTAAAATGTGGGGTATATAATTCTAATATAAGGGGTGATAGTTTATGTTTAAAACTTTATTGCAGGATAGAAAAATAATTGAAAGTAAATACAAAACAGAAAACGACGATGCTTATAGCCCTAAATATTGCTTTGACGAAAACACAGGCTTTGATAACGATAAAATTGATACCGAATTAGCAAAGCTTTCGGCAGCATTAAAGGCTGAGCCACATCCAATTCAAAAAGCAAGGCTTACCGAATATGTCCTCGAAAATACCCGCATTGGCATTGACGAACACGATTATTTTATCGGTCTTTGCGCTAAATCAAATATAGCAGAAAAATATACCAGCAAGCAGTGGTCAAAAGAGGCTTATGACGAAATTCCCGATGCAATATCCGTATTCAATCTGTATCAGGAAACTCAGATTGCCTGCGGTGCAGGCCTGGATTTTTACCATACTGTTCCGGATTGGGATTCCATTTTAAGTCTGGGCTTTGTGGGACTGCTTAATCGTGCAAACCAACGCTATACAGAGCTTAAATCCTCCTCTTCCTTAACCGAAAAACAGGAAAATTATTATAAGGCAATAGAAATCGAATTAAAGGCGATTATTCGTTTTATTGACCGTCTGTATAAATATGCAAGCAGAATGGATTTTGAAAAAGCTCCTGCTATTGCAAATTGTTTAAAACAGTTGCGTGACGGAGCACCGACAAACACATATGAAGCATTACAGCTTATGTATATATATTTTATGATAAGCGAACACGTTAACTCTTACC
Source organism: Clostridia bacterium (assembly GCA_045592585.1). Taxonomy (GTDB): domain Bacteria; phylum Bacillota; class Clostridia; order Monoglobales; family Monoglobaceae; genus SIG440. The sequence goes on from JAZNVB010000077.1 coordinate 2,116, forward strand.
AGGTACGCTCGCTTGGATATGGCATTGACGGAAGTCTGTATCCGTTTTTCAAAAGGGATTTAGAAAACGGCACATACACCAAAGACGAAATAGCCGAATTTTTAGGATATTTTATGCTGCAGTATTCTGCACTTGGCAACTATTTCGGACAGCCTATGTATCTTGGCGGAATGAATGTTGACAGAACCACCAAGGTGAATGAGCTATCATATTTAATATTGGACACATACGACAAGCTTGGTTTATACAATCCAAAAATCCAAATAAAAATCAACAACACAACACCAAAGGATTTTGTTTGCATGGCCCTTGAGATGATCAGGCACGGCAACAACAGTATTGTATTTTGCAATGATGATATGATAACCAAATCCTTGATGTTACAGAGAAATGCTACCTACGAAAGAGCCGTGAACTCTATCATAAGCGGATGTTATGAGTACAGAACAAAGGAAAGCGTGGGTATATCAATCTTCCGTTTTTGCCCGCTTAAATTGATTTCATTTGTTTTTGACAACGGATTTGACACAGTTTCGGAAAAGCAAGTTGGAATAAAAACAGGCGAGCTTTCTGAATTTAAGAGCTTTGACGATTTTTATAATGCATTTTTAAAACAACTGGAATATGCAACAATCACATATCTTGATGCACTTAATATAATGGAAACAAAGATTGACAGAATAAATCCTGCTATGCTTTATTCATCAACTATGGATGCTTGTATGAAAACTATGACCGATGCATTAGACGGCGGGGTTGAAAACACAACCGATTTGCTTATTTCAGGTATCGGAACAGTAGCAGATGCCTTGATGGCTGTTCATGATTTGGTATATGAAAAGAAACTTATTACCCTGGAGGAATTAAAGCAGGCATTGGATGCAGACTGGAACGGCTTTGAAATGATACGCAAAGAGGCGCTGAATAATTGCCGTAAGTATGGTAATAACGACCCGATGACAGATAATTATGCGGCGGCCATTGTACAGTTTATTGCAAACCTTGTAGGAAACAGAAAAAATCCGCATAATGGCTCAGTTACCATTGAACTTCATTCTGCGCTTGCATTTATCAGAAGTGGTTTAAAAACAAAGGCTACACCTGACGGCAGAAAATTAGGCGACGAAACCTCAAAGAATGCATCTCCCACTCCCGGAGCTGACACCAAGGGTATAACAGCGCTGATCAATTCTGCAACAAGCATAAACACCGACGTTTGTGACAGCGGTTTTAATCTGGATGCAATGCTGCATCCATCTGCTGTGCAGGGTGAGGAAGGTATCGAAATTTTGTACGGATTGCTTAAAACATATCTCGACAAGGGCGGAATTTCAATTCAGTTCAATATATTTAATGGAGATTTATTGAGAGATGCACAGAAAAACCCTGAAAAATATAAAAATCTTCAGGTTCGTGTTTGCGGCTGGAATGTTCTTTGGAACAACCTGAGCCAATCCGAGCAGAATGCATATATATTAAGGGCGGAATCAATCCGGTAAACCACATAAGGTCAGGAGTTGGAGCAAATGACAACGGCAATTATTTCAGAAATTAAAAGGTTTGCCGTTCACGATGGTGACGGAATCAGAACTACAGTATTTTTTAAAGGCTGTCCACTTAACTGTAAATGGTGTCATAATCCTGAATGTATATCCTACAAACGTGAATTTGCATATATGCAGCACAAATGCATCAATTGCGGAAATTGCGTTCAGGCTTGTGAAAACCATGCACATACTATAAAAAATGGCATTCATTGCTTTAATCGTGCATTATGTGTAACCTGTGGAAAATGCATCAATTTCTGCTCGAATGATGCTCTTAAAATATACGGCAATGAAGTGACCGTTCAGGAAATACTTCCTGTTCTGCTGGAAGACAAAGACTTTTATAATAATTCAGGTGGCGGAGTAACCCTATCAGGTGGAGAATGCCTTACACAAGCTGAATTCTGCAAGGAATTGCTGACATCTTTAAAGGATAACGGCGTACACACAGCAGTGGACACCTGCGGCTTCGTCAACAGACAGAATATTGATATGGTTATTCCTTATACCGATGTATTTCTGTATGACATAAAGGCTTTTGATGAGGATGTCCACATAAAAGGAACGGGGCAATCCAACAGAATCATTCTTGAAAATTTGCATTATATTGATGATTGCGGAAAAAATATTGAAATAAGAATTCCATATATCCCTGAATATAACACTGACCAGCTAGAAAAGATTGCAAATCTTTTAAAGAAATTTAAAAACATTTTAAAAGTCAGGATTTTACCGTATCACAATTATGCAGGTTCAAAATACAACTCTCTTGGTATGGTTAACACTCTTCCCACACGTTTGCCTGATAAAGAAGAGCTTGATAGGGCAGTTTTGTTGCTGAAAAAACACAACCTGCCTGTGCTTTAACAACAATTGAGGGAGAGTTTTTGAATGAAAGTAAGAAAGGCTGTACATAGCAGGCTAATAGGCGGAGAAGGTCCGTTATGGGACCATCGCACAAATAAGTTGTATTGGTTGGACATAGAAAACCTGCAGCTTTATGAATATAACCCTGAAACACGGAAAAAAACTAAGCACCTGATGCCCGAACGGATAAGCTGTATTGTCCCCTATGGTGAGAATTCATTTGCCGCCGCAACAAAAACAGGCATCTCGCATCTGTATTTTGAAAACAATATCCTTAAAACAACACCAATTGTATCATTTAATTCAGATACAAATATGACGTCTAATGATGGCAGATGTGACAGTATGGGGCGATTTGTTGTGGGAATGATGCATAATGAATATCATTCCGGTTACGGCAAAATGTATATTGCAGCCTCAAAGGAGTTCAGATGTTTTGACAAAGGCTATACAATCCCAAACGGAGTTGCCTGGTCAAAGGACGAAAGCAAGCTTTATGTTGCGGAGTCAAAACCGGGAACCATCTATGAATTTGATTATAACATTGAAAACGGAAGCATAAAAAACAAAAAAATCTTATCATATATAGCCGGAAGCGACGGACTTTGCGCCGACGAAAACGGAAATTTATGGATAGCACAATGCGGTTTGGGTAAAGTATGCTGCCTTAACACAAAAACAAAAACCATTGACTATGAAATTAATTTTCCCTCCAAGCGTGTTACATCTTGTTTTTTTGGAGGACAAAATATGGATACGCTGTTCGTTACTGTTGCAAAATGGGGAAAAAAAGACATATTAAAAAAATCATTTTCCTGCGGGCCGCTTTATATGGTGGAAAATATGCCTGTCAAAGTCATTAAAGCATATCCTTTCAAAAGTATATAATTCCAACACATCAGGTTTGCCTTATGGATATACAAAAGCATGGTGAAATTTTAAAGAAATTTCCTTTCTAAATCTTTGATATTTTTTCAACTTTTATGACAAATTTTGTTGAATGAAGTTTAATGTTATAGATTGAAATATCTATATGCTTATGATATAATAACTTTAAGAACTAATTTGGTATCCTGATAAAAGGAGGATAAGCATATGTTAGAAAACACAATTTGCAAATTCAGCGATGTAAAAGTTAATACAGATACAATTCAAGCGACAAATTTTGTTTATGAAGCAGACCGTAAGAATGAGAATACATTTAAATACGATGCAGTATACAGAGTGTATTATATAGTCAGCGGTGAGGGGATTTTGCATACAAAGGACAAAAACTATTCCTTGTGCCACGGAGACATCTTTTTTACAACTCCGTCTTTTTTGTATTTTCTGGAATCAACCGATGATTTAAAGTATATGTTTATCAGCTATGTAGGTTTAAGAGGAAGATTTATAATGGACCAGTATTCTATAAACAAAAAAAATTTTGTGTTTCACGATTACAATTGTGTCGGGGATGTATGGGTTAAAAACTTTATGCTTGCCGACAACAACAACCTTGATATGATTGCCGAAAGCACGTTGCTATATACCTTTTCAATTATCTCCTCCCGAATAAAAAAAGAGAATATGGATTGTGAAAAAAAGGATATTGTACTATCTGTCAAAAAGCACATTGACAGCCATTATTATGAGCCTGAGCTTTCGTTAGAAAGTATTTCTGAAAAATTTTCCCATAATAAAAAATATATATCCTCCAGATTTAAACAAAAATTGAACATAGGTGTTTCACAGTATATCAGCTCAATCAGAATTCAAAACGCTTGTGCCCTGATGGAAAACGGCGAAACCACAATAAAGACGGTGGCGTTTATGTGTGGATTTTCGGATGCATTGTATTTTTCAAAGGTTTTTAAAAAGTATATGAAGGTTTCGCCCAAGGAATTTATTGATATGCAAAAAAGATAGCAGGCGCTATTCTTGCAAAAACCGATTTTAAGGACTTTTTTCCATAAGTATATGTATTTTTTCCATTCTAATCAGTATTCCTTTTGGTATAATGGACTTATATTAAAAAAGGAGGAATTACCTTATGAAAAAAATTAAAATAGGTGTTTTTGGAGCAACAAGAGGCGGTAATGTAGTAAACTTTTTTGTAGGAACAGGCGCGGCAGAGGTTGTTGCAATATGCGACGGAATGAAAAATGTGCTGGATGCTCAAAAGGAATATCTGGTTGAAACCCTGAAATGTGATAATATATCATTTTATTCTGAATTTGATGAATTTATCAAGCACGATATGGATGCGGTTATCCTTGCAAATTTTGCAACCGAGCACGCACCTTATGCAATACGCTGTCTTGATAAGGGTCTGCACGTTTACAGCGAGGTCCTTCCTTGCCAGACTATGAAGGAAGCCGTAGAACTGGTTGAAGCGGTAGAGCGCAGCGGAAAAATATATGCCTATGGCGAGAATTTCTGTTTTATGCCTGCACCCTATGAAATGAAAAAGCTATACAGAGAGGGTCTGATTGGCGAATTTGAGTACGGCGAAGGCGAATATATCCACGACTGTACAGGCAGTTGGGCTTCCCTGACCTATGGGGATAAAAACCATTGGCGCAATAATATGTATGCCAATTTTTATTGCACACATTCCATTGGTCCGCTTATTCACATTACAGGGCTCAGACCTGTATCGGTTGTCGGCTTTGAAAGCAAGATGAATGAGCGAAAAATTGCCGGTGGTGCAAAGTCGGGACTTTTTGGTATAGAAATGATTACCCTTGAAAACGGCGGAATAATAAAAAGTATTCACGGTGATTTGAATCATCATTCCATGTGGTATTTAATGACAGGCTCAAAGGGAAGTGTTGAAGCTGCAAGACAAGTTGCAGGAAAGGAACTCAGACATCATCTATACATAAGAACACAAAGCCTTGATGCTAACGGGGAAATTAAGAATGTTTCAGAGAATCGTGACGTTGCCTTCAAAGACGAAAATATAGCAAAATCCGGACATTACGGAAGTGACTATATTATTCTTAGTGAGTTTGTAAAGAGAATTTCGGGCGATGAAAATGCGGATATTATTGACGTTTATGAAGCGCTGGATATGTTTTTGCCGGGAATGTTTGCATATCGTTCTGTTCTGCAGGGCGGCGTTAGCCTTGAAATCCCCGATTTAAGGAATAAGGATATAAGGGACCAATACAGAAACGACACAATGTGCACCGATCCCAAGGTTGCAGGAGATATGCTGATTCCTTCGTTCTCGGAGGGTAACCCCAATATTCCCGACGAGGTTTATGACAAGATGAGAAGCATCTGGCAAAAAGAGATTGCCGAAAAAGAAGGGTATGTTTATGCCGCAATTAAGCAAGGAAGGTTAAGATAAACGATGAACGATTATTTTTTTAGTAAGGCTTTTGAGAATATGACAGCGGAGCAAAAGGAAAATTTTTATAAAACTGTATTTATGAATGATGACAGTGAGTTTGCCGCTAATTTAAGGTTGGAATATTACAAAACCCAACTTAGATCCATGGGCAAAAATGTAAAAATCGGCAGCAAAGTTAAAATTGTTAATCCGCAGTATGTAAGTATCGGTGATGATGTGAATATCTATGATGACGTTACAATTATTGCACGGGGTGAAGATGGTATTGAAATAGGCAATGGCTGTTACATTTGCGAAAGAGTTTATCTTGACACCCAGAACAAAAATGGCGGTTATATTAAAATCGGCAATTCGGTCTATCTGGGAACAGGCACAACCTTGTTTGGTCATAAAGGGCTTGAAATAGGCGACAACTGCCTTTTTGCACAGAATATAGTCCTTACTCCCTACTCTCACAAATTTGACAATCCTGACGATATAATCTGGCATCAGGGCGGCAACTGCAAAAAAGTTACAATCGGCAACGACTGCTATATCGGCATGGGTGTTTGTATTATGTATACCGGAGATATTGGCGACGGCAGTGTAATCGGTGCAGGTTCGACTGTTGTGAAACCCATTGAGCCATACAGTGTTGCGGTTGGCTCACCTGCGAAAGTAATTAAAAAACGAGTAGAATAACATATATACAGTATTTGCAGATTTGTGTCGGCAAACAAATCTCCTGAACCTATTGAAACCTTAAATTTTGTTTATGAAACAAATAATTTTGCCAAAGACAAGTTTGTAACCGAGGCAATTTATAATCCATACAATCTAATCTCCTTCAATACACAGGAGGTTAGATTTTTTTAAATCTCTTAAATTCTTTCCAAATCTTTAATTTTAGTGTTGACACAGACCCTTGTTTGTGATAAAATATATGAAAATGTCAGAAAGGAAACCACGATGAACTGTATATTAAAAAATGCAATGGTTTATTTGAATAGTGAGTTCACAAAGAAGGATGTATTCATTGTTGACGGCACAGTCACCTTTGAAGGCAATCCTCTTTTTTTTGATTTTCAAACTATCCCCTTTGACGGCAAATATATTTTCCCCGGTTTTACAGATGTCCATGTTCATCTAAGAGAGCCGGGTTTTTTGTATAAAGAAAATATCGAAACCGGCACAAAGGCCTCGGCACACGGTGGGTACACAACAGTTGGTTCTATGCCAAACCTGAAACCCGCACCTGACTCCCTTGATAATCTTAATGTGCAGCTTGAGGCAATAAAAAAATCGGCTGTGATAGATGTTATTCCGTTTGGAACAATCACAAAAGGCAGTTTGGGCGAAAATCTCTCAGATATGGAAGCTATGGCTCCCTTTGTTGCAGGCTTCTCGGATGATGGCAAGGGTGTTCAGAATGACGCTATGATGCGTCAGGCAATGAAATTAGCAAAATCCTTAGGCAAAATAATATCAGCCCATTGTGAGGACAACTCCCTCCTCCATGGCGGATACATTCACGACGGCGAATACGCAAAAGAGCACGGTCATATTGGCATCTGCTCGGAAAGTGAATGGGGTCAGATAAAACGTGACCTTGAGCTTGTAAAGGAAACAGGCTGTGCATATCACGTCTGTCACATTTCCACCAAGGAAAGTGTTGACCTTATCCGCAAAGCTAAAGCCGAAGGTCTTGATGTAACCTGCGAAACCGGGCCCCACTATCTTGTTCTTTCGGACAAGGATTTACAGGAGGACGGCAGATTTAAAATGAACCCACCCCTTCGCAGTGAGGAAGACAGACTTGCCCTTATTGAAGGCATCTGCGATGGTACAATTGATATGATTGCAACCGACCACGCCCCCCACTCTGCTGAGGAAAAAGGTAAGGGCTTAAAAGACAGCCTAATGGGCATTGTGGGCATTGAAACCGCATTCCCCATACTTTATACAAACCTTGTAAAAACTAAAATAATCACTCTCGAAAAACTGATTGAGCTGCTTCACGACAACCCCTGCAAGCGCTTTGGAATTGGCACTGAGCTTAAAGAGGGCAGTTTGGCAGACTTAACGGTTTTCGACCTTGATTGTTCTTATAAAATAGACACAAAAGATTTCTTGTCAATGGGCAAAAGCACACCCTTTGCAGGTAACCAGGTCTTTGGAAAATGTCTTATGACAATTTCAAAGGGTAAAGTTGCTTGGCAGGAAACCGAAAATATTTAGGAGGAAAAGGAAAATGGCAAAAAGAACAGATCTCAAAAAAATTCTCATCATCGGCTCAGGCCCTATTGTAATAGGTCAGGCAGCCGAATTTGACTATGCCGGAACTCAGGCATGTCTTGCTCTTAAAGAAGAAGGCTACGAAGTTATTCTTGCAAACTCAAACCCCGCAACAATTATGACAGATACAACCATTGCTGACAAGGTTTATATGGAGCCTCTTACTTTGGAATATATTGCAAAGATAATCCGTTATGAACGCCCCGATGCAATTGTGCCGGGTATTGGCGGTCAGACGGGTCTTAACCTTGCAATGCAGCTTGAAAAGAAGGGCGTCCTCAAAGAATGTCAGGTTGAACTTCTTGGCACAAAGAGTGAAAGTATTGAACGTGCCGAAGACCGTGAGCTTTTCAAAGAACTTTGTCAGTCAATCGGCGAGCCGGTTATTCCCTCGGAAATAACCTACTCTCTTGAAGAAGCAAAAGAGGCTGCAAAGAGAATCGGCTATCCCGTTGTTCTTCGTCCTGCATTTACCCTTGGCGGTACAGGCGGCGGCTTTGCATACAGCGAAGAAGAGCTTATTGAGGTTGGTACAAATGCGTTTAAGCTTTCCCCCGTTCATCAGGTTCTTATTGAAAAAAGTGTTAAAGGCTATAAAGAAATTGAATTTGAGGTTATGCGCGACTCAAATGACAACGCAATCACAATCTGCGGTATGGAAAACATCGACCCTGTTGGCATCCACACCGGTGACAGTATTGTTGTTGCACCTATTCTCACATTAAGCGAGCACGACCACAAAATGCTCAACGACAGCGCAATCAAAATTATCCGTGAGCTTAAAATTGAGGGCGGATGTAATGTTCAGTTTGCTTTACATCCCACAACCTCTGAATATTATCTTATTGAGGTTAATCCCAGAGTTTCACGTTCTTCAGCTCTTGCATCAAAGGCAAGTGGTTATCCCATCGCAAGGGTAACTGCTAAAATTGCCGTTGGTATGTCACTTGAGGAAATTGCCATTGCAAACACAACTGCAGCATTTGAACCAAGACTTGATTATATCGTTGCAAAGTTCCCCCGCTTCCCCTTTGATAAATTTGCATCAGCAACCAACAAGCTTGGCACACAGATGAAGGCAACAGGCGAGGTTATGGGCATAGGCTCTACTTTAGAGGAATGTTTCCTTAAATCTCTCCGTTCACTTGAAATCGGTGTTAATCATATATGGATGGCTAAATTCGAGAACAAGACAAATGATGAATTGCTTGAATATATCAGCGAATTCCGTGATGACAATATCTATGCCGTTGCACAGCTTATGCGAAACGGCGTAAGCCTTGAAAAGCTTCATGAAGTTACAATGATTACCCCTTACTTCCTTGAAACAATCAAGAAAATTGTTGACTTTGAAACAGTAATCAAAAACAACAAGAGTAACATCGAAACCTTGAAGGAAGCAAAGAAAATCGGTTTCAGCGACCCCTTTATTGCAAAGCTTTGGGGTGTTCCTGAAATCGAGATTTACAACACAAGAAAAGAAAACAACATCTTCCCTGTATACAGAATGGTTGATACCTGCCACACAAATGCATATATCCCTTACTTCTATTCAAGCTATACAGGTGAAAACGATTCTATCCTCACAGATAAGAAAAAGCTTGCAGTTCTTGGTGCAGGTCCTATCCGTATTGGTCAGGGTGTTGAGTTTGACTATTCAACGGTTCATGCTGTTACTACAATCAAAAAGGAAGGTTATGAATCAATTATTATCAACAACAACCCCGAAACAGTTTCAACCGACTACACCACAGCAGACAAGCTCTACTTTGAACCACTTACCCCCGAAGATGTTATGAACATTATCCATTTTGAAAACCCCGAAGGTGTTATTGCATCTCTTGGCGGACAGACAGCCATCAACCTTGCTCAGCCACTTACAGACCGCGGAGTTGAAATTATCGGTACAGACTGTGATGCAATCGACCGTGCGGAAAATCGTGACGCATTTGAGAAAATTCTGAAACAGCTTAATATTCCACAGCCTCAGGGCAGAGCAGTTACAAAAATCGAAGATGGTGTTGCTGCAGCTAAAGAAATTGGCTATCCCGTTCTTGTACGCCCCAGTTTTGTTCTTGGTGGCCGTGCAATGCAGATTGTAGGCAATGAAGACCAGCTTCGTCATTACCTTAAAACCGCCGTTGAAATCGACGAGGACAAGCCCGTGCTTGTTGATAAATACATCAGCGGTAAAGAGGTTGAGATTGATGCAATCTGCGACGGAAAGGATGTATTTGTTCCCGGCATTATGGAACTTGTTGAACGCACAGGTATCCACAGCGGCGACTCAATCAGTGTTTACCCCTCCTTCAGCATATCCGATAAGGTAAAGGCAACAATTATCGACTATGCAAAGCAACTTGGTCTGGGTATCGGAATTGTTGGTCTTTATAACATTCAGTTCATTGTTGACAAGAACGAAGATGTATATATTATTGAGGTTAATCCACGTTCTTCAAGAACTGTTCCCTTCCTTTCAAAGGCAACTGGCTACAGCCTTGCAGACATTGCAACCGAAGTTATTATGGGTAAATCCTTGAAGGAGCAGGGAATTACCGAAGTATATCCCAAAGAAAAGAATCGCTGGTATGTAAAGGTTCCGGTATTCTCCTTCAACAAAATCCGTGGACTTGACGCATATCTTTCACCCGAAATGAAGTCAACAGGCGAAGCAATTGGTTATGATGACAAACTCAACCGCGCTCTTTACAAAGCCCTTCAGGCATCAGGCATGAATGTTCAAAACTACGGAACAGTTCTTGCTACAATTGCAGACAAAGACAAGGACGAGGCATTGGAACTTATCCGCCGATTCTATAAGCTTGGCTTTAGCATTCAGGCAACCAAGGGTACTGCTGAGTTCCTTAAAAAGAACGGTATCCGCACCCATATGCTGAAAAAGATAAGCGAAGACAATGACGAAATTCCATCAGCAATCCGTCAGGGTCATATCGCCTATATCATAAACACAAGCGATGTTTCAGGCTCCGGCTCAAACATTAACGACGGTCACGAAATCCGTCTGTGTGCTACCGAAAACAATGTAAACATCTTTACATCTCTTGATACCGTTTCGGTACTCCTCGACGTGCTTGAAGAAAACACTCTTACAATATCAACAATTGATGCATAAGGAGAAATTTTTGCTGTGAAACAGGAAATCTTTACAATAGAACATAATGAAAAAATTGCAAAAGATATTATGCTGATGGTGCTTTCGGGTGACACAAGTGCACTAACCGCACCAGGTCAGTTTGTTAATATACAGATTGAAGGTCTTTACCTCAGAAGACCAATTTCAGTATGTGACTATTCAGAAAACTCACTTACCCTTATCTACAAAATTGTGGGCGAGGGCACCGAAATTATGAGTAAATATAAGCCGGGAGTAAAGCTTGACCTTCTGGTTGGTCTTGGCAACGGCTTTAATACCGAAAAAAGCGGTGATACCCCTCTTCTTATCGGTGGCGGCGTTGGTGTTCCGCCAATGTATAACCTTTGCAAGGTGCTGATATCGCAAGGCAAAAAACCAACTGTAATTTTGGGCTTTAACAGCCGTGAAGATGTGTTTTTTGAAGAAGAGTTCAAGGCTTTGGGTGCAAATGTCCTTATCACCACAGTGGACGGAAGCTACGGAACACGCGGCTTTGTCACCGACGCCATGAAGGATATCAACTACTCTTACTTCTTCACCTGCGGTCCAATGCCTATGTTTAAAGCCATCGAAGCTACTGCCTCAGGTTCCGGCCAGTATAGCTTTGAAGAACGTATGGGCTGCGGTTTTGGTGCTTGTATGGGTTGCTCATGCAAGACAAAATACGGCAATAAACGTATCTGCAAAGACGGACCCGTTTTAGAAAGGGAGGAAATCATATGGTAAATACAAAAGTAACTTTAAACGGAATTACCCTTGATAATCCAATTATCCCTGCCAGCGGAACCTTTGGATTTGGTTATGAATTTGCAGAGATTTATGACATAAACTGCCTTGGAACCTTCTCTTTTAAGGGAACAACAAAGGATGCAAGGTTTGGCAATCCCACTCCAAGAATTGCAGAATGCAGTATGGGTATGATTAACTCGGTAGGTCTGCAAAATCCCGGTGTTGATGCAGTTATTGAAAACGAGCTTCCCAAACTCAAAAAAGTTTTTTCAAAGCCGGTTATGGCAAACATAAGCGGTTTTTCGGTTGATGACTATGTTTACACCTGCGAAAAACTCAGCAACGAAGAACAAATCGGATGGTTTGAGGTTAACATCTCCTGCCCCAATGTTCACGGCGGCGGTATGAGTTTTGGAACATCACCCGAGGCTGCTGCAGAGGTTACAAAAGCAGTTAAGGCGGTTTCAAAAAAACCGGTTATTATAAAGCTGTCGCCCAACGTTACAGATATTGTTTCAATTGCAAAGGCTTGTGAAGAAGCCGGTGCCGATGGCATCAGCCTTATAAACACTCTTCTTGGTATGAGAATTGACCTTAAAACCAAGAAATGCGATATAGCAAACAAAATGGGCGGTTTTTCAGGACCAGCTATTTTCCCGGTGGCTGTCCGTATGGTTTATCAGGTATATGAAGCTGTTAACATTCCAATTATTGGTATGGGCGGTGTTTCTTCTGCCGAGGATGTAATCGAAATGATGCTTGCAGGTGCAACAGCCGTTCAGGTTGGTGCCGCAAATCTGGTTAACCCCTTTGCATGCAAGGAAATTATAGAAAAGCTCCCGTCCGTTATGGAAAAATACGGGATTTCAGATTTAAATGATATTATAGGAGGTGCCCACTAATGGGAAAAGATGTTATTGTTGCCTGCGACTTTGCAGGAAAAAAAGAAGTTTTTGATTTTTTAGACAAGTTTACCGAGGTAAAACCTTTTGTTAAAATAGGTATGGAGTTATTCTACGCTGAAGGCCCCGAAATTGTCCGTGAAATTAAAAAACGCGGTCACAAGATATTCCTTGACCTTAAGCTTCACGACATTCCAAATACAGTAAAAAAATCAATGGCTGTGCTCAGCCGTTTGGATGTTGATATGACAAACCTTCACGCATCTGGTACTGTTGCAATGATGGAAGCCGCAATCGAAGGCCTTACACGGCCCGACGGCACACGTCCCATTCTTATTGCAGTAACACAGCTCACATCAACCAGTGAAGAAAAAATGAAGGAAGACCTTCTTATCAACGAACCTATCGACAAGGTTGTTATGCACTACGCAAGCAACGCAAAGAAAGCCGGTCTTGACGGTGTTGTATGCTCACCCTTAGAGGCAGAAAAGGTTCACAACACCTGTGGAAGTGACTTTGTTACTGTTACTCCCGGTGTTCGCTTTGCCGACGGTGACAAGGGCGACCAGGTTCGTGTTATGACCCCTGCTGATGCAAAGGCAATCGGCTCTGACTACATAGTTGTTGGCAGACCCATCACTGCGGCCGCTGACCCCGTTGCCGCATACCAAAGATGCGTTGACGAATTTGTAGGATAATTTTTTTAAAGGAGATAACGTGAAAATCACGTTATCAGAATTTATTGCACCACCAAAACTTTCGTGCCAGTACGGCACGAAATGGTGATGTGCGTAATTTTCACTACACGCCTTATCTGCCCATAATAAGATGCGTGTGTAATTTAAATTAAATATTTGTGGGCAGAAAGGCTATGAAAATTATAATGAAAGAACTAATTGCAAAAGACTTATTAAAGATTAAAGCTGTATTCTTCCGTCCCGAAGAACCTTTCACATGGGCAAGCGGAATTAAGAGCCCTGTATACTGCGACAACCGTTTAACACTCAGCGACATTGATGTTCGCAGCGATGTTGAAAACGGACTTGCAACACTTATTAAAGAAAACTATCCCGAAGCAGAAGTTCTTATGGGAACATCAACAGCAGGTATTGCTCATGCGGCAATCACTGCACATCTTCTTGGTCTTCCTATGGGCTATGTTCGCAGCGGCGCAAAGGACCACGGCCGACAGAATCAGATTGAAGGCAAGCTTGAAAAAGGCCAAAAGGTTGTTGTCGTTGAAGACCTTATCTCAACAGGCGGCAGCGTTATTGAGGTTGTAAACATTCTTCGTGAAGCAGGTGCCGAGGTTCTTGGCATAGTTTCAATCTTTACCTACGGTATGCAAAAGGGTCTTGACAGACTTGCGGCAGCCAATGTGAAAAACATCAGTCTTACCAACTTTGACGTTATTGCCGAGGTTGCAGCAAAAGAGGGCTACATCAAGCCCGAGGATATTCAAAGGCTTATTTCTTTCCGCAACAACCCATCTGACGAAAGCTGGATAAACGCTTAATCCAAAAAGAGTCTGACCCAATATACTTTAAAAATAAACCGAAAGGACTGACTTTTATGAGAAGTATTATTGATATAAAAGACCTTTCCAAAGAAGAGGTTAATCAGCTTGTTTCTGTTGCTGAAGATATTATTGCAAATCCCGATAAATATGCTCATAAATGCGACAGAAAAAAGCTTGCCACACTGTTCTTTGAGCCATCTACAAGAACCCGTCTAAGCTTTGAAGCTGCTATGTACGAGCTTGGCGGCCGTGTTCTTTCAATGGCAGATGCCGGCTCAAGTTCAGCATCAAAAGGTGAAAGCATTGCAGATACTGCTAAAGTTATTTCATGTTATGCGGATATTATAGCAATGCGTCATCCCAAAGAGGGTGCTCCTTTGGTTGCTGCAATGAATGCGTCAATTCCGGTAATCAATGCCGGTGACGGTGGTCACAATCATCCTACTCAAACCCTTGCAGACCTTCTTACTATACACAAGGAAAAAGGACGTTTTGACAATCTGGTTATCGGTCTTTGTGGTGACCTTAAATTTGGCAGAACGGTACATTCACTTATTTCTGCCATGACTCGGTATACAGGGATAAAATTTGTCCTTATATCACCCGAAGAATTGAAGCTTCCAAGCTATGTAAAGAACATTATAAAAAAATCCGGTTGCGAATATGTTCAAACAACAGATTTGCTTGAGTATATGCCCCAGCTTGATATTCTTTATATGACCCGTGTCCAGAAAGAAAGGTTTTTCAACGAGGAAGACTACCTCCGCCTTAAAGACAGCTATATTCTTTCTCCCGAAAAGCTTACCGAGGCAAAGTCAGACCTTTGCATTATGCATCCTCTGCCGAGAGTAAACGAAATCAGTGTTAAGGTTGACGACGACCCCAGAGCTTGCTATTTTAAACAGGTGCTCAACGGCAAATATATGAGAATGGCTTTAATTCTTAAGCTACTGGAGGTAGAGTAATGAACATTGATTCAATAAAAAACGGATATGTAATCGACCATATCGAGGCAGGCAAAGGAATGGAAATATATAACCTCCTCCGCCTTGACCTTCTTGACTGTCCTGTTGCAATTATAAAAAATGCAAACAGCTCCAAAATGGGCAAAAAGGATATTATAAAAATTGATGCCCTGATAGAGCTGAATATGGACATTTTAGGCTATGTATCGCCTGATGCAACAGTTGACGTAATTAAGAACGAAAAGCTTGTAGAAAAGAAAAAAATAAGCCTTCCCGAAAAGCTTACTGACGTTATTTTCTGCAAGAATCCTCGTTGCATCACTACAACCGAACAGGAACTGCCCAACATATTCCATTTATCAGACAATTCTGCAAAGGAATACCGTTGTGCTTACTGCGAAGCAAAAGGTGAATAGATTTAATTTATCTACAAAAAAAGAACTGTTTAGAAACAGTTCTTTTTTTCTTGTTATATTAGTCAACTTTAATTTTTACAACAATTTTCTTAACGTGAGAAGACTCTTTATATGCTCTGTTGGGAGCATGTGCATCGTCCGGGAACAAAACAGCAAATGTTCCTGCCGGCATATCCAGAACTACCGGATCCTCTGCCGAATAAATCTTGACATCCTTATCAGGAGTATAATCCTTGATTAAAGTACAGTCCTTAAGGTTTTTCCAGAAAATTTCTTCGTGTCCTTTAAGGATATACTGAACATCAATATAATCTATATGTCCTTCATAGTTACCTTCTGTCTTGGTTTCATATTCGCTTACGCTTGCATATACGTTATCGCCGTCAATTTCGTATTTTCCAACGGCAATATCTTCTTCGGTTCCTTTAACAATAAAGTCAAATGCTTTCTTAAACTTTTCGCCCAAATTAACGTATAAATCTTTATTGGCAATCACATCATAAATCATTTTTTATTATCTCCTTTGCATTTTTCGCCTAAACAAAGAGCCCCTCAGCACGAGAGGCTCTTTTAAAAAACTTAGTAAATTATTTCTCGTAAACTGTCCAGTCTCTGTTTTCAGTAAGCTCAAGCCACTTTTCGTTAACTTCGTTCACACGTTCATAAGTATGAGTGTTTGTTGCTTCCTGAACAGCTATATAATACCAAGCTGAACTTGCATTGTCAGGCCATACCTTCATGGTATCAAGCATTGCATCTGCATTTTCAGGTACACGGTTCAGAACTCTGTTAATCAAAGTTGCAGCTTCTGCACGTGTAATGTTCTTTTCAGGACGGAATGAGAAATCTTCATAACCATCAATCCAGTTGTAAGCAACTGCTTCAAGGATATAATCCTCTGCCCAGTGATCACTTACATCAGTAAACTTGTTTTCACCTGCTTCATTTGCATCATCAAATCTTGCACAGATTGTTGTGAATTCAGCACGTGTGATGTATTCATCGGGAGCAAATGTATCTGCATAGCGTCCATTTACAATGCCAGCCTTTGCCATTGTTGATACGGCTGTGTTGAACCAGTCACCTTCGTTTACATCATCAAATACATTTTCTTTTGAAAGATACTGTTCTCTAACTTCATCCTTAAGCAGTCTGAAGAAGATTGTAGCAACCTCTGCACGAGTGATGTTGCTGTCAGGTCTGATAGTTCCATCCGGATAACCTGACAAATATGCATAGTGGTCTTCACCATTCAGCATTTCAGGAACAGGATGAGGAGCAACAACCGGCTCTTCACTTTCTACAGCCTTCCATGCTGCATAAACTGTTACGTCTGCATCCATCTTAACAGATGTGATTTTCTGTGTAAGAGCTGCATCTGCATACCAGCCATCAAATATGTAGCCTTCCTTTTCAGGAACCTTTGTAAGCTGAACTGTTTTGCCACTTACATATGACTCATCAGCAATAGCTGCACCGCCGTTTGTTTCATATTTCAATTTGTTAAATGTTGATGTAGCTGCACTGCCGCTACCACCTGAACCTTTTACACCAACAGTAACCCCATTAACATTTACTCTAAAAGGAACTGTATAGTTAGCATCATTTTCCACCTTTATATCAAGTGCAAGTTCGCCTGTAATTTCACCGTTTGAAGCAAGAGTAAATCCACTCTGTGTCAAAACAATTGTATCAGGTAAATTAGCCAAAGATTCCAATGTTACGTTATCCTTAACATTGATTGTAGCAGTAAGCTTGTTTCCAGCGAGCACTCTGTTTACGGGCTCTTCAAAGAAATCAGCACCAACTCCGTTTTCAAATGAAAATCCAGCAAGATTGTTAACTTCCAAAGTACCTGCCGCAGGTGCATCAACGCCTGTCCATTCAGCTTCAATAACAATTGAACCTGTAGCTTTCTTTTGCTTTTCAGCAGCATCAAGATTCAAACTCAACGCGGTTACAGCAGCCTTTACTTCAGTCATGTCAAGTGATGCTGTAAACTCAATAGGTGTACCCGCATAATCATAAACACGGTCTGCACCATTTACCTTAACATCAACCTCTACACCTACTGTTCTGCCGTTAACAAAAAAACCATCCCATTGGTCAGCAAGACTTGCTGCATTAACGCAGCACATACTGCTTGAAATTAAAGTAATAACCAGCAGCATTGATAAAATAATTCTCTTCATTTTAAGTTCCTCCTTAATTGTTATATAAAGTATATCCATACACAAAGATACACTTTGACTTTATTACTATAAGAATACCACATTAACGCCTTGGTGTCAAGATTTATATGACCTACTTTTTAAAATTATGTGTAAAATTTTTTTACAAAAAATATTTCATTTTTACTATTGACAAACTAATAAAATCGTGCTATAATATCAAAGTCGCTTAAATAAGTGACTTAACAAACGGAGAGGTGTCCGAGTGGTTTAAGGAGCTAGTCTTGAAAACTAGTGATGCGAAAGCACCCAGAGTTCGAATCTCTGCCTCTCCGCCATTTTTTTATTTTAATAATATTTTCAAATTCGGAGAAGTACTCAAGAGGCCGAAGAGGCGCCCCTGCTAAGGGTGTAGGTCGTGAAAGCGGCGCGAGAGTTCAAATCTCTCCTTCTCCGCCAGAAAAAGACAAGCATAAATGCTTGTCTTTTTGGTTTTTATTGGTGCAATAAAATTTCACCCTTATATCATTTCTTCAGGATGGAACACTTTGTCAAACTCTTCGGCAGTCAAAAAACCCAGTTCAACACAAGCTTCCTTAAGTGATATA
>JAZNVB010000078.1:0-3985 GCA_045592585.1 Clostridia bacterium
AAACCTCTTCCATATCTCTTGCAAAATCTTCAAGAACGGGAATTGTACGAAGAGCACGCATAATACCTCCGATACCTAAAGTGTCACCGATAGTCTGTCTCAGACCGTACTTTTTAGGGATTTCAAAGTCTGTAACTGTGCAAGGCTCATAACCGCCAACCTGAATTGCGTTAATTACGAAGTTAGCACCCCGAAGAGCATCTTTGCGCTGTTCTGTGCCAACATAGCATTCGATTTTACCGTAACCACCCTTTGCGGCACGAATAGCCTCTAAAATTGTTCTGCTTTCTTCAAGGCGAGTAGCATCAATATCATACAAGGCAAAAACGCTGTCACGGAGTGATTCAACAAAAAAACAGTCGCCAATTACCTTGCGGGCAAAAACTGTACTGCCTGCGCCCATAAATGTTATTTTCATAAAAATTACCTCCTTGTTTACGTTGTTTTTCTTTGATTATACCTTGACATTCATTATATTGAAATGGTATAATGTTTTAAAAATTTGTCATTTTGTTCTTTTTTAAGCGAGGAATTTTATAAATTATGAGCAATAATGTTATTATTACAGATTATAAGTATAAAGAAATAAATCCTATGCATTTTGGATATGACAATTGCGAAAAATCCCACTCTTACGGACCTGCTGTACGCACATACTGGCTTATTCATTATATCGTTTCGGGATACGGATACTATACAATCGGCGGCAGAGAATACAATCTTGGCCCCGGCGAAATGTTTGTTATTCCGCCTTATGTTGAAACATATTACGAAGCTGATAGCGAAGAACCCTGGAGTTATATCTGGATTGGCTTTCACGCTGACAACGGTTTACCGGTTGAACTTAATGATACCATCTACTGTCCGGAAGGTCTTGCAATTTTTAACAGAATGAAAAACTGTATTAAAAAGACAAACGGCAGAAGTGCTTTTCTTTGCGCACGTCTTTGGGAGTTGTTTGATATCCTTCTTGAACGTGAGGATAAGCATATCGACTATATAGGTCAAGCTTTGGACTGTATACATTCGGAATATATGACACCTTTAACCGCTACAGAAATTGCTGACCGTCTTAATCTGACACGGTGTTATTTTTCTACTGTGTTTAAAAACAGAATTGGTATTTCGCCAAAGCAATATCTGCTTAACTACCGAATGAGCATTGCTGCCTCGTTGATTACCGAAAAGAAAAAAAGCATTTCTGTTGCTGCCACCTCTGTTGGATATCCAGACATATACAGCTTTTCGAAAATGTTTAAGCAACACTTTGGAATGTCACCAAGCGAATATGTTTTAAGACATAAAAAAACTCCTCATTGAGGAGTTTTTTTGCATATATTAACCGATTTTAGGAAGGCTGGCAGCCGCAACAGACTGACCAACTCGTCTTGCTTTTTCGTCAGGAATGTGAAGTTCAATCTTCTTTGCAAGTTCGGGGAATTCAGCATTAAGTACTTCATTTGCTTTGTTAAGAAGTATTGTACCGCCCTTACCGCTTGTCACACGGCCCATAATAAGAACGTGCTTTATGTCATAGAACATTGAATAATAAGCAATCGTGTAACCAAAATATGTACCGATTGTGTCGTAAATGTCTGCAGCTCTTGGGTCATCCTTTTCCATAAGACCCTGAACTACCTTGAGCTTTTCAGCAGGTGAAAGGCTTTCGTCAAGTTCAATTCCTGCCTTGGGAGCAAGTTTAATTACTGCATCCTGAGAGAAATACTTAACACCACAGCCGTAATCTCCACTCCATTCGTCAACCATTGCACCTTTGTTAAAGTCAACAGGAACAAATGCAAGCTCGTTAAGCCAGCCTGTGATGTTGCCATCCTTATCAACATAGCCTGCGGCTTCACTGGTACCCATAGCAACGCCCATTACATTGTTATCCTCTAAACTCATCGCACCTGCAAGGGCTGTAACGTCACCATCGTTTGCAACCTCAACAGGAACATCACCGATTTCCTTTGCAACATCAAGATACATATTTTTAACGTGCTTTTCAAAGTCCTCATCTGAAACCTTGATAAACAGTGATGCAACCATAATTTTATTGTCAATATAAACACCTGCGGAAGATACACCGATAGCATCAACCCTTGGCATATGAGATGCTGCGGTTTTCATAGCATTGAGAATGCCTTCATAATGATACTTAGGGTCACTCTCAAGCTTGGGGAACCATACAACTTCCTCTGAATATACGGTCTTTCCGTCAACAACGGCTGAAACCTTGCGGTCGCTGCCGCCCGCATCAAAGCCGATTCGGCAACCGTCAAGATGTCTGCCGACAGGTGATGAAACATCATTTTCGGCAGGTGCATCAGCGATATTTTCAACATATATAACCTCAAACGGCTTTTCATAAACACGAGCCATAAAGTTAAAGTCAAATTCTCTTGCTCCGCCAATGCGATAATCGTCAGCAATGCGCTCATAAATGTACTTTGAGCCTGCAATATAAACTTTATAGCCGCCCTTTGCCCAAAGCAGAGTTTTTATAATTCTTTCAACAATGCCATAGTTTTCATCATCATGTCCTGCGCCATCCTTAAAGGTGTCAAGATTGTAAACCGCTGTAAGACCGTTGTTTCTTTCAACAGCAATAACAACCTTCTGTGAGTCTGCTTTTTCAACTGCAGCTTTGTAGTCATTGATAACCTTTACCATTGGCATAAATTCGGGTTCAAGTTTTGCAATAATCATAAGTTTTCTCCTTTATACTTTATATTTTATTTCTCCGCCGAGAATTGTCATTTCAATATTGAATTTTTCATCGGCAATTATTATATCTGCACGTTTGCCTGTTTCCAATGAGCCAATTTCTGCATCAACATTCAGTGCTTTTGCAGGATTAAGTGATGCACAGGCAACCGCCTCATAAATTTCAAGACCACTATTTTCAAAAAGATTATAAACCGCCTCGTTAAGATTAAGAACACTGCCGGCAATTGTTCCGTCAGGCATAAGGCATTTGATTCCTTCTTTATGTACAGGCTGACCGCCCAAAGTATAGTCACCATCAGGCATACCGCCGGCTCTGATACAGTCGGTAATCAAACAAAGCTTGTCCCCTTTAATCTTTGCTATAAGGCCAAAAAGTCCTTTGTTTACATGGAAGGTATCTGCAATAAGTTCACAACTGACATTATCATTTGAAAGTGCCGCACCAACAACACCGGGACTGCGGTGTGAAAGTGCTGTCATTGCGTTAAAAAGGTGTGTTGTGTGTCGCATACCGCATTCAATGCCGGAAAGTGCTTCATCATAGCTTGCATCTGTGTGACCCATTGAGATAAGTACATCTGTTTCCTTTGAAACCTTTTTGATACATTCTTCTGCACCCTCAACCTCAGGCGCAACTGTAAACAGCTTTACAATGTCAGAATGTTTTTTTATAAAGTCTGCATCCGGCTTTAAGATATGTTCCTCTGCCTGAGCACCCTTCTTTTTTGCATTTATGAATGGACCTTCGCTGTTAACACCAAGAATTCTTGAGCCGTAATACTCCTTGCTGTTCTTAAGGGTACGAACAGTATCAAATGCAGTTTCAATCTCAGCCTTGGATACTGTCATTGTTGTGGGACACCATGCAGTAACACCATTCTTTATGATACCCTCTGCCATCTTTTTAATGCCTTCAATATCACCATCTGACACATCTGCACCAAGATACCCGTGGATATGCATATCAACCAGACCTGGAGCAACATATTTGCCACAAGCATCTATTACCTCATAATCAGCAAGATTGATTTCATTAACATCAACTATTTTTTCAATCGTTTTATCAAATATGATTGCAAGATTATCTGCCACCTTATCAGCCAGTATAACTTTGCCACCTATGATACATTTCATTAAATCCTTCTCCTTTCGGTGATTTTAATCCTTTCTTCTTCAATTATACAACACGATTTACCAAAAATATTTATATAAAAGTATATTTATTTTATACTATTATATAAATTTCTCTTTTTTT
>JAZNVB010000079.1:0-6774 GCA_045592585.1 Clostridia bacterium
TGGTGATCCATCCGCGATTCGAACGCGGGACACCTTGATTAAAAGTCAAGTGCTCTGCCAACTGAGCTAATGGACCATATTAAGTTTTAAAAAATTTGGCTGGGCTGGCAGGACTCGAACCTACGAAATGCCAGAGTCAAAGTCTGGTGCCTTACCGACTTGGCTACAGCCCATTATATACAACCTTGACAATCTTGTCCGCTGCCACATAAAAACTGGTGGGGTGGATAGACGGATTCGAACCGTCGGCCTCCAGAGCCACAATCTGGCGCTCTAACCAACTGAGCTATACCCACCGCATAAAAAGCAAGGTGGCGCGCCTGAAGAGACTCGAACTCCTGACCCACTGCTTAGAAGGCAGTTGCTCTATCCAGCTGAGCTACAGGCGCATGTCTTGCTGGAGCGGGTGATGGGAATCGAACCCACGCAATCAGCTTGGAAGGCTGAGATTCTACCATTGAACTACACCCGCATATCACCTTTGCCGCATCATTTGCGACCGACTAAGTTATTATAGCAACAACTTCTTTATTTGTCAATAGCTTTTTTTGATTTTTTTAATATTTTTTCCTTTTTTTATTAAATTAAAACTCCCACAACAGATTTTGTTGCAGGAGTTTTACATTATGCCTTAGATATCGTAATCAAGTTTAAACTGTTCACCGCATCCGTAGTTTTCGTAAACATAGTCAATATCCTTATCACCACGGCCCGAAAGACAGGCAAGAATTGAGCCCGACTTATGCGCCTTTGCATAACGGATAGCATAAGCAACAGCATGAGCACTTTCAATTGCAGGAATAATACCCTCGTATCTTGAAAGCAAGAAAAATGCCTCCATCGCTTCTTCATCAGATACTGTTTCATAATGAACTCTGTTCATATCGCGCAGGTATGCGTGTTCAGGGCCAACACCCGGATAATCAAGACCGCTGGCAATTGAATAAACCGGAAGAGGTTCGCCGTTTTCATCCTGAAGCACATAGCTTGAATATCCGTGAATTATACCCTTTGTTCCATAAGCCATTGTTGCCGCATGGTCGCCAACACCTGAACCCCTGCCCAAAGGCTCAACGCCGTATATTTCAACAGGATCGGCAAGGAATGGGGTAAACATACCAAGGGAGTTGGAGCCACCGCCAACACAAGCGGTAATTGCATCGGGCATAATACCTGTCATTTCTAAGAACTGTTCTCTTGCCTCAATGCCTATAATCGACTGAAAATCACGAACCATCTTAGGGAAGGGATGAGGACCTGCTGCAGTACCGATACAGTAAATTGCATCCTTATATTCATTAAGATATGCTTCAAATGCCGCATCACAGGCTTCCTTCAAGGTTTTAAGACCCTTTGTTACAGGAACAACATTTGCACCAAGCATCTTCATTCTGATTACATTTGGGTGCTGCTTTGCAATATCAACCTCGCCCATGTAAACATCACATTCCATACCAAAGTATGCCGCCGCAGTTGCAATGGCAACACCATGCTGACCTGCGCCTGTTTCTGCAATAATTTTCTTCTTGCCCATAAACTTTGCAAGAAGGCCTTCACCCATACAATGGTTCAGTTTATGTGCACCTGTGTGGTTAAGGTCTTCTCTTTTAAGATAAATCTGGCAGTTGCCAAAAATCTTTGAAAGCCTTTCACAATGGGTGATTGGTGTGGGTCTGCCCTGAAATTCCTTTCTGATTCGGCGAAGCTCATTGATAAACTGCGCCGAATGGCAAATTGCTTCATAAGCATCGTCAGCTTCTTTGAATGCCTCAATAAGCTCCTCTGCCTGATAGGAGCCGCCGTACTCGCCAAAATAACCCTCGGCATTGGGGAACTCCTTAAGATAGTTATCAAAATCTCTGTATTTATTCATAATAATTTCTCCTTTTTATTAAAATATATTATTAAATCCTGCAGTTTACTAACTGAAAAAAACACCACGGGCTTACGCCCAGATGTTACACCACACAAGACTTGAAATATATTTTCTTAAAAGGGTCATTATTGTCACTCCTCTTTTATAAAAAATGATTAAGGTTTATTTTATCACAAATTTTGTTAAATGTCCATACCTAAATTACAAAATATCCACACCAACAACCGTCAGAACATCCTGTTCAACTTTAAAATGTATGTCATATCCCGCAAAACTCATACTGTATGTGCGCAAATCATCATGATAAGAGGGTCTTGGGTCATCTTTAAGACATTCCACCGCCGCTATACGTTTTTCCTTTGGTAACTTACCCAAAAGTTCATCGGGGAAAACCACCTCAAGAGCATATTCCTTAAATTCTTCACCGAAACTGCCCTTTGCATCAGGCTTACAATCCGCATATGGAAGATAGGGCTTTATATCAAAAATCGGAGTGTTATCCAGAAGGTCAATGCCCGAAACAATCAGCACATCCCCCTCTGCCTCGTTTTTTTCAATACCTTCAAGCTTCACTGCAGATAGTCCAAGAGAATTCGGGCGAAAAGGCGCACGGCTGGCAAAAACGCCCACCCGTTTGTTCCCACCAAGCCTGGGTGGCCTTACCGTAAGGGAGTTGCGACTGCGCTTTGCCTGAGAAAAGCCAAATATCAGCCAGAGATGTGAAAATTCCTCTATTCCTCTTAATGCCTCGGAATTGCGATACTCCTGTTCAAAAATAACACGACCTTTCAACTCAGGAACGCGTCCGCTTTGTCTGGGGATACCAAATTTATCTTTAAAGTCAGTGCGGATATATCCGATTGGCTTTATTTCCATAATGCGACCACTCCTTATCTATCCAAGCAAAACATCAGAAATAAGCATCACACAAAAGCCCACTAACAGTGCATAGGTTGCACCACGTTCACCACCGTGTGCGTGGGTTTCGGGAATCATTTCATCGCTTACAACATAAAGCATTGTGCCACCTGCAAAAGCCAGTGCAAATGGCAGAATAGCCGTTGACAAACTGACCGCAAAATAGCCTATCAGCGTTCCCACAACCTCAACCAAGCCTGTTATCATTGCACAAATAAAGGTTTTGCGTGGCGAAACTCCTGCCGCCAGCATTGGCGAAATAATCACCATACCCTCGGGAATGTTCTGCAGGGCAATACCACCTGCAATCATCAACGCCTGAGATGTATTTCCCGAGCCAAAGCCTACGCCTGCCGCAATACCCTCGGGCAGATTGTGTATTCCTATTGCCAGCACAAAAAGCAGAACCTTGTTTAAATTTGCATTATTATGATTTTCTTCCGTTCCACCCATAATCTTGTGAAGGTGAGGAACAAGCTTGTCAATCAGATTCAGGCACAGTGCACCTGTGAAAATACCTGCCACGGTAACTATAATCCCATACCTTCCACCATACTCAAGTGACGGCATAACAAGACCAAGTACAGCCGCCGCAAGCATTACCCCTGCCGCAAAGGAAAGTATTATATCCGAAAACCTGTGGGACATCTTTTTAAATATAAATCCAACAAGCGACCCAAATATTGTTGCACCGCCAACTCCAAGAGCAGTAATTAAAACCATATTCATGAAACTTCACTCCTTATCCAGTATATTGTAACATATATAAAGATCAATGTAAATATAAAAATCGGAACAAGCAGACCTTGTTCCGATTTTCACTTATGCTTCCTGAGCGATAATAAAGCTTACACCCTTCATTACAAGTTGCTGTCCGTTTGATTCTACATTCTGACTCATCAGAATTTTACCAAACTTTGGTGCATTATAATGGTGTGTATACTGCGATGGGTTAATGGCAATAAACAGTTTTTTGCCCTCTGCAATTCTTTCATAAACAAACGGATAACCCGACATTAAAATGTTAAAGTCTGCATCTGCATGAAGTGCCGGAGTTTCCTTATGCAAAGCTGACAGTTTTTTTGTAAATACCAGCAGCGAATTTTCATCTTTTTCCTGCATCTCTACTGTGGGAGCACCTTCACGGTTGTCTGTGGGAAGATATGGTGTGTCGCTTATCGAAAAACCGTGGTTTTTATCGCTGTTCCATTGCATAGGTGTTCTTGCGCCTGTGCGGATATATCCACCCTCTTTTGAAGGCAAACCTTCAATATAATCCATACCAATTTCATCACCATAATACACAAACGGAACACCGGGCATTGTAAAGAGAAACGTCAGACACACCTTTACCTCCTCGGGTGTACGTAAATAGGCTAATCGCTGCATATCGTGATTTCCCGTGATATGTCCGATATACCCTTTACCTTTTGTTTCACTTAAATCATACAAAAACCTGTCTAAATATTCATTGATATTGCCTTTGCCATCCTTACTGAAATAGCTGTGTCCCACCATACCCGTTGTTGTGTTACGGCCTTTTTCGTAGCGGAATAGTGAACGATAAGCCGATGGCCCCGAATGAAGAAGAAAATCAAGATGAAAACCTGCCTTTATAGCCTCTGCTGGCTTTGCCCATTCTGCAATCAGCAAGACCTCAGGATTTTTACTTTCGATATGTGCTCTTATTTCGTGCCAGAATACCCCCATTGCACTTTTATCTTTGTCACCTTTTATTAAAGATGCTGCCATATCCACACGGAAGGCGTCTGTTCCCAAATCCATCCAAAAGTCTATTATTTTTTTTAGTTCCTCTTTCATAGCAACGCAATCAGGATGTGTAACAGGAAGTTCCCATGGGTTTTTGGGATCAGGATGTGCATAACCGTAATTCAGGGCAGGCTGACTCCAGAAAAAGTTATTTATACATTTTGCATCTCTCTCGCCCAAAGACGCAATCCCGGGACCCTCGTCAAATGACGACACCGTCCATATGTATCTGTTTGAGTATTCGTTTTTTTCCACCTTTCCCGATTCAATAAACCACGGATGATCTATTGATGTATGCCCTGCCACTAAATCGAATATAACTTTCATTCCCCTTGCATGAGCCGCATCACATAAAGCCTTGTAATCGTCATTTGTGCCATATCTTTGCGCCACGCTGTAAAAATCCGTTACATCATATCCTGCATCACGAAAAGAACTTTCGTTAATGGGATTAAGCCAGATTACATTAAACCCCATGTCCTCAATATAGTCAAGTTTTTGAATTATTCCCTGCAAATCTCCTATTCCGTCATCATTTGAATCGTAAAAGGACTGCGGATAAATTTCATACACAACTGCATCATTAAGCCAGTTTTTCATAAATATTACTCCTTTGCTTTTCGTAATAGCATTATATCATACTATTTTAAGACTTCCTACAACTATATCCGCAATATTTTAACACAATATTCGCTTTTTATATTGACTTTAATTAGCCTATGTAATACAATGACTGTGGTGATAATATGAAAAATCAAACCCTGTTTAAGGAACCTAAAAAACACGGAATTCCGGGTTACGCCTTCGAGAAGTATGATATAAAATCCGACCACTCCAGACAATTTGCTTCAAAACACTGGCACAACGAAACCGAAATTATTTATGTGGAAAAAGGGAGCATAGACATAACCATAAACAACACATACTATATTGGCAATGCAGGTGATATTTTTATAGTTAACAGTGGTGAACTGCACGAAATATATGGCACTTCAACACCTCTTGAATACAAAGCCTTTGTTTTTGATTTTGATATGCTTTCATTCCATAAAGACGATATTGCTCAACAGACTTTTATAGAGCCTGTACTCAACGGAAAACTGAAATTTAATAACACAATCAATACTTCACAAAAAGCCTTTGAATTGCTTACATATATAAACAAAATAAACACCACAAAATCTGCCTGCTATATTCTTTCCACCAAAGCTGCACTTATGCAGTTTTTTTGCAATTATGTTCGAAGAAAACAAAACTGTTTTATCGAAAAACGCATTCCCCGATAAAAAAAATCAACTTTTAAAGGGCATAGTTAAGTACATTGATGAAAATTACAATCAGGAGATTTCCCTCGCCGAAATTGCAGCATATTCTAATATGTCCCGCAAATATTTTTGTCGCTTTTTCAAAAACAATTTTAATAAAACCTTTATTGAGTATTTAAATGATGTAAAAATTGAACATTCTATGATTTTGCTTAACGAAAGTAATATTTCCATAACAGATGTGGCTATTTCCTGCGGTTTTTCAAATATGAGTTATTTCACGCGAACTTTCAAGAAAAAAACCGGTTGCACACCATCCCAATATAGAATGCATAATTAATTTTACTTTTATTTTGATGACAGCAGTAAAATTTTTTAATTTTTTTCAAAAAAAGGGTTGACAAATCACAAAAAAAAGAGTATACTTTAGTAGTTGCAACGGCAACGGACAAACTTAAATGCACCTTTAGCTCAGCTGGTAGAGCACCTGACTCTTAATCAGGGTGTCCAGGGTTCGAGTCCCTGAAGGTGTACCACTCCCCCTGGGGTGGAAACACTCCGGGGGGACAACAAAATACTTGATTTTAGCGGCAAGTTCCGTTAAAATAGATAACAGTTGGTGCTGATTGCGGTGAGGGTCCACCCGTTCCCATTCCGAACACGGCAGTTAAGCTCACTCGCGCCGACAATACTTGGCTGGTGACGGCCCGGAAAGATAGGTAGTGCCAACACAAAAGAGGTCTGGTCTTGACCGGACCAGACCTCTTTCATATTCCTCCATAGCTCAGTCGGTAGAGCACGCGGCTGTTAACCGCGGTGTCGTAGGTTCGAGTCCTACTGGGGGAGCCAATCTGATCCGTATACCGCTACTTCGGTAGCGGTATACGGAAAATCAGGTAAATAGACCATCATGGGCCTTTAGCTCAGTTGGTTAGAGCAGCCGGC
>JAZNVB010000080.1:0-35794 GCA_045592585.1 Clostridia bacterium
ATTTCCTCGCAGAACTCAAAGCAGGTGTACTGTGATTTTTCTGTCCAGCCTTTGATGGCAACATAGCCATCCTTTATATCTGCGCCAACGGCAATTTTTTCGCCATACTTGTCAACTGCTGCCTTGACGAATGCCTTGTCCTGCACTGCCGCAGTACCCAAAATTACTCTGTCAATACCTGCGCCGATATATGCATCAATAACATCCATACTGCGTATACCGCCGCCGATTTCAACAAAAAGACCTGTGTTTTGGGCAACCTGACGCACTATCTCGATATTGGGGGTTCCACCATCCTTTGCGCCTTCAAGGTCTACCATATGGATATGGCTTGCACCCAATGACTCAAATTCGTATGCAATCTCGATTGGATTTTCGCTGTAAACCGTCATTTTATCGTACTCGCCACGAAGAAGGCGTACCGCCTTGCCATCGTACAAATCAATAGCCGGAAAAATATACATACTCTACTCCCCCTTCATCTCGCAGAATGCTTTAAGAATTTTCAGTCCCACATCACCGCTTTTTTCGGGATGGAACTGACAGCCGCAAACATTGCCCTGTGCAACCGCTGCGGTAAGGTCGGCACCGTATTCCGCCGTTGCAATAACCGAATTCTCGCATTTTGCACCATAATATGAATGCACAAAATAAACAAAATCGCCCTCATTTATATATTTAAAAATTTCGTGTTTATTTCCGTTAAATTTCAATGCATTCCAGCCGATATGGGGAATTTTTAAATCCTTTGGGATAACCTCGTCAATCGGTCGAACTTCGCCCTTGATTAAACCAAGACCCTGATGCTCGCCGTATTCAAAGCTTTTATCAAGAAGCATCTGCATACCAAGACAAATACCCATAATAGGCTTTCCTTTTGCCGCCTCTTCCTTGATTACTGCATCAAGACCTGTTTCACGGAGTTTTTTGACTGCATCTTCAAATGCACCAACACCGGGAAGAATGATTTTTTCTGCCGACCGCAGAGCATCAGCATCGCCCGTAACAACAGTTTCAGCACCTATTGCGTCCAATGAGCTTTTGAGGGAAAATAAATTACCCACACCGTAATCAACAATTGCTACCATATTTAAAGTACCCCTTTCGTTGAAGGGATTTCATTTTCAAAGCCAACCTCAACAGCTACCGCCTGACGAAAGGCTCTGCCTGCCGCCTTGAATGCACCCTCGATAATGTGGTGCGAATTTGTTCCCGAAAGCTGAACAAAATGGAGAGTGCAGGCAGCTTCTCTTACAAACGCAAGCCAGAACTCCTCAACAAGCTCGGTATCAAATGTGCCCACCTTTGCTGTGGGAATTTCCAACTTGTATGAAAGACCTGAACGGCCGGATAAGTCAACTGCAGATATAATCAAAGCCTCATCCATAGGCAAAATCATATTGCCGTA
Source organism: Clostridia bacterium (assembly GCA_045592585.1). Lineage (GTDB taxonomy): Bacteria > Bacillota > Clostridia > Monoglobales > Monoglobaceae > SIG440. The sequence continues at coordinate 1,409 of JAZNVB010000080.1, forward strand.
GCGGATAATACCCTTTTTATCACCAATAGCTTCATTAAAAGCTTTGCCAAGACAGATACCAACATCCTCAACTGTGTGGTGGTCATCAACCTGTGTGTCGCCGTTGCACTTCACATTCAAATCAAATCTTCCGTGCTTGGCAAAAAGAGTCAACATATGGTCAAGAAAGCCGCAGCCTGTGTCAATATCACTAATTCCTGTTCCGTCAAGGTTAAGGCTGAGCATAATCTTTGTTTCGTTTGTATCACGTTTGATTTCACTTTTTCTCATTTATTTATCCTCCAGAATTTCACTTACTGCGGTAAGGAATTTATCCATCTGTTCTCTTGTTCCAACAGTTATGCGGTTATATTCACAAATCCTGTCGCCCGTAAAATGACGGACAAGAATACCCTTTTCACGCAATTTTGTGTAAATATCAATGCCCGACACCGACGGATGCTTTGCAAAAATAAAGTTTGTGGTTGAAGGTGTCATCACAAAGCCCATTTCATCGAGCTTTGCCATTGTGTATTCACGGTTTTCGCAAATAATGCGGCAATTTTCTTTTGTGTATTCCTCGTCCTCAAGTGCACCGATACCTGCCGCCATTGTCATACGGTTGATATTATATGGATTAGTTGAATACTTGATTGTGTTTAAATCCTGAATAATTTCTTTTGATGCAACTCCAAAGCCAAGGCGTGCCCCTGCCATTGAACGTGACTTTGAGAAAGTTCCCGTTATCAACAAATTATCATATTTGTCCACAAGGCAAACTGCACTCCTGTTGCCAAAATCCACATACGCCTCATCAATCACAACAATATTATCGGGATTACTTTTGATAATTTCCTCAATCTCCGCAAGGCTTAAAGCAATGCCCGTTGGAGCATTGGGGTTTGCAATAACAATCGTCTTGTTTATCCCAATATAGTCCGAAACTCTGATTTTAAACTCATCATCAAGAGGGATTTCCTCATAGGGAATGTTTGAAAGCTGTGCAAACACGGGATAAAAGCCATAGGTTATATCAGGAAACACTATGGGATTATCCGAATCACCGTATGCCATAAATGCAAAGTTCAAAATCTCATCAGAGCCGTTTGTCATAATCACCTGTTCGGGCTTAACTCCAATAACCTCTGCCATTTTCTCTGTCAAACTACTACAGGTTGGATCAGAATAAAGTTCCAATCGTTCTGCCGCATCCGCCGCCGCTTTAACAGCCTTTGGTGATGGCGAAAAGGGCGATTCATTGGTGTTGAGCTTTATAAGATTTAAAATCTTTGGTTGCTCACCCGGTGTATATGGGGTAAGCGCATCAAATTTATTACTGAAAAATCTGCTCATATTTACTCATTCCTTATTTTCAATTCTTATGGTTGCACTCTTTGCGTGAGCTGTCAAGCCTTCCTTTTGTGCAAAGAATGAAACATCATCAGCAACACGCCTCAACGCATCATAGGTGTAATATGTATATTGGGTTTTCTTAACAAAATCGTCAACCGACAATGGACTTGAGAATTTTGCCGTTCCGCTTGTGGGAAGGGTGTGGTTTGCCCCTGCTAAGTAATCGCCCAGAGCCTCGGGACAGTTTCTGCCCATAAAAATTGAGCCTGCGTGACGAATTCCGTCAAGATAGTCAAATGGGTTATCAACGCAAAGTTCAAGATGCTCAGGGGCAATTTCGTTTGAAATCTCAATTGCGGCATCAAGGCTGTCTGCAACAATAATCTTGCCGTTGGCATCAATTGAGCGTCTGGCAATTTCACTGCGTTCAAGAAGGGGTATCTGCACCTCAAGTTCCTTTTGAACAGCCACTGCCAAATCCATTGAATCTGTAACAAGCACCGCACTTGCCAAAACGTCGTGCTCGGCCTGTGAAAGCAAATCTGCCGCAACAAAACGGGGATTGCTCTTTCCGTCGGCAACCACTAAAATCTCACTCGGCCCTGCAATCATATCAATTGAAACCATGCCATAAACCTGACGTTTTGCCTCGGCAACAAAGGCGTTTCCGGGGCCCACAATCTTGTCAACCTTGGGAATGGATTCTGTGCCGTATGCCAGAGCCGCAACAGCCTGAGCACCACCGACCTTGAAAATACGGTCTACCCCTGCGATTGACGCCGCCGCAAGTATAACGGGGTTAATTTTGCCCTCAGCATTTGGGGGTGTTACAATTACAACCTCGCCAACACCTGCAATTTTTGCAGGAATTGAATCCATCAAAACAGTTGAGGGATAAGCCGCCGTTCCACCCGGAACATATAAGCCCGCACGGTCAACGGGAATAACCTTCTGCCCTGTAACAATTCCGTTTTCGTCATTGATTATAAATCCGTTGCGAACCTGTTTTTCGTGGAATTTTCTGATATTTCTTGCCGCAGTTTTGAGCACTTCTAAAAACCTTGGCTCAACCTGTGTAACAGCCTCATCAATTTCAGCCTTTGAAACTTCAAGTGACGTAAGCTTTGCCTTGTCAAACTTTTCGCAGTATTCAAAAAGGGCTTTATCGCCGTTTGCTTTAACATTTTCTATTATACCGGTAACAATTGCTTCAACATTCATTTCAGGCACAACTCTTGCAAAAATGTCGCTGTTTGCAACCTCACCATATTTTAAAATCTTTATCATCTTTGGTCCTCCATCTGGCAGGTCATACTTTTAAGTATCTTTTCAATCTGTTCATTCTTAAATTTAAAGCTGGCTTTGTTGGCAATAAGCCGTGCGCTTATGGGAACAATTTCTTCCAGCACCTCAAGGTTATTTTCTTTAAGGGTTGTTCCAGTTTCAACAATATCCACAATTACGTCCGAAAGTCCCAAGATAGGCGCAATCTCGATTGAACCGTTAAGGTGAATAATATCAATTTCACGTCCAACAGATGCATAATAATTCTTTGCAATATTGGTGAATTTTGTAGCAACTCTCAAAGTCTTTTGGGTATTATCCCTGAAATCCTTTTTGCCTGCAACAGCCATACGGCATTTGCCTATGTCAAGGTCAAGAAGTTCATAAATGTCTGGCTCATATTCAAGCAAGATGTCCTTGCCGGCAACACCAATGTCTGCCGCACCATGCTCAACATAAATTGCAACATCGGATGGTTTAACCCAGAAATATCTTATGCCCTTTTCCTCGTTTTCAAAAATCAGTTTGCGGTTGTTCTCTTTGATCGAGGGACATTCAAAGCCCGCCTTTTCAAACATTGCATAAACCTTTTCGCCAAGTCTGCCCTTTGGAAGTGCAACATTAAGCATTGTTTTCAAGTTCCTCAACCTCCGTTCCACACAATTTAACCAGTCTCCTGTACCTGAGCTTTTGCGGTTTTGTTTTTTGAGCAATCACTGATTCGCCATTTTCTGTCAACACCTTTACAGCTTTATTTATATTGCTGAGTGATTCACCCTTATCATATAACAACACCGTATCAATATCATAATCCTGACTATCTTCATAAATTCTTTTAAGCAAATCAAGATACACGGCAAACCCGATTGCACCGCTTTTGCGTGACATTTTTTTCATAAGATTGTCATACTGACCACCCGAAAGAACACCTTCAGGAACACCGTTGACAAATCCTTTGAAAACTACTCCATTATAGTAACCCATATCGTTGATAACCGAAAAGTCTATCCTTATCTTATCAGCAAAGCCATTAAGCTTCAACATTTCAGTTATGTCCTCAAGCTGTTTAATTGCATCAGAAAACTTTTCTGACTGTGGTAATGATTTCAGTTCAGCAATCACTTTATTGGGAGCACCGTAAACCGTAACAAGCTTTTTAAGAAGTTCGGCAGATTTTTCGTCGATTCCCTCTGCCTTGCATACTGCACCGATGCCACCTGCATTCTTCTCGCCCAATGCTTTCAACAATGCCGCTTTTTTGCTTGGTGAAATTTCGATACCTTCCATTGCCTGAGATACAATTCCCATATGTGAAATATCCAGGATATAATCGTCTGTTATACACTCTAAGCTTTTTGCCGCAAGCATCAGAACCTCGCAAATACAATAATCATCAATATCACCGATTGCCTCTAAACCTGTCTGCATAATCTCTTTAAATGCTCTTGTTTCTGTGGAGGCACGATACACATTCTCATTATAATACATCTTTTGTACCGATCCTGCATCTTCACGGCTGTTTTTTATAATCGAAAGTGTTACGTCGGGCTTAAGCGCCATCAGCTTACCGTCAACATCGGTAAAAGTAATAATATTTTCCGACACAAGGAAATCCTTGTTGCGTACATAAAGGTCATATTCTTCAAACTTGCTCATACGGTATTTTATATATCCGTATTTTGAATATAGCTCACGAAGCTTGAATATTATTTTTTCGTCATTTTCTAAAACTGAACTGATATTATACATTTTATTCTGCCTCGCTTTCATATAGTTTCATAAGTGCTTTCTTATATCCGTCACTACCGTAGTTAAGACACTTATTTACACGGCTTATTGTTGCTGTGCTTGCTCCCGTCACCTTTGAAATCTCAATATAGCTTTTGTTCTGGTGCAACATATCTGCCACCTGAAGCCTTTGGGACATATCCTGAATTTCTTTTATAGTGCAAATATCCTCAAAAAAACTAAGTGCTTCTTCTTTTGTTTCTAATTTTAAAATTACTTCAATTAGTCTTTCAATCTCGGGAGTATGTATCTTTGCCATATTTTTCACTTCCTTACCAAGTATACTTTAGCATTTTACCATAGTAAAGTGTTAAAGTCAATAGTAAAATGTAATTTTTTTCAAAAATGCAGGGTCACACACAGCAACCCCGCATTTTTTAGCTTTTATAAAAATTTTCCGCAATATGAACAGTATCCATTGCATCTGCAGCATAAAAATCTGCATTTATCATATCGGCATATTCTTGATTTAAGACTGCACCGCCTACCACAATTTTTGTTTCGGGACATCCTTGGTTCAACAGTTCGATTGTTTCAGCCATAGCAGGAACCGTTGTTGTCATAAGAGCGCTGAGGCCCACAAGGGTACAGCCTGTCTCCTTCGCTTTTTTCAGAATTTCCTCAGGCGAAACATCTCTGCCTAAATCGTATACCAAAAATCCATAGCTTTCAAGCAGCACTTTCACTATATTTTTGCCTATATCGTGTATATCACCCTTAACAGTTGCAAGGATAACTTCGCCACGGCTCTCGCCGCCTGAATCGGGCATTTTGGCCTTTATTTCATCAAATGCTGCCGATGCCGCCTCGGCACTCATAAGAAGTTGCGGAAGATATGCCCTCTTTTCTTCAAAAGCAATACCAATTTCGTTAAGCGCAGGTATAATCTGATTATTGATTATATCAAGTGGATTTTCGGTTTCAAGCAAACATTTTGCCGAAGCTATCGCCTGTTCCTTTATTCCTTTAACTACCGAATAATGAAGATTCGGTTTATCGTCTTTTTTCTGTGGAGTTGCAACCTTCTCGGTTTCTGCCGAATTTGCATATTCAATATATTCCGCACAAGCTGTGTCCATATTATGAAGAACACGATGGGCAAAATATACATCCATCATTCCCTTTGAAAACGGATTCATAATTGCACAGTCAAGACCACATTGCAGACTTTGTGCAAAGAACGTTGAATTTATTTTTTCTCTTTCAGGAAGTCCGAATGAAATGTTTGAAACACCCAGACTTGTGCAAAGTCCCATTTCTTTGATTAACCTTATTGACTCCATAGTCACAAGTGCGCCCTTTGAATCGGAAGATACGGTTAATGCAAGAGGGTCAACAATTATATCCTTTTTATCAATGCCGTATTCTGCGGCACACTTTACAATTTTTTCAGCTATCGCACATCTGCCACGGGCTGTTTCAGGAATTCCACTCTCGTCAATAGTCAGGGCAATTACTGCACCACCGTATTTTTTCACCAGAGGAAAAATACTTTCCATACTCTCTGCCTTGCCGTTTACAGAATTAACAAGGGGCTTGCCGTTGTAAATACGCATTGCACCCTCTAAAGCCTTTGGGTCATTGGAGTCAAGCTGAAGGGGCAGATTTGTTACCGCCTGAATTGCCTCAACTGCTGTTTTTAACATTTCAGCCTCGTCAATTTCGGGCAGGCCTGTATTTACATCAAGTATATGCACCCCTGCCTCCTCCTGACGCAAGGCTTCATTAAGAATATATGACATATCCTTTTCACGAAGAGCTTCTTTAAGACGCGGTTTACCTGTTGGATTTATTCTTTCGCCGATAAGCGTTGGGGTTTTGCCTATCTCAACCGAATGGGTGTACGATGAAACCACGGTTTTTGTTTTAAATCCAGGTGTTTTATATTCAATCTCCTTTGTTGCCTCAATCATAAGTTTCATATATTCGGGGGTTGTTCCGCAGCAGCCGCCAAGGATGCAGGCGCCCATCGAAGCCATTTCCCTCATATATTCTGCAAATCGCTTTGCATCAATGTTGTAGACCGTCTTTCCGTCCACCACAACAGGTAGCCCAGCATTTGGATTTACTATAACAGGAACAGATGCATTTTCGATAAATTCGTTTAAAATTCCAAGCATCATATCAGGGCCCAATGAACAATTCATACCCAAAGCATCAACACCCATGCCCTCAAGCATTGCAATCATTGCAGAAGGCACAGCACCCGTCATCAGCTTGCCGCTTTCGTCATAGACATTGGTAACAAATACCGGAAGGTCACAATTTTCTTTTGCAGCAAGCACTGCCGCCTTGGTTTCGAAACTATCGTTCATTGTTTCAATAAGAATAAGGTCTGCACCATTCTCTGCCGCAACACGCACATTTGCACCAAAGATTTTAACAGCCTCTTCAAAATCAAGATCGCCCAAAGGCTTTAACAATCTGCCTGTGGGCCCCATATCAAATGCAACAAAGGCACAATCTCTGCCCGATACTGCATTTTTAGCACATATAAGTGCCTTTTCAATAAGTTCGGCATAGTTTTCGTACTTATTGCAATTTACTCCAAAAGTGTTGGATTTAATAATATTGCATCCTGCATCAAGATACCGATTATGTAGCTCTGTAATCCTTTCGGGATGGTCGATATTCCATTTTTCGGGAGGTGTTCCCACCGGAAGTCCCATTGACTGCAGTACCGTTCCTGTTCCGCCGTCAAAGTATAATCTTTTTGTTTTTAAAAGTTCTCGTAAATTACTCATTTTTTATCCCCATTATTGCCGTTACTGATTTCCCGGGGGACATCAGAAAGGTTTTATTTGTTGTTATTCCCAAAAGCCGTTGGGCGTTAAGAAGCTCTAATATTCGTGGCTGAAGTTCCAGTAATAAATCACCAAATCCCGGGCTGAACCTTGGTCTGCAGTTAAGCTTTCCCTTTATAATTTCCTCCGCCCTTTCTGCCGCCGCCTCTGCCATTGCCGAGGCAAGAGCATCCATGATAAAATGCTTTGATGGTGAAACAAGTGAAAGTTGGTTCAGCAATCTGTCAACACCATGCCCCAATGTTACCGCAAAAATAAACGCTTCCTTGCAGCCCTGCAGATTTTTTATGAGAGTTGCGCTTTTAAATTCACCAAAGCCACAATCCAGGTAACTGTCACCAAGATATTTTACAGGCACACGCACCGCCGAAAACTTGCAGTTTACCGCATTTTTTAATTCTGCAAGACATAAGTCAATCTCATCCATCTTAAAGCCACGGTTGGCGTGAAGCCGCCTTGCGACCTCTCCCTCGTTAAGCACCAATTCGGCTGTTGGAATTATTTGATAATCTATGGCTATCATTTTATAATCTCCGATAAATTGCTCTGAATAGCGCTTGCTACATCAGGCTTGTTCATAGAATAAATATGTACTGCGTTTATTCCATTGGCAAACAAATCTATAATCTGCTCGGTGGCATAAGCAATACCTGCCTGCTTCATTGCCTCGGGGTTTTCGCCGTAACGGTCAACAAGTCGCAAAAATCTTTGGGGCAATGTGTTTCCAGAAATTGAGCATATACGCTTTATCTGCATGGCATTTGTAACAGGCATAATTCCTGCAACTACGGGAACATCAACCCCTGCACGAAGCAATCTGTACATAAAGTTATAAAGGATGTTGTTATCAAAAAACATCTGTGTAGTTAGAAATTCGCAGCCGCAATCTACCTTTTTCTTTAAATTATCAATATCCTCAATACTGTTTTTGCTTTCGGGATGACTTTCAGGATAGCAGGCACCCCCTATACAAAAGCCGCCAAATTCCTTTATTTCTGCCGCAAGCTGACTGGCATAACTATACTCCATTTGGGTTGGTATGCCCTCTTTGGGAATATCTCCCCTAAGTGCCAGAATATTTTCAATTTTTCTTTCCTTTAGCTTGCAAAGAAGGTCTTTTATCTGTTCCTTTGTTAACGAAATACAACTAAGATGTGCAATAGGTGTAACCCCCATTGCAGAAATTGCACTTGCGATATCTGCTGTATACTCTGACGTTCCGCCGCCTGCACCATATGTAACGCTCATAAAGCTTGGTCTTAAAGCTGCGATTTGTGTGGCAGCAGTCATAACAGTTTCAAAATTGTCGCTTGTTTTTGGAGGAAAAACCTCAAAGGAAAGGCTGGGCTTTTCACCTTTAATTATATCTATAACCTTCATAACTTCACCTTCTGTTTTGTTTGTTAATTTATTATACTACTTTTTCCTTTGTCAAATCAAGTATTCAGATAAAATTTCCTTATAAATTCAAAAATTCGGGCAAAATGCCCGAATTTTCACAGATCTTTTACAGATTCAATTCCAAATCTCTTAAATTTTCTGAACAGACTTACTGCAAAGCACAGAGCCGCAACCGCCGCAACTGTGAATATCGGCCACAAAGCAACAAGGGCTGTCCAACCAAATTTCTCAGCACATAACGGCATAAGATAAGTTGCCGCAAGATAACTCATCCCTCTTGCACCGTTTGAAAGTCCCGCAACAGCACCGCTTTTACCATACTTGGCAAAAGCCATGTCAAATGTATTATTAAAAAGTACAGTCATTGACTGAAGCGCCGCAATGATACAAAGAGAAACCAGCATTACCGAAATATGTAATTTTGCAATAAAGCAACAAAGAATTAAAAATGGCATCATTACAACAAGTGTTAAAATCATTCCCCAAACTTCGTTATCTGTTTTCACAATAAACTTTCGTGCAATCAGTGTTCCTGCCAGTCCCATTACTATCATAAGTATATTAAAAAGATTACCGACCGAAGAAGATACCTTATAATTTTCCATAAACAAAACCGGTGCTAAATTTTCACGACTGCGTGCAACAATGGTAAACAAGAAAATTGAGGCCATTACAAATATAATTCCGCTTTTTCTTATAATCTTCCAGGTTGAAACCTCATGCATCGGCTTTTCGTTATTTTCAGACTTGATTTCGGGATAATCCCATTTCATAAATCTGTTAAGATGCTTATCATATATATGCATTCCAACAGCAAATGCCACCAACATCAACGCAGATATTGAAAAGTTATGCTCCCACACAGGAACTATTGCCGCAACAAGATATGACAAAACCAATCCGCCCGTACCTGACATTGAAATATAAAACGCCATCCGTTTTCTGTCGCTTCGCACAAGTTGTGATGATATAATCTTAAAGGTTGCGGGCCATACAGCAAACTGAACAACGCCGTTAAGCATCCACGCCACAAGCATAACATAATAATTGTGATTAAAATATATTATTATATTGGCAACAGCAGCACCCAAAAGAGAATACTTTATCAGCTTTTCAGGGCTGTATCGGTCGCAAAATCCGCCCCCGAAAATCTGCAGAGGCGTGTATGTCAGATAGAACATTGCCGAAATAAAACCCGTCTGCGACTTGGTAAGAATACCTTCTTCAACAATACTCGCCATCGCACCTCCGTAGCAATTTTTTGTCATACTTACAATAGCATACATTATCCATAAATACCAGAAAAAGTGACGGCTAATTGTTCGATTTTCAAGATGAACGTTTACATCTCTTTCAATATTGATTTTGTTTTCTGTTGAATTCATAACCAAAACCTTCTTCAATTATTTTATATAATCAAATTCAACACCGTACATATGAACGGTATCGCCTTCTTTTATCCCTTTTTCCTCGAGCATATCAATTATGCCCGACTTGCGCAGAACACGCTGAAAATACTGCAGGGATTCATAATCGTCAAAGTTGGTTGAGCCCACAATTTTGCGAACATACATACCCTCAACTATATAAATACCGTCTTCAACAGTTATTTCAATGCTGTCATTGTTGCGAACCTCGTCAAGGTCAAGATAATCATAATCATCCTCTTCATCACGGGGAAGCTCGGCAAGCATACGGCTTGTGTAATTTATTACATCATCAATACCACGATGTGTTGCCGCAGAAATCGCAAAAACCGTATAACCTTCGTCTTCCATCTGCGCTTTGAACTTTTCAAAATTATCATCAAAGGACGGAATATCCATCTTATTGGCAACAATTACCTGTGGTTTTTCTGCCAGTTTTTCGCTGTATTTTACCAGCTCTTCGTTAATTATATGAACATCCTCAATGGGATCACGGCCCTCACAGCCCGAAACATCCACAAAGTGAAGTAATATTCTTGTTCTTTCAACGTGACGAAGGAATGCGTGGCCAAGACCTACACCCTGATGTGCACCCTCAATAATGCCGGGGATGTCTGCCATAACAAAGCTGTTGCCCTCGCCCACACGAACAACACCCAGATTGGGAATAAGGGTTGTAAAGTGATAATTTGCAATCTTAGGCTTTGCCTCGCTGACAATTGACAAAAATGTAGATTTACCCACATTAGGAAAGCCCAAAAGGCCTACATCGGCAATTAGCTTAAGCTCAAGAGTAATTTCCCTCTCGTCACCGGGAAGGCCTGATTTTGCAAATTTAGGGGTCTGGCGTGTTGCTGTTGCAAAGTGTGAATTACCCCAGCCGCCGCTACCGCCTTTGGCAATAATAAACTTTTCGCCATCTTCTTTAAGGTCACAGATAACCTTACCCGACTCAGTATCACGGATAATGGTGCCGCAAGGAACCTTGATATAAAGGTCCTCGCCATTTTTGCCGCTGCGTCTGCCGTCACGGCCGTTGCCGCCCGCCTCTGCCGCATATTTCTTTTTGTAGCGGAAGTCAAGCAAAGTGCTTATATCCTTGCAGGCAATGGCAACAATGTTACCGCCGTTGCCGCCGTCGCCGCCGTCAGGACCGCCTGCCGCAACATATTTTTCACGGTGAAAGGTTACGGCTCCGTCGCCGCCCTTTCCTGCCTGAATGAATATTTTGGATGTATCTATAAACATAAATCATCATCCTTTCAAAAATCTCCTATTTACTTTAACAATAAATAGTATAGCTAAATTTAAGGCGGTTAACCCTGAGATTAACCGCCCTATTGTTTTGTTTATTGGCAATTACTGAACGATTTCGTAAACAGAAACCTGCTTCTTGTCCTTACCCTTACGTTCGAACTTAACCTGACCGTTTACCAATGCAAACAAAGTATCATCACTGCCCTTGCCTACGTTGATTCCGGGGTAAATTTTTGTTCCGCGCTGTCTAACGAGGATGTTGCCTGCCAGAACGTGCTGACCGTCACCCTTCTTGGCGCCAAGTCGTTTGGACTCAGAATCTCTGCCGTTTTTAGTACTGCCGACACCTTTCTTATGAGCCATTGTGTTCACCTCTCTTAAAAAATATCAATATAAAGTAGTTAATTAGCCGTTAATCTTAGTGATTTCAAGCTTTGTGTAAGGCTGTCTGTGGCCCTGCTTTTTGTGATAACCCTTTTTGGGCTTGTACTTGTAAACGATAATCTTTTTATCCTTACCGTTTTTAACAGCAGAAGCTTCAACAGAAGCACCCTCAACATAAGGTGCACCAACCTTGATATCAGCACCATCAGCAACAACTAAAACCTTGTCAATTGTAACTTTGCTGCCTTCTTCAACCTCAAGCTTTTCAACAAATACAACGTCGCCTTCGGAAACCTTGTACTGCTTGCCGCCTGTTTCGATAATTGCGTACATAATTCGTAATCCCTCCTATTACCCAAGACTCGCCAAATTCGGGTGTTGGATAAATCCAAACTTTGTAAAACCCTTCTTGCGCGGTTACTGCAATATTGTACCACAGAATTTTGTGCTTGTCAACAAAATTTTTCAATTTCTTTGCCGGAATTATAAAAAATTTCTGTGCGATGGATATTTACCTCTTCAAACTCACCAAATCCAAGGTATTCAGCTAGTTTTGCAATTACAATATCGGGTTTGATATTGGCAGAACCTCCTGCCGAGAATACAGTGTTTAACTCAATCTGTCGGTTGTCAACTTTATCAATGTTACATTCAAGAATAAAATCCCGTAAGTTTACTTCCTTCTCGCCCTTTTTAGTCTTTTTGATGGCAGGAATATTTTCCTGTGCAAAAAATTCTTCAACCACATATCTTTCGATTTTATCAGGAGTGGTCAGGTTAATTGTGTATCTTGCCGACACAATGTCATTAGCACTACACTCGGGCCGTGATACACGCAGAATTTTTATATCAGGTGGAAGAGTTTTGTTAAGTGCCTCGCCAATCATTTTCGGGGTGGCTGTTTCTTCAAAATCAATATCAACAAATTCTGTTTCGCTGGTTACTCCCAACGCCAAGGGCAAAGAGAATGTTATAAGCTGATGTGGATTAAACCCCTGGCTGTATTTCACCGGCAGATTGGCACGGTGAATTGCACGGGTAAATGTACGCAGAAGGTCAAGATGGGATATATACTTACCCATACCCAGCTTTGAAAATTTAAGACGCCATTTACTCAAAGCAAACACCTCCTCCAAATGATGCCGCACCGCATCCTGCACAGCCTTCGCGGCAGGACGGCGTTGTTTTTTCTTCGTATGCCTTATCGTGCTCCTTCATAAGGAAGGTCTTGCTTACACCTATGTCAATGTGATCCCAGGGCAGTACTTCGCTGTGGTCAATTTTTCTGTATGCGTAAAACTCGGGGTCAATGCCACATTCGCTGAATGCCTCAAGCCACTTTTCATAACTGAAATGCTCGTCCCAGCCGTCAAAACGACAGCCTTTTTTTTGTGCAGCAATCAGAACATCCGAAAGTCTTCTGTCGCCCTTGGCAAAAACTGCCTCCAAAAAGCTGACGTGACTTTGATGCCAGTTGTATGAAATATTTCTTGTTTTAATCCTTTGTTTCAGGAAATTCTGCTTTTCAACAAGGGTTTCCATTCTGTTTTGCGGCTCCCACTGGAACGGGGTAAAGGGCTTTGGTACAAAGCTTGATGTGCTGACGGTAATTGTTACTGAACGTCCTTTTCGGATTTCCTTTGGTATCTGATAAAATACTCCTATTACCTTTTCGGCAAGCTCGGCAATACCCTCAACATCCTCCATTGTTTCAGTAGGAAGACCAATCATAAAGTAAAGTTTAATTCTGTTATATCCACCGTCAAATGCAATTCCTGCAGTGCGGAGTAAATCTTCTTCAAGAACATTTTTGTTTATAACGTCACGCAGTCTTTGTGTTCCTGCCTCAGGCGCAAAAGTTAGACCACTTTTTTTAACCGCCTGCACCTTCTCCATAAGTTCCATTGAAAAGTTGTCAACACGCAGCGACGGCAAAGACAGATTTATACGCTTGTCAACTGTTATGGGAAGAAGTCTGTCAATAAGCTCCTGAAGACAGGTATAGTCACTTGTGCTAAGGGACGAAAGTGACATCTCCTCATACCCTGTGTTGTCAATCAGCTTTTGAGCAGTTTCGACCAGCTTATCAACCGAATGTTCACGCACAGGTCGATAAAGATATCCCGCCTGACAAAAACGGCAGCCCCTTATACATCCACGGAACACTTCAAGAGTAATTCTATCGTGAACTATATCCATAAACGGAACAATCATCTTATCCAGTATATAATTGTTGTCAAGTTCCTTTACGATACGTTTTTTCACCTTTGCAGGAACACCTTCACGGTTTGGAAGCACTGATTTTACAGTATTGTCATCATTGTATTCAACAGTATAAAAAGCAGGAACATATACCCCCTCAATCTTTGCAATACGTTCAAGATACTGTTCTCTTTTCTCGCCTGATTTCTTCCATTCCTTATATACATCCAAAATTTCGTTATTGACCTCTTCGCCCTCGCCAAGAATAAAAAAATCAACAATTTCTGCAAGGGGTTCGCCATCGTATGCACACGGGCCACCTGCACAAACAAACGGTGCACCCTCAACACGGTCTGCCGATTTAAGTGGAATACCTGCCAAATCAAGCATATTAACTATGTTTGAATAACTCATTTCATACTGCAGGGTAAAACCCACTATATCAAATTCTGCCACAGGGATATGACTTTCCATAGAAAGCAGCGGAATGTTTTCTTTGCGCAGTTCCTCCTCCATATCAACCCAGGGGGCAAACACACGTTCACAAACAGTATCCTCCCTTTCGTTCATCATATGATACAAAATTTTCATACCCAGATGTGACATACCAACCTCATATACATCAGGGAAGCAAAATGCAAACTTTGTAAGTTCTGCAAAGTTCTCTTTATGAACACTGTTAAATTCGTTGCCCACATATCGTGCAGGCTTTTGAATTCTTTTAAGCGCAGCTTCAAACTTTATTTTATATGAATTCATAAGTCTTAACCTCAACTTTCTTGTTACATCATACACTAAACCGACATTTTTTTCAAGCATAAACGTAAAATTACTTGAATATAATCAATTAACGATAAAAGAAGGGACAAACAATATGCCGGAAGAATACCGTGAATACCGACGCAAAAGAACAACCTCTGCCGACAAGGTAAAAAAACGTTATGGCTTTTCTAAAAAGCTTGCCTATCAGACAGCTATTTCTCTTTTGCTTTTGATTACCGTATGCACTTTTAAATACACATTTAAAGAAAGTATTCTTAACACATACATCAAAAGCGCTGTACTTTATAAGCCCGACACCACAGGCATTACCAACATGCTTGGTAATATATTAAATCTGTATACAGAAGAAGGTAACAATAATGAAAAAACTGAAGCTCCCGAAAACCTTTGACCTGAAGCTTGGCTCGCACTTTGCACTAAACATCTGGTTTATTCCCGTTGCATTGTGTGCATTGTTTTACGGTTATGGAGATATATTTTTTGCAGGATTCACCATTGCACTCCTTCACGAATTTGCTCATATATTCTGCGCGCAACGTCTTGGTATTCGTGTATCACGAATAAATGTATACCCCTTTGGAGTGGCGGCACAGCTTTCTGCCGGATACATAAAAAGTTCCGAAAAGGAGTTTATCATCGCCTTTTCGGGACCTTTTTTCAATATAATACTATTCTGGCTTTGCGTTATGCTTAAAAAATATCTTCCCTCTGACATTCTGTGTTTCTGTATGGATATAAACATCGCAATGGCCGTTGTAAATCTTGTCCCCGCTATTCCCCTTGACGGCGGAAGAATGTTAAAGTCTATCCTGACATCGCAAATAGGGATTATCAGAGGATATAATTTTATGCTCCGTCTGAGTCGTATTCTTATTTGTGTAGTGGGAGTTTTTGCTGTGTATTTATTTATCAGCAGTGGTTTTAATTTTTCGCTTATACTGATTTCGGCCTTTTTATTTCAGAACCTCAGCCGCGAACAAAAGTCTATATCACGCATCACTCTGGCTGAAATACTGAATAATTCACAAAAGCTTAAATCCCGTAATGCCTATAAAACAAAAGTTATCTGCGTTACAGAAGAAACTTCTGCTTCCATCCTTTTGCGACACCTCGGGTATGACTATTATTGCATAATACACGTCGCTGACCAAAACTCTGCCATAGTAAAAACCCTTACCGAAACTCAGGTTATTGCCGCACTTACCGACGCAGGCATACGCATTAAGTTCAGGGACATTTAACCATTCAGCCTGAAATATTTTTCTGCCTCGTCGCCATAAAGAAGCAAGCATCTGAGCAATCTAATAAGAACAGGATCATCATTTTTCTCAATCTGATTTGCCGCATAGTCTTTAACACTGTACTTGTCTATATCACCATACTTATATACATTTCCTGTTCGGGTATAAACTCTTGCATACACGGGCTCAAACATCTGTCTTGAAGCTATGTTGTCATAAGAAAAGACCTTGTATCTGCCGTTTGCGGTATAAGTTCTTGCCGCACGGGATTGAGTTCCAACAATGTGAGCTTCTGTACTCTCATATGCATCCTCGTTCCAGAACAAAATTCCAACCTCATCTACCTTTTCATCCGACAAAACATAATAGTTAATCGAAATGTCGCCTTCAAGAGAAAGAGTTTTTCCTACAATATGAGATTGACATTTGCCGTTGATTGTTTCTTCGGTAATAGTTGCCGCCTGGCCGCGGTATATCTTTGTAAAATCTGTAACCCTTTGTGCCTCTGCAAGAACGCTGTTTGCAGGTGTATCTTCCGAACCAAAATATTCCTGAGCTGCAGCCCCATAATTAAGCATTTTAACAAGCAAAGGCTTTAAATTTTGGTTTTTCATCATATTTTCGGCATAAGTTACCACACTGTACCCACAATCAGGCACCTTGCTGTAAATGATATTTCCGTGCATATCCTTTGCCATCAGACGTGCATATATCTTTTTGTTCATATCCTTGGCAGTTATGTTTTCGTACTTGAATCTGTAACCGTTTGAATCTTTGCCACTGTATGAAACAATTCTGTCGGCCGTTTCCTCAGTATACTCACTTTGCTCCTCTTCCCAGAACAACATCCTTGCATCTGAGGAATTTACCCCCTCCAATGATGCATAAAAAATCATAGAAATCTTTCCCTGCAAATCTAGTGTACGGCCGATTATCAATACAGCCGACCCTTCCGAAACAACCAGTCTTTCGTCGTTTGACACGTTACACAAAATACCGTTTGGTTCCAGTGTTACAGGCTTTATCAGCAAGGTTGACCCTGAAATGGTATAAAGCTGAACACCGTCACCGGTTGAATAATGTATAATTTTAATTTCAGGATTGGCATTTTTTGAAACCGCCTCGCCATTTTCGTCAACAATTCTTACTGAAATTTCATACTTGGCTCCTTTGAGTTTTTCATAAATCTCATTGTCAAGAACAATACTCTTTTCAAGAACTAAATAAACCTTTTTGTTGTAACTATCACCATACATTGCCAGGATATCCGTCCCGTCAAGTGTGATTGTAGCAAAGTCTGTTACAATCTCCACTGTGGGGATTTTGTCAACACCAACTGCAATTGCAGATTTAATCACATCACTTATTTCAATCTTAAGTCTGCCTATATCCCCCACATCACTCAAAGCCGAAACCGTATACTTTGTTACAACTTCTTTTGTATCGTTATATTCCGCATTAACCGCTATATCTGCAAATTTACTGTCGGTATCCACTGTGACAACAGGCAGAATTTTTTTCACGGTATACATACCGTTTTTTTCGGTTATTTCGTATGAATCAGAAATCATAGCAGAAATATCAAAACCAAAGGTACCACCATTTATACAAAGATTTTCAAGGTTTTTAATCTGCATTTCACCGTTTACTATACCGTCATTAACCAAAACAACTCCTGTTTCGTCCGCATATATTGCACAGGATTGCTCAGAATAAAGTCTTCCGTCATTAAGATTGCCGCTATACAAAACTGTGCCGCCATTCATGGTAAAGCTACCGCCGAATGTTATCCTGATTGGCTGTTCATATTCATCCTGAGCTATACTTGCCTGCGACTGAGCCTTAATGCAGCCCTTCTCCAGAATAACTTTACCACCCCATACACCTAACCCGCATTGAACACCGTTTATAGTACCTTTTTCGTCATCAGATGTGTCGGTTATTGTGAGTGTACTGCCAACAGGAACAATTATTGCAGGTTTTTCGCCGGGGTTTGCTCCTGCAAGCTGAGTTATAAAATAACCGTTAAGGTCAAGCACCACATTACCTTCAATCAATATATATGAAGAATTGCCCAAAACGGGTTGCAACGTAATGCCACGGCCGAGTTTTGTATTTTGCGAAAGGACTATACCAACTCCTTCATGACTGTAATTGAGATATTCAACAGCATCATTGAGTGTTCCTTCATATAAAACTTTATCCGAATGTTGCACGCCACCCTCGCTTGAGAACTCAGTATTTTCATACACTGTTGCCGAATTCTTTTCAACAGCAAAAGTTGTGCAGGGCATTGCCACGCACAACAGCATAAATATACATATAACAAAACATAAAGCTTTTTTCATCATAATCCCTCAATCATTTGATTTAATAACCAAAACATATCCCGATTTAAAACTTATTTCGCCCGGATTATCCCCATCAAAACAATTGCTGCTTGCCTGAACTTTGTCGGTCTGCAAATGCATATCTTCTGTTTCATAAAAAAGTCCCTTTACAGAAAAACCCGTTACATCGCCACCAAATGGGAAAAACGAAACGTATTTTTTATCTTTGGGATAAACCATAAATGGCTTGTTCTCCATTGTAATTTCATTTTTTTCATTAAGAAGAACACCTTTTGCACCACTGTCAAGAATCTTTTTAAGCAGGCAGAAATGTGAAAATTCGTGATCAAGTCTGCCGCCCAATGCGCCCAAAATAACAACCTCTTTAAACCCTCTGTTCAATGCCTCGGTCACAGCAAGGTCTGTATCGGTATAATCCTTTTTAACAGGAAAAGTAATGATTTCCTTTGCAATAACCCGATTTTTATTCAAAGAATCACCATCACCAAGCCACAAATCAGGAACTAACCCCAATCTTTCGGCATGCAAATAACCACCGTCGGCACAAATTACAAAGTTTTTTCCAAAATCAAATTTTCTTAAATAATCATAATTTTCAATAAGTGCCGAACAAAAAATATAGCAAATCACTCTACAATCGCCCTCATTTCAGCAATAACAGCCTTTGCATCCTCAGCTTTAAAAACCGACGAGCCTGCAACCACTACATTTACACCAAGGCTAAGCGGTAAAGCAACATTTTTAGGGGTTACCCCACCGTCGATTTCAAGTTCAATATTTTTACCACACTTTTCAATCATCTCATTTGCTGTCTTGATTTTTTCATTCATAGCCTCAATATATGACTGTCCACCAAAACCAGGCTCCACGGTCATAATAAGTACTAAATCGAAACAAGCAATGTCATCACCAAGAACCTCAACAGGTGTGCCCGGTTTAACAGATATACCTGCCTTTACCCCAAAACTGTGTATGAAATCCGCCATTTCAGCAAGGTCATCACACACTTCCTGATGCACAGTTATAATATCAGCCCCTGCTTTAACAAAAGCCTCGATGTATTTTTTAGGCTCTTCAATCATAAGATGAACGTCAAGGGTAAGACCACAGGCTGTTTTTGCAGCTTTTACCGTATCTGGCGAAAAGGCAAAATTGGGAACAAAATGTCCATCCATAACATCTATATGTACATATTCTGCTCCTGCATCCTCAATTTTTTTGAGTTCAGCACCCAACTTAGTCAGGTCTGCTGCAAGAATTGAAGGTGCAATTTTAAAGTTCTTCATTTATCCATCCTCTTTTAATATATATTCTCTTTTGCCGCCTTGATTTCATTGTAAAGTTGAACATAACTATCAAAACGACTTTTCGCAATTTTGTCGCTACTTACTGCATTAAGTATACAACAATCAGGCTCACTTCTATGACTGCAATCATCAAAACGACATCCGCCTTCAACAGTTCCAAACTCTCTGAACATTTCTGCAAGGTCCTCAAGAGGAATTGTATTAACATCAAACGAACTGAATCCGGGAGTGTCAATTATATATCCGCCAAAAGGCAACTCTGCCAGTTCCGAATGCCTTGTGGTATGCCTTCCGCGTTCCAGCTTTTCGCTGACCTTGCCGGTTTCAAACATATCCCTCATCATAAGTTCGTTTATAAGACTTGATTTACCAACCCCCGAATTCCCTGCAAAAACAGTTATTTCGTCTTTAAGAAAATCCTTAAGGGCTTGTATACCTTTGTGTTCAATGGCACTTGTGATAATCACGTCAAATCCTGCCTTTTTGTATACATTGATTAGTGTGTCATCGCCACCAAGGTCTGCCTTGTTAAAGCATATTGCAATTTTAAGTCCAACAAACTCTGCAGAGGCAATCAGCTTGTCAAGAATATAACTGTTTGGGCTGGGACTTGATAGTGCCACAACAACTGCCATTTGAGTAACGTTTGCCACCGCAGGCCGTATCAGCACATTTTTACGTTCCTTTATTTCGGATATCACGCCGTGGGTACTGTCGCTTGTTTCTATAACAACATTGTCACCCACCAGAGGGGTATCTCCCCTCCTGCGAAAAATGCCTCTGGCACGGCACTCAATTAGTCCGGATTCGGTATTAACATAGTAAAATCCGCCTATGCCCTTAATAATTACGCCGTTTAGATTGCTCATCATTCACCTCTTAGTGGAGTTGTACAGTTCCTTTTTGTTGTAGTACGCCGTCGTAGAGAATCTCTACCTCGATAGAGCTTGATGTTCCCTCAAGCTTTACAGTATCACTCTGGTCTTTCTTAAGAGTTTCGCTGTATTTAACTTTTCCGTTAACTTTCACCTGAACAAGTGCACTACTCTTATCCTTGGGACCATATATAGTCAGCATTGTACTCTTTTTCTGTGATGACGGATTATCTTCTTTCCCGGGCTCGCGGTTTGTTGACGGATTATCAGGTTTCACCACAGGTGTCGGATCCTTTATTTCAGTAGGATTATCTATATCAATAGTGTTATCATCTTTCTCGGGGTTTTCAGGACCTTTGCTTACATAAAAAGTAATAACATCGCCTTTTCTTACATATGACCCCGGTGCAGGTTCTTGCTTTATAATTGCATTTTTAGGAACCTCGTCGCTGAATTCCTCAATAATTTCTACATCAAGCTCATAATTTTCGGCATCAATCTCTGCCTCGCGCGAATCCTTCTTATTTGTGTAATCTTTAAGACGAAATTCTGTTGTTCCTTTGCTGATATCTACATAAATAACAATGGTTTCTCCTTTTTTCACCTTATCTCCTGCTTTGGGATTCTGATCGATAATAGAGCCTTCTTTTTGGTCACTCTCAACAGTTTTATTCAAAACAATGTTAAAAGTAAAATCTGCATCTTCTCCCGCAATTTCGGTGCACTTTTGATTTGCCTCAGCAATAGTCATACCAAGAATATCAGGAATTTCAACATCTCCGGGGTCTGAAAACAGACTGCCTATACCGGTAAATGTCATAAATCCAAATGAAAGTAAAGCTATACCTGCAATTGCACAAACAATTGCCATTGCTACAACCTTTCTTTCCTTCTTTTTGTCAATTTTCTGAACATTTGAGGGTTTCTTTGCCGGCATATCAGAATCTTCCTCCTTTACGGAATTTTCAGATTTAGATACAGTTTCTTGGATTTTTTCGTGCTTTGGTGCATCAAAATCCTCAGGTTTTACCGCAGGCATTATTATGGTAGATCCCATCTCCTCAGCCTTTGGCTTTTCCTCTGTAATGTCAGGCACTATCCTTGTGGGGTCGTTAAGAACTTCTGTAAGCTCTTCAATCAACTCCGACGCACTTTTATGCCTTGCAGAAATCTCTTTTGTCATAGCTTTGAGCACTACGTTTTCCAAAGCACGGGGAATACTGATATTATACTCTCGAGGTGAAACAGGTTTTTCCTGAAGGTGCATAATAGCAACCGTCACAGGACGTTCGCTATCAAAAGGAACTATGCCCGTAATCATTTCATAAAGCACAACGCCAAGAGAATATATATCCGAACGTTCATCGGTATATCCACCTCTTGCCTGTTCGGGCGAAATATAATGAACCGAGCCTATTGCATTATCCTCACAGGTAACCGTTGCCTGAACATTTGCACGTGCAATACCAAAATCGGTAACCTTCATCACCTTGTCTGCGGTCATAATTATATTATGAGGCTTTACATCACGGTGAATAATTGAGTTTTTGTGTGCCTGTTCCAAACCCTTTGCAATCTGAATTGTATAATCAACAGCCTCACGCCAGGGGAGAATATGCTTTTCTTCGATATATTCTTTTAGAGTTTTTCCCTCTATATATTCCATTACAATATAGTGCAGGCCATCTTCATATCCTACATCATAAATTGAAACAATGTTGGGGTGTGTAAGACTTGCTGCTGCCTGAGCCTCCACATTGAATCTTCGTACAAATTCTTCGTCGTTCTGAAGATCAGGGCGAAGCACCTTTACTGCAACAAATCTGTTAAGCAGTTGGCATTTTGCCTTATATACAACAGCCATTCCGCCGCTACCGATTTCTTCAATTATTTCATATCTTTCTGCAAGAACCTTACCTATCAAAGTCATTTGTTATCCTCCTTTTCAACACGAAAGGCAACCACGGTTATGTTATCAACACCACCATTTTTATTCGCCTCATCAACCAGAGTTTCAACCGCTTTATCTATACTTTCTTCGTTTACGATAATTTCCTGAATTTTTTCATCCCTGACAGTTTCAGTTAGTCCATCGCTGCAAAGCAGTATGGTTTCGCCTTCCGACAGCTTGTAGTCATAATAATCTGCATCCACAAACTCCTCTGTACCCAAGGCTCTGGTGATTATGTTTTTGTCAGGATGGTTGCGAGCTTCCTCACGGGTAATGCTACCCCGCTGAACAAGTTCCTCGACAATTGAATGGTCAATAGTTATTTTGCAGATTTCTTTTGAATTCACCACATATGCACGACTGTCACCTATATTTGCAACCCATAATTGCTCGTCTTTTACATACGCTACAACAAGGGTTGTTCCCATACCTGCCTGTTCGGGATTAGAAAGTGACATTTCATATATCCGGGAATTAGCAAAATCAATCGCATTCGCAATACTGTGACAAATATCCTTAGCATCGGTTTTGCACAGTTCTTCGGCCAGTTCTCCCGCTACAATTTCTGCAGCGGTACTGCTTGCAATTTCGCCGGCATTGTGACCGCCCATACCGTCTGCCAGAACACAGACCCCAAGCGGTGCACCGTTTTCGAAGCCACATATCCTGAAGCTGTCTTCATTCAGTTCGCGGCGTTTACCTATGTTTGTCATGCCGCATACTTTTAAAACCATACTATCATAGCCTTTCTACCCGTGATTGCGGGCTGTTTTATATCAATTTAAATATTAGTTTTCTGGTTCCGCAACTGTCCGCAGGCGGCGTTTATATCGCTACCCATCTCGCGCCTTACTGTTGCCGAAATTCCTCGTTTTTCAAGCCTTGTGCGGAACTCATCAACACGTTGTCTGCTGCTTTTATCAAAACCCGTTTCCTTTACCTTATTAACAGGAATCAAATTAACATGACAAAGCTTTCCTTTTACCAGTGCGGCAAGCTTGTCTGCCTCGGTCAGATTGTCATTAACCCCTGAAATCAAGGTGTATTCAAAAGAAATACGCCTTCCAGTATGCTCAATGTAAAAATCACAGGCATCCATCAGTTCACAAATACTGTATTTATTATTTATAGGCATAATTTGCGAACGCCTTTCATCATCAGGAGCATGCAGTGAAATCAGCAAGGTTATCTGCATCTTTCTTTCGGCTAGTTCCCTAATCTTTTCTACAAGACCACAGGTAGAAATCGAAATATGCCTTTGTCCAATATTAAGTCCGCCTGGGGCGTTTGCAAGTTCTATAAATTTAAGTACATTATCAAAATTATCAAGGGGTTCACCAATACCCATCATAACTATGTTTGAAATTCTTTGCCCCAGATCCTTTTGAACACACATAACCTGACCAAGAATTTCACCGGCAGTTAAATTCCGTACCCACCCGTTTAAAGTTGATGCGCAAAATTTACAACCCATCTTGCACCCCACCTGAGAGGATACACAAATGGTATATCCGTACTCATATTTCATAAGTACAGATTCAATATAATTTCCATCATTTAATTGTAACAGATACTTACGTGTTTCGTCAATGTCTGATACATATTTTTCGCAAATTTTTACACTGTTGATTACTGCTTCCTGTGCTAACCTTTCTCTAAGGCTTTTAGGCAGATTTGACATATCCTCGAAGCTTTCAGCACCGCGGTATATCCATTCATAAATCTGTTTGCCACGGAATTCCGGCTGTCCAAAGTCCTTTGCCAGTTTCTTCAGCTCATCACAGCTGCAGTCCAAAAGATTTATCATAAACGATTTATCCCTTCATCATTTTGCATATATAAAAACCACTTTCACCTAACTCGCCTGTCAGAATCTGTTCCTCAGACAGTTTTTTGAATTCACCATACTCCCTAAGAAATTCATCAGTTTGCAATCTGTTTTCTTCAGGCAGGATTGTGCATGTGCTATAAACCAAAGTTCCGCCGGACTTCACATAAGCTGCAGCCGTCCTAAGAATGTCTTTTTGAATTCTGCACAGTTCCTTAATATCTTCTTCTGTGCGTCGCCACTTTATATCAGGTTTCTTATGTATAACCCCAAGTCCGGAGCAGGGAACATCTGCCAAAACACAATCTGCTGAATTTTCAAGCTCAGCAAGGCACACCGTTCCATCCTGAAGTCTTGCATCAATTATATCAATACCAAGCCTTTGGGCAGACTTTTTTATAAGGTCAACCTTATGTTCAAATACGTCAAAAGATAATACTTTACCACAATTTTCCATCTTTTCTGCAATGGCACAGCTTTTTCCGCCGGGAGCCGCACACATATCTATCACGGTATCACCCGGTTTGGGAGCAAGTGCCGCAACCGCCATTTGCGACGATATATTCTGCAAGGAATACAGCCCCTTGTTATACGCCGGTGAGTTATCAATACTTAACCTGCCTGACACCTGAATGCAGCCATCAATGTGAGTTTTTTTGCAATTTATGCCCTCACTCTTTAATATTTCAATCAGTTCATCTGTTGAAATTTTTAGGGTATTTACCCTTATAAATACGCCGTGAGACCTGCTGTTTTCTTTATAAAGCTCTCTGCAACATTCTTCACCATATTCATTTATCAGTTTTTGTGTCATCCACAACGGATATGAATACTTCAGCGACAAATACTCTGCATCGCCCTTTGCCTTTGGAAATTCAAAGCCTTCCACCTCTCTTGTAAAGGAACGCAAAACACCATTAACAAAACCTGTGGCTGCACGATGAGAATATTTTTTTGCCAGCTTTACCGACTCGTTGCAAGCGGCGCTGTGAGGAATTTTGTCCATATAATAAATCTGAAAAACACCCATACGCAAAATCGATAAAACCCAGGGTGACATTTTTTTCAGCTTTATTTTTGAGTATTTAGATATAATAAAATCAATGGCTGTTTTATTTGACACAACGCCATATATAAGCTCGGTAACCAAACCACGGTCGCACGACGCCATTTCTATGCCTGACAGAGCCGCATTCAGCGCCACATTTGTATAGGTTCCGTTTATTTCAATGTCATATAATGCCTTAAGGGCAATTTCTCTTGCGGTCATAATTTCACAGCCCAATCTCTTTAATCTCTTCGTCTTCCGCCCACAATGCTGAGCAGTCTTAAAAGGTTGGCAATAGCCACAGCCGCAGATGCAACATAGGTCATTGCCGCAGCACTGAGCACCTTTTTAGATGCTGCAAGCTCGTCGGAGTCAAGTATCAGATTGCTCTCTAATGTTCTTATTGCACGTGCTGACGCATTAAACTCTACCGGAAGGGTTATCAGTTGAAACAGCACAACTGCACCAAAGAGCAAAACTCCAAAGTTCGCAAGACCTTCAAAGCTGAGTATTATACCAAAAATCGCAAGTGGCCAGGCAGCATATGATGCAATCTGCACCACTGGAACAATTGCATTGCGAACCTTTATGGGCGCATAACCCTGAGCATGCTGAACCGCGTGCCCCACCTCATGTGCCGCAACACCGATGGCAGCAACAGATGTACTGCTGTATGTGGCATCCGAGAGTCTTACTACATTTGTTCTTGGGTCAAAGTGGTCGGTAAGGTTTCCTGCAACCCGTTCTACAATCACATTATGCAGTCCGTTCATATCAAGAATTTTGCGTGCAACCTGAGCACCGGTATACTGACGTCGGTTGCCAACAGCGCTGTATTTATTGAATGTTGAATTCACCTTTGTTTGTGCATACATAGTAAAAATCAATGCAGGCAAAACAAGTATGATATAAGTCATATCAATGCCATAAAAATATCCAAGTCCCATATTTTTCACCTTTCTATGATTTAACTTTTTATATCCTCACACTGAGGATATGTAACTATCCTAAAATTTCACCAACTTCAATTTTATGTCCGTTAAGCCAATCGCGGACTTTCATCTGCTTGGAGCCTTTAAACTGAACATCGGTAACAACGATTGTATTACCGTCACCACAAACAACCTCAATGCCCTTTTCGTTAGCAGATATAATCTGACCGCAGGCACTGTTTGAAGGTTTACCCATTGTAGCCATGTAAATCTTCATAAGCTCGCCCATATAAAGGGTATGTGCAACCGGCCAGGAATTCATTCCGCAGATAAGATTTAAAATCTCCCTTGCAGGCTTTGACCAGTCAATCTTTGCAGTTTCCTTTGAAATCATAGGAGCATAGCAGGATTCCGCATCATTTTGCTTTTCGGGCTTAAGTTCGCCCTTTTCAAGCTGCTTTATAGTTTCAATCATCAGTTCTGCACCCATAACCATAAGGCGGTCGTGAAGATGGTCGGCTGTTTCATACTCGCCGATTTCGGTTTCGCATTTAAGGAGCATATCCCCGGTGTCAAGACCTTTTTCCATCAGCATTGAGGTGATACCGGTTTTCTTCTCGCCATTTATAACCACCCACTGTATAGGTCCTGCCCCACGGTATTTGGGAAGAAGCGATGCGTGCATATTGATACATCCGTACTTGGGGAAATTCAGTATATACTCAGGCAAAATTTTACCGTATGCCACAACAATTATAAGGTCGGGCGTAAGCTCTTCAAGCTCGGCTTTAAACGCAAAATCCTTTAATGTTTCAGGCTGAAAAACCTTTATACCGTTTTCCTCGGCACATACCTTAACCGGCGGCGGTGTAAGCTTGTGACCGCGGCCTGCGGGCTTGTCCGGCTGGGTTACAGCGCCCACCACCAGATGTTCTGAATTTATAAGTGCCTCTAAACAGGGAACTGCAAACTCAGGCGTTCCCATAAACAAAATCCTCATAAAAATCTCCATTCCGCCGCCATACGTCGGCACAAATAGGAATTAAATTTCTCTTATCCGTATGGCAAGGAATGATAAGAGATTTTACGCCCATATGCGTTTCTGAGCGAAGCCGAAGAAAAATTCGCATGGGCAATCAAATCCGCCGGAGGCTTAACGGGAAAGGAACTTTCACGTTAATCTCCATTCCGCCGCCATACGCCGGCACAAACAGGAATTACATTTCTCTTATCCGTATGGCAAGGAATGATAAGAGATTTTTACGCCCATATGCGTTTTTGAGCGAAAGCAAAAAAAATTTCGCATGGGCAATGAAATCCGCCGGAGGCTTAACGGGAAAGGAACTTTCACGTTATCGTCTCCTGACAGAATTTAATTCTCATTGTTATCCAATTCAATCCATTCTTCAACCAGATCCATAAACATCTTTCCGTCAAGATGCTCGGTTTCGTGGCAGAAGGCTCTTGCAAGAAGCTCTTCACCGGTGTATTCGTGCCATTCGCCCTTGCGGTCCTGAGCACGAACGGTAACTTTTAGCGGACGTGTAACAATTCCGTACTTGCCGGGATTGCTAAGGCAGCCCTCCGCACCGGTCTGAGTGCCTTCTGTACTGATAATCTCGGGGTTAATAAGCTCAATTGGGCCATCCCCAATATCAATAACAGCAATACGTCTTAAAATCCCCACCTGAGGAGCAGCAAGCCCTGCACCGCCCGAATCATAAAGGGTGTCAAACATATCACATACAAGCTCATTGAGTCTGTCATCAAATTTTTCAACCGTGCGACATTTTTTTGTTAAAACATCGTCGCCCAGAGTTACAATCTTTCGTATAGCCATAATAATTTTACCTTTCTCAATACATATTTATCGGGTTAACATCAATACTTAAATAAACCGGGCTTTTTGAACCTTCGTGTTTTTCATAGATTTCTCTCAAAAAACCGTGAACCTTGTCGTAATCCCTGCATTTAAGCAAAATTCTGTATCTGAAATTATTCTTTATTTTTGCAATGGGAGCAGGCGCCGGCCCTGATTTTGAAAAGATATTTTTATCGTTTCGCATATTCTTGTCGAGCATCTTGCCGATATCCTCAATTACCGATTTTACCGCTTGCTCATCCTCGCCTGTTGCCATTATATATATTATGTCACAAAACGGCGGATAATTCAACCTTTTTCTTTGCTTTATCTCATTTTCATAAAAAGAAATATAATCGTGCTCTTTTGCATAATTTATTGTTGTGTTTGCCGGCTGATATGTTTGGATTACAGCCCTCCCTTTAAGAGTTCCTCTGCCTGCTCTTCCGCAAACCTGAGTAAAAAGCGAAAAACCTCTTTCATTGGCACGAAAATCGTCAACTGCAAGCGACGTATCTGCCGCAAGAACGCCCACCAAAGTGACATCATGAAAATCAAGTCCCTTTGTCACCATCTGTGTGCCCAGCAGAATGTCTGCCCCACCTTTGGCAAATTCATCAAGAATTTTTTCGTGACCACCCTTTTGTGAGGTTGTGTCGGTATCCATCCTTAAAACTTTTGCTGTTGGAAACAGTTTATACAGCTCTTCCTCAATCTTTTGCGTTCCTGTTCCAAAATACTTAACATAAGCTGAGCCGCATGACGGACATTCGGTAACATTTCGCCGTGTGTATCCACAATAATGGCAGGAAAGCAAATCCTTGCCCTTGTGATAGGTCATTGCGATACTGCAATCGGGGCAGTTGATAACCTCACCACATTCACGGCAGGACACAAAGGTTGAATAACCTCTTCTGTTTAAAAACAGAATGGTTTTTTGTTTATTATCTAAATTCTGTTGTATCTCTCTTTGCAATTTCAGGCTTATGGGTGAACGGTTTTTATTTTCAAACAATTCTCCTCGCATATCCACAATATTTACCTCAGGCATAGCACCCTGATTATACCTTTTTACCATTTCAAACAGAGTATACTCGCCCTGCTTTGCTCTGTAAAATTCTGAAATAGATGGGGTTGCCGATGCCAAAAGTAAAATTAAATTTTCGTCTTCGGCACGTTTTTCGGCAACATCAATTGCATGGTATCTTGGGCTTGTTTCTGACTTGTAGCTGTTTTCGTGCTCCTCGTCAAGAATTATAATGCCTATGTTCTTAAATGGCGCAAAAATCGCCGACCTTGCCCCAACAACAACCTTTACCTCGCCATTTTTTATTTTGTTCCATTGGTCAAAACGTTCACCTGATGACAGAGCGCTGTGAATAACCGCCACCGAGTTGCCAAATCTTGATACAAACCTTTGTACCATCTGTGGTGTAAGTGAAATCTCGGGCACAAGCATAATTGCATTCTTACCCTTTTGTATAACTCTTTCAATTGCCTGCAAAAAAACCTCGGTCTTGCCGCTGCCCGTAACACCACGAAGAAGAATTTTCTCAACCTTTTCCGCTTCAATAGCACCGTAAAGATGGTCAATCACCTTTTTTTGCTCCGGTGTGGGGGTATAAGCCACGGTTTTTGTGTATTTTGCTTCGTCGTATGCCTGACGTTCAATTTGCTGAGTGTCGGTTGTTATATAACCCTTTTTCTCAAGTGCTTTTATAGCCTCATAGCTTCCGCCTTTTTCATTAACAAGCTTTGCAAAAGGCATCGGGTCTGACATAAGAAGTGCCTCGATAATTCTTGCCTGAGCTACAGCACCTTTTTCACGCAAGGCATCTGCAATGCCAAAGGCCGCCTCTCTGCCAAGTTTAAGTGATGCAATTTTTACACTTTTTTCTTTAACTCCCGATGTCATTCCCGGAGGGGTAGCCAGGCGAATTGCCTGATAAAGCGAGCAAAAATATTTGCGGCTTACCCACAAACAAAGGTCTAAAATCCACGGCTCACAAACAGGCTCATTGCCTTGTATGCTGCTGATTTCTTTAAGATTTTTGAAATCACTTGATTCTTTTATTCCGATAACAATTCCGTCAACACGTCTGTTACCCCAACCAAAAGGCACCAAAACACGCATACCTACCGACAATCTTTCTTCAAGTGCCTTAGGTACGGAATAGTCAAAGACTTTATCGATATTCTGTTCCTTGTTATTTAAAACTACCTGTGCAATCATATAATTCCAAAAACCTTCTAAAATTCAAGGACCACTTCAAAACAGAAGCAGTCCTATTGTTATACAAAATATTTATTCAGCGTCTTCTGCCGGGAGTTCTTCCTGTCCTGCCTCAACAATCTTTACAGCCTCGATTTTGCCCTCGTAAATCTCGTTTACAGCGACAGTTACATCCTTGGAGGTTTCAACCTCTGCAAGTCGGGGTGCACCGTCAACCAGTTGTCTTGTTCTTTTTGCTGTTTCAATAACAAGTGCATATCTGCTGCCTGTTTTTTCAACAAGCTCTGTAATAGGGGGATAAATCATCATTTTACATCTTCTCCTTTTGATCTTTCATAATTTTTTCTATATCGCAAATGGCAGTTTCTAAAACATCGTTGATAACTATATAATCATATTTATCTTTTTGTTCCAGCTCTGCCTTTGCGGCATTTACGCGTTTTTCAATCTGTTCCTCGGTTTCGGTACCTCTGCCCCGAAGTCTTTTATACAAAACTTCTTCGGATAGCGGTGCAATAAAAATCGAAACTGCATCCGGACGTTTTTCCATAACCTTTAAGGCTCCCTGAACCTCGATTTCAAGAATCACATCCTTGCCCAAGTTCAGCTTTTCGTCAACCGGGTCGACAGGTGTGCCGTAATAATTGTCGTTATATACCGCCCATTCAAGGAACTTATCTGCATCAATCATCGACCTGAACTCATCTTTTGTCTTAAAGAAATAGGTCACTCCATCCTTATCAATTGGCCGTGGCGCACGGGTTGTTGCCGAAATTGATACCGAAATATCTTTGTTCCTTTCAACAAGCCGTTGACAAATTGTTCCCTTGCCAACACCCGAAGGCCCCGAAATCACATAAAGAATTCCTTTATTCTTCAACCTCAATCTCTCCTTCGTCCTTGGTGTCTGTCATATCCTCCTTAACAGCCGCACGGCCTGCGATGGTTTCGGTCTGGATAGCTGACAATATTATGTGGTCGCTGTCTGTAATAATTACCGCACGGGTACGGCGTCCGCATGATGCATCAATAAGCAATCCCTTGTCACGGGCATCCTGAACAATACGTTTAATAGGTGCAGATTCAGGACTGACAATCGCCACCACTCTGTCACCTGAAACAATATTACCAAAGCCTATGTTTATAAGTTTCATAAAAATCTCGCCTTTCCGTTAATGACTATTCGATATTCTGTATCTGCTCTCTTATTTTTTCGATTTCGGATTTCATATCAACAATGATTTTTGCAATTTCAACATCGTTTGCCTTTGAGCCCATTGTGTTGGTTTCACGGTTCATTTCCTGAATCATAAAATCAAGCTTTTTGCCTATTGGCTGGTCGGTCCTTATAGCATTTCGGAATTCCTTGATATGGCTTGCAAGTCTTACGGTTTCTTCACCAATATCGGTGCGTTCTGCATAGATTGCAGCCTCGGCAATTATTCTTGTTTCTTCAACATTTACATCTTCAAGAATATCCTTCATCTTCTTTTCAAGACGAGCACGATATTCCGCAACAATTTCTGGATAACGTTTTTCCACCAAATGAAGATTTGCCTCTAAATTATCAAGATGCTCGCATATATCTGCTTCCATATTTTTGCCTTCGCTGATTCTTGTATTAACAAAATCCTCGGCCGCTTCTTTAAAGACATCTGTTATAATGTTTGTTATATATTCTTCATCTGCCTCATCTGTTTCAATCTTAAAAATATCGTGATACTGTGCAATGGTTGAAACTTTAACATCATCCTCAATGCCAAGCTCTGCCGCTGATCTTAAAGCATTTATGTAGCTTTCAGCAACCGCACGGTCAAGAGTGATACTTTTATCACTGCCTTCAGTACGTTCAACCGAAACAAAAACCTCCACCTTGCCTCGTGAAATATACTTTGCAGCAGTCTGACGAATTTTATCCTCCACAAAATAATAGTATTTGGGAACCCTTATTGCAAGGTCAAGATATCTGTGGTTAACTGACTTAAGATTAACCTTAATATTAAACTGGTCAACAGCTTTTTCTGCCCTGCCAAAGCCTGTCATACTTTTGAGCATAATACTCTACCTCCTATGCTCTGGATTTCATTTACACATACTCCGAGCAATAATACATTAAGTATATCACATATTTCCAAAAAAATCAAATAATATTTGAAAAAATTTCACTTTTGGTGTATACTATTAAAAAGAGTTAAAAAAATATTGTATAGCATAGGGGAATTTACCATGGCATTTGACGGATTTGTTACCCACGGCATTGTTGAAGAATTAAAAAACATACTGCAAGGCGGCAAAATTGACAAGATTTATCAGCCCGAGAAAGACGAGCTTACTGTATCGGTACGCACCACCGACGGAACCTTTAGGCTGCTTCTTTCGGCTGCAACCGCAAACCCTCGTCTGCATCTGTCTGAAGCACCACGGCAAAACCCCATAAATGCACCGCTTTTTTGTATGATATTGCGCAAGCACTTGTCGGGCGGAAAGATTGTTGCCATAAATCAGCAGGGCTTTGACCGTATCGTTAAATTTGATATTGAGTGCTATACCGAAATGGGTGACTTGACCCAAAAAAGCTTGATTATAGAGATTATGGGCAGACACAGCAATATTATTCTTATACAGAATGACAACAAGATTATTGACAGTATCAAGCATATTGATTTTACAACAAGCGGAGTACGTCAGGTTCTGCCGGGGTTATTTTACGAATTGCCTCCGGCGCAGGATAAATGCAATCCTCAGGAAATTTCGGTTGATGGTTTAGGTGATAAAATCAGCTCTCTTGCAAATGATGTTCTGATGGACAAATTTCTTGTTGCTGAATTCACCGGTATGAGTCCCTTGCTTGCAAGGGAAATTGTATACAGATATTCAGGAGATACAAAGACATTATCAGATAATATTGACCCCCAAAAATTTGCCCGCCATACCGCAGACTTAATCTCATCTGTCATATCCGGCAATGAACGTCCCTGTGTAATTAAGGACGAAACAGAAAAGCCTCTTGCCTTTTCATGCGTGGAGCTTACCCAGTACCACGGTGTTGGAAAGATTATTCCCTGCGAATTTCTAAGTTATGCTGTTGAAGAATTTTTTTCGGCTCGTGATATGCACGACCGTTTAGCACAAAAGTCTGCAGGCACAATAAAAACAATCACAAACAACATTGACCGTTGTGAAAAGAAAATTGCAATCCACCGCGAAACCTTGGAAAAATCAAAAAATCGTGAAAAGTATAAAATCTATGGTGATTTGCTTACCGCAAATCTTTATCGCATCGAGAATGGAATGTCAACAATAACAGTTCAGAACTATTACTCAGAAAACATGGATGATGTGACGATTGCCCTTAAGCCTGAGCTTTCACCATCAAGAAATGCACAACGATACTACAAACTGTATACCAAGGCAAAAACCGCCGAAGAACACTCTACCCAACAATTAAGCAGTGCCGAAGAAGAGCTCAGATATCTTGAAACAGTTCTTGATGCAGTTACCCGTGCCACAAGCTATGCAGACATAGCTGAAATCCGTGAAGAGCTTGCCGAGCAGGGATATATTTCATCAGGCAATCCCAAAAAGAAAAAAGCTCAACAAAAATCCAAGCCTATTGAGTTCACATCCTCGGATGGGTACACCATTTTAGTAGGCAGAAACAATAAACAAAATGACGAGCTGACCATCCGAACAGCTTACTCCACCGATATGTGGCTGCATACCAAGGTTATACCGGGTTCTCATGTTATAATCCGAACAAACGGCACAGGTGAAGTTCCTGATAATACTCTGGTTGAAGCCGCTACCATTGCGGCATATTACAGCAAGGCTCAAAAATCCAAAGGTGTTGGTGTTGATTATACTCTGATAAAAAACATCCGAAAGCCAAACGGTTCAAAGCCCGGCTTTGTAATTTACGAAACAAACTACACGGTGTATGTAGACCCCAACGAGCAGCTTGTTGAAAGATTAAAGAAACAATAAACAAAAATGGTGAAATGCTAGTGCATTTCACCATTTTTATCTTATAGGAAATTACTACTTTTAAGTTGTAATTTCCTATATTACAAACAAAGTGTACCTTAATCCCCTCAAGA
>JAZNVB010000081.1:0-9191 GCA_045592585.1 Clostridia bacterium
ACAGAGCATTTCTTTACCTCCGTAATATATCTGGCACAGTGTGCCGAATTATCACAATTTAAAGTACAGTATATCACAGAAAAGCTATTATTTCAATGGCTTTTTTGTGAACAAACAAAAAAAGTTGCCAAAATTTGAAGGAATTTTAATAAATCTCTTTACAAAGTCAGTTTTTTACTGTAAAATATATTAGTTAGATTATGTATTAATTCACATTTATATATACAGGAGGTATTACAATGTACGATAAAGTGTCAACGGATTTATCCTTTGTGGAAAGAGAGAAAGAAGTCGTTTCTTTCTGGAAGGATAATGACATATTCAAAAAGAGTATCGAAAACCGCAAAGACGGTGAAGTATACACTTTCTTTGACGGCCCGCCTACTGCAAACGGCAAGCCCCACATCGGTCACGTTCTGACCCGTGTTATTAAGGACTTGATTCCCCGTTACCGCACAATGAAGGGCTACAAGGTTCTCAGAAAAGCCGGCTGGGATACCCACGGTCTGCCTGTTGAGCTTGAGGTTGAAAAACAGCTTGGTATCAGCGGTAAGCCCGAAATCGAAAAATACGGCATCGAAGACTTTGTTAAAAAGTGTAAGGACAGCGTTTTCACCTATCAGAGTGAGTGGGAGGAAATGAGTGACCGTGTTGGCTTCTGGGCTGATATGGACAATCCTTATGTTACTTATCAT
The DNA here is from genome assembly GCA_045592585.1 of Clostridia bacterium. GTDB lineage: Bacteria > Bacillota > Clostridia > Monoglobales > Monoglobaceae > SIG440. Next base: position 696 of record JAZNVB010000081.1, read on the forward strand.
AACGATTATATCGAGTCTGTTTGGTGGGCACTTAAAACCATCTGGGATAAGGGTCTGCTTTACAAGGGTCACAAGATTATGCCTTACTGCCCCCGTTGCGGAACTTCACTTTCCAGCCATGAGCTTGCACAGGGCTATAAGGACGTAAAGGAAAATTCACTTATTGCCAAGTTTATTGTTAAGGGTAAAACAAAGGAATATATCCTTGCGTGGACAACAACTCCCTGGACACTTCCTTCAAACGTGGCTCTTTGCGTTAACCCTCACGAAACCTATGTTAAAATTAAGGTTGGGGATGAAACATACATTCTTGCCGAAGCTCTCGTTGACAGTGTAATCAAGACAGAGTATGAAGTAATCGAAACGTATGTTGGTACAGACCTTTGCGGTTTGGAGTATGAGCCCCTTTATAACTTTGCAACACTTGACAAAAAGGGTCACTTTATTGTGGCTGACAACTATGTTACAATGAGTGATGGTACAGGTATTGTACACATTGCTCCTGCGTTTGGTGAGGACGACTCCCGTGTGGGCAAGGAACACGACCTTCCTTTTGTTAATCTTGTTAACCTTCAGGGTAACTTTGTAGACGCAGTTGAACCCTGGAAGGGTATGTTTGTTAAAGATGTTGACAAGCTTGTTATCCGTGATTTAAAGGAAAGGGAACAGCTCTTTGAAGTTATTAACTTTGAACACAGCTATCCATTCTGCTGGAGATGTGACACACCACTTCTTTACTATCCTTGCGACACATGGTTCATCAAGATGTCTGCTGTACGTGACAAGCTGCTTGCAAACAACGACACAGTAAACTGGATGCCCGACAACATCAAGCACGGCAGATTTGGTAACTTCCTTGAAAATGTAATCGACTGGGGCTTATCACGTTCAAGATACTGGGGAACACCACTTCCTATCTGGACCTGTGAGTGCGGCCACCACGAATGTATCGGCTCCATTGAAGAACTGCAGAAAAAAGGTATCAACGTACCTGACAATATCGAGCTTCACAAGCCATATGTTGATAATGTTCACTTAAAGTGCGAAAAGTGCGGCGGCGAAATGAAGAGAGTTTCCGACGTTATTGACTGCTGGTTTGATTCCGGCTCGATGCCCTTTGCACAGTGGCATTATCCATTTGAAAACAAGGAGCTCTTTGACGAGAACTTCCCTGCTGACTTCATCAGCGAGGCTATCGACCAGACAAGAGGTTGGTTCTATACCCTTATTGCAATTTCAACACTGCTCTTTGACAAGGCACCTTATAAGAATGTTGTTGTTCTTGGTCACGTTCAGGATAAGGACGGCCGCAAGATGTCAAAGCATATAGGAAATGTTGTTAACCCCTGGGATGTCCTCAACAAGCAGGGCTCGGATGCTGTAAGATGGTACTTCTATTCAAACAGTGCTCCCTGGCTGCCCAACCGCTTCCACGACGAAGCAGTTTCAGAATCCCAGAGAAAGTTTATGGGTACACTTTGGAACACCTATGCATTCTATGTGCTCTATGCTGATATTGATAACTTTGATCCCACAAAGTACACTCTTGACAAGTCAAAGCTTACCCTTCTTGATAAGTGGATTTTGTCAAAGCTGAATAGTGTAATCAGCACCGTTGACGAATATCTTGCAAACTACAAGATTACCGAGGCAACAAGAGTAATTCAGGACTTCACCGACGAGCTTTCAAACTGGTATGTTCGCCGCAGCCGTGAACGTTTCTGGGCAAGCGAGCTGACCGACGATAAGATTTGTGCATATATGACACTCTACACAGTTCTTGTTGAGTTCTCAAAGGTTTGCGCACCTTTCATTCCGTTTATGACAGAAATGATTTACCGCAACCTTGTTCTCAATGTGGATAAATCTGCTCCCGAAAGCATCCATATGTGCGATTTCCCTGTGGCAAATGCGGAATTTGACTTTAAGGATATCGAAGAAGAAATGGATGCCGCAAGAAAAATTGTAATCCTTGGCCGTGCGTGCCGTAATGCTGCAAACACCAAGAACCGTCAGCCTATTGCAAAGATTTATGTGCAGTCAAAGAGTGATATTGCAGATGTATATAAAAACATCATTCTTGACGAGCTTAACGTTAAGGAAATCGAAATCACCGACAATGCAAGCTCATTTATCAGCTACAACTTCAAGCCCCAGATGAGAACAATGGGTCCCAAGTATGGCAAGATTATGAAGACTATCTTTGAAAAGGTAAACGAGATGGACGGAGCTGCTGTAATGGCAACCCTCAACGCAGGTGAGATGGTTAAGCTTAATGTTGAAGGTACCGATGTTGAGTTCGGTATGGAGGATGTTCTTGTTGAAACTCTTCAGAAGGACGGCTTTGTATCAGATAGCGACAGCACATACACAGTTGTTCTTGATACAAACCTTACTCCAGAGCTTATCGAAGAAGGTTTTGTTCGTGAAATAATCAGCAAAATCCAGACTATGCGCAAGGATGGCGGATTTGAAGTTCAGGATAACATTAAGGTTTCCTGCTGTGGCAGTGCAAAGATTGACGAAATCATTGCAAAGAACCTTGAGGAAATCTCTGCACAGACCCTTGCTGCTTCAATAGACAATGCAGAAAATGACGGAAAAGACTGGAACATCAACGGCGAAAAGGTTAAAATCACAATTGTGAAAAATTAAAAGTATTTAAGACGTGCTCTGCGGGGCGCGTCTTTATCTTTAAAAATCCAAATTTTACAGTTGAAAAAATCTTTATTATGTGCTAAAATACAAGGGTATGATTTTTAAGGAAAAGAGGCAGAATGACTATGTACATTACAGATGACATAAAATATATAGGCGTTAACGACCATAAGATAGATTTATTCGAGGGTCAGTATGTTGTGCCAAACGGTATGGCGTATAACTCATATGCGATTATTGATGAAAAAATTGCAATTATGGATACAGTTGATGCAAACTTCACAGACAACTGGCTTCGCAACCTGAAACTTGCTCTTGACGGCAGAACACCCGATTATCTGGTTGTTCAGCATATGGAGCCCGACCATTCGGCAAATATTGTGAATTTTGTGAAGGCATATCCCGACGCAAAAATAGTTGCATCTGCAAAGGCTTTTGTTATGATGAAACAGTTTTTTGGTACAGATTTTGCCGAAAAACAGATTGTTGTTGGCGAGGGCGATACTCTTAGCCTTGGCAAGCATAATTTAACCTTTGTTACTGCACCTATGGTACATTGGCCCGAGGTCATTGTGACATATGACAGTTGTGACAAAGTTTTGTTCTCGGCTGATGGGTTTGGTAAATTCGGTGCACTGGATGCAGAAGAAGACTGGGCGTGCGAGGCGCGGAGATATTATATCGGCATTGTGGGCAAATACGGCGCACAGGTGCAGGCTCTTCTTAAAAAGGCGGCAGGCCTTGATATAAAGAAAATCTGTCCTCTTCACGGACCCGTGCTCAGCGAAAACTTAGGTTATTATCTTGACCTTTACAACACCTGGTCAAGCTATGGTACAGAAAGCGAGGGTGTTGTGATTGCATACACCTCGGTTTACGGAAACACAAAGAAAGCGGTTGAATATCTTGCAGAAAGCCTTAAGGCAAAAGGTTGCCCAAAGGTTGTGGTAAATGACCTTGCAAGATGCGATATGGCAGAGGCAGTGGAGGATGCATTCCGTTACGGTAAAATAGTTCTTGCAACAACGACATATAATAATGATGTATTCCCCTTTATGCGTGAATTCATCAATCATCTGACCGAGAGAAACTTCCAGAACAAACAAGTTGGCATAATTGAAAACGGCAGTTGGGCACCTGCGGCGGCAAAGGTGATGACTGCAATGCTTGAAAAGAGCAAAAATCTTACTTACTGTGAAAACAGCGTAAAGATTATGTCTGCAATAAATGAAGAAAATAAAACTCAGCTTGAAGCACTTGCTGACGAGCTGATATAAAAAATATAAGGAGGAAAGAAACTATGAAATATGTATGCGATGTATGCGGATGGGAATATGACGAGGAACTAGGTGCTCCCGATGCCGGAATTGAACCCGGAACAAAGTTCGAGGACCTTCCCGAAGATTTTGTATGCCCACTTTGCGGAGTAGGTAAAGACGAATTCTCAGCGGAATAACAAAAAGCTAAACAAAAGCACCTCAACGGTTAAACCGTTGAGGTGCTTTTTGTATGTAGGGGAGGGTCTTTGTGCCCTCCCGGATAAATGGTCATTTCATAAACAGCCAAACCCAACAAAATCGAATCAGTCGCAATTACAACCGCATCCGCAGTCGCAGTCGCAGTCTTCCAGAGCCTTTTTGGGTGGGAAGAACTCATCAAAGGGGAAACGTATTGTATTAAACAGTTCGCAAGGGTTATTTTCTGTTGCTGTGGGACATTCTTTGCAAGGGATACAGAAATCTATTGCATCAATGTGGAGCTGGGTTGCACGTTCAAGACGAACAATGCTGAAAAGCCCCAGTGACACTAGCACCATCTTGCCGTCATCACCTGTGTAAAGCTCGTCATCAAAGCATTTGCAGATGTTTTCGGGGATAGCAAGATAATGGTTGTTGCAGTCACAGTCGCAGCAATCGTTACGTGTTATCAATTTTGCAGAAAGGGCAATGGGGTCTACAACCTCCACAACCGCCCTTGGCAGATTGTTTCTCTGCCAGATTTTTGCAACATCGCTGCAATCCTGCGAAAGTGCAGATTCAAATACCTTTACATTGCCTTCGGAGCCGTATAGTATAACCTTTTTGTCATAAGTAACCAAACCTTCAACCTCTGTGGGGCAGGAAACGCCGTGGAATGCCTCGATTGTTACACGAATAAAGAATTTCATATCAACGGCAAAATATCCACGGTTAAAGGGAACGGGCTCAACGGTTGTATAAACCCAGATAACCTCGGCACTCTTGAGCTTTGCATTGATTGCACGGTCGATTATTTCCTGACCCGAATTGGTGAAATAAACCCGCTGGTCACGGATGCAATCTCTGTCCTTGCAAGAGTCGTATATCTGATTTGTGTTTATGCAAACTCCGTTGCCAAAATCCTCGCATCTGCGTTCGGTACGGTTTTCCTGTTCCAGACAGCAGTCTGCCTGAACGGCTGCATTTTCGTTGTATGCTTCAAAATTATCACTCATAAAATTTCCCTGGCCTTTCTGCCCACAAATAATGATTAAAAATGTACACGCAGCTTACTGTGGGCAGATAAGGCGTGTAGTGGAAATTACGCACATCGCCAAAGTTTTGCGGTGCAATAAATTCCGTCGGAGGCTTAATGTGTTTTTTACATTTTACCTCCTGATTTGCAAAAAAGAATTTTGTGACCTGATGTATTTTATGCTACGATCTTAAATATGTTCATATACTGATGGTGGAGGGATAAACAAAATGGCAGAAATCTGTAAAGACATTATCTGGGAAAAAAGATACCTTTTTATAAACGGACAGAATGAACTGATAAGCCTTATTGATGATATATCAGAGGTGCTGATGACTGATTGTTGTGATTTTGATGCTGTGAAATCCGATGATTGCTTACATATTGCGGCGACAGATAAGTCGGGGAATTTGGTGTATATAGTAAACAACAACGGGCATTGGGGCAGAGGAATTGCAGCATCAAATGTTGCAGCAGAAAACATCTTTATAATCAAAGGAGAAGATGATACAGAAATTATTTATGTCAGCGATGGTGGACTGTATAAAATATGCCCCTCAGGTCATGAAGGGGCGGTGCTGCTTGACAGAATTTTGTGTAATGCGTTGCCTTTTGTGTGTGACAGGACGGTGTATTACATCAATGATAAACAAAAACTGTGTGCAAGTTGTGGTCAGGAAATATGCTCTGGCGCAAATATAAGCCACATATTTGCAACAACTGAATACCTGTGCATAAAAGACAAGGACAGACTTGATTTGATAAATGCAAGGGAATTTTCAGATAAAAAGAGCCTTACACGTCGCCACGGCAGGAGCGCCAAATGTCCTCTTTATGTGAGAGGCGGGGTTGGGCAAACTCTGTGCTGGTATGATGGCACCCAGGTGTATTTTTCAAAAAACGAAGGCGGAATATGGCGCAGCCTTAAAACGATAACAATGCATAATTCAGAACGTTTGGGGATATACAAGTTCGATGGAAAATATAATCTGGGCTGCTTGAAGGACGGCAAGGTGTGTTCCTTTAACATCGAAGGTTAAATTATTGTGCAAAATGCACAATTTGAAGGCGAAATATTGTTTGGTATTTGGTTGAAAAGTTTGAAAAAACGTTGTATAATATTTCTATAAACAACAGACAACAAGGCTTGTTTGTTACATTTGACTACATTCAGGAGGGTTGAAAATTGAAATTGTATGAAACATCAAAAATCAAAAACTTTTGTCTTTTAGGACACGGTAACTCAGGAAAGACATCGCTGGCAGAAGCTATTCTGAATACAGCAGGTTCTATCGAGAGAATGGGAAAGACTCAGGACGGTAACACCGTTATGGACTTTGATCCCGAAGAAATCAAGCGTAAATTCTCGATTAGTGCAGCAGTTGCTACCTGTGACTGGAACGGTACAAAGTTTAATATTATAGATACCCCCGGATTCTTTGACTTTGTTGGCGAAGTTCAGCAGAGTATAAAGGTTGCAGATGCGGCTATAATTGTTCTCAGTGGTAAGTCGGGTCTTACAGTTGGTGCTGAAAAGGCGTGGAAGTATGCCGAAGATGCAGGAATTCCCAAAATGATATTTATTAACAAGGTTGATGATGAACGTGTTAATTACTACGGCGTTCTTGACCAGTTGAGAGAAAAATACGGAAAGAAGATTGCTCCCCTTCAGGTTCCTATTCGTGAAGGCGAAAAGATTACAGGTTTTGTAAACGTGGTTGAAGGCGAAGCAAGAAGATATATGGGCGATATGACGGTTACAGCTCCCATTCCCGACGGTATGGAGGATGATATAGCTCCTGTTCGCGAAATGATAAATGAAGCTGTTGCTGAAAGCTCTGAAGAATTGATGGAAAGATATTTCGCAGGCGAAAGCTTCACTCTGGCTGAAACATACGAGGCTCTCCGCAACGGTGTTGCGGCAGGTGATATTGTTCCTGTTCTTTGCGGCAGTGCGTTTAATAAGCTTGGTATCGCATCACTTATGAATGCCATTGTTGCGTACTTCCCATCACCTGATTCATCTGATGAATTCTTTATTGCACACAAGGAAGACGGCTCTGATGCAAGACGCAAGGTTGACGTTAACGACCCGTTGGCAGCGCTGGTTTTCAAAACTGTTGCTGACCCATATGTTGGCAAGCTGTCATACTTCAAGGTATATTCGGGTATTATGACACCTGATACCACAGTATATAATTCTGTTTCCGGCACAAACGAGAGAATTGGTAAGATTTTTGCAGTTGTAGGTAAAAAGCAGATTGAGGTTGAAAAGCTCAATGCAGGTGATATTGGTGCTGTTACAAAGCTTGCAGCAACAAACACCGGTGACACACTTTGCAGCATCAGCGATCGTATTGTGATTGACGGTATTGAATTCTCAAAGCCAAACACATCAATGGCAGTTGTTCCCAAGGCTAAGGGCGACGAGGATAAAATCAGTCAGGGATTAAACAAGCTGATGGATGAAGATAAGACCTTTACTCTTGAAAACAATACAGAAACACGCCAGATGATTATTAAGGGTATGGGCGACCAGCACATTGATATTCTTGTTAACAAGCTCAAGACAAAATTTGGTGTTGATGTTACATTAACCGAGCCAAGAGTTGCATACCGCGAAGCTATCCGCAAGGCGGTTAAGGTTGAAGGTAAGCACAAAAAGCAGTCAGGCGGTCACGGTCAGTATGGCCATGTTTGGATTGAATTTGAACCCTATGATGACGGCTTACTCTTTGAAGAAAAAGTATTCGGTGGCTCTGTACCAAAGAACTACTTCCCTGCAGTTGAAAAGGGCCTTCTTGAAAGTATGAAGCAGGGTGTTCTGGCAGGATATCCTATGGTTGGTCTTAAGGCTACGTTGGTAGACGGCTCATACCATCCTGTTGATTCATCAGAAATGGCGTTCAAAACAGCCGCATCGCTGGCGTTTAAGGCAGGTATGGAGCAGGCAAGCCCCGTACTGCTTGAACCAATCGGACACCTTAAGGTTTATGTTCCCGACAGCTACACAGGTGATATAATCGGCGATATCAACAAGCGCCGCGGTCAGATGCTTGGTATGACACCTCAGGGCGATGGAATTACCCTTATCGAAGGCGAAGTTCCTATGGCTATGATGCATTCATACTCATCAGATTTGCGTTCAATGACCCAGGCAAAAGGCTCATACGAATTTGAATTTGAAAGATATCAGGATGCACCACCCAATGTTGTTGAAAAAATAATTGCAGAAAGCAAGGAATAATAGTTTAGGGCAGCCCTCATTATGAGAGCTGCCCTTTTATGTATGTATAAATTTTTATAAAGTATTGTAAATATCGGGAAATTGTGATATAATCTCTA
>JAZNVB010000082.1:0-2905 GCA_045592585.1 Clostridia bacterium
TGAAGGCCTGCTAAAACATATATAAAAATATACAAAAGGAAACCTGAACAGAAATATACAAGGAGACTACGGATATGAAGAAATTGATTACAACTCTTTTAGCACTGGCTCTGATTCTGAGCCTGACCGCTTGTGGTGGCAATGAAGAGCAGAACATTACAGGCACCAATAACGAAACATCTGCAACCACTGACACAACAGGCGAAACACAGGAAAGTACAGCAAGCACAGAGGGCACTACCGAGGCAACCACCCCTGAAACCACTACCCCTCCCACGACTGAGCCCCACGAGACCAAACCCACCGAGAACACTCCCTCCGAAACACAACCCGCCCACAAGCACAGTTACAGTTCCAAAGTGACCAAGGCGGCAACTTGTACCGAAAAGGGCATCAAGACCTTCACCTGCAGCTGCGGAAAATCCTACACCGAAGATATCAAAGCAAAGGGACATGCTCATACTGTAACCGACAGCAAGAAAGTAACTTGTACCGAAAACGGCTACACCAAGTATACCTGTACCTGTGGCGATACATATACAGAAACTGCAACCGCTAAGGGGCACTCTTGGGGCGAATGGACTGTATATAAGGATGCCACCAGCGATGCAAAAGGTGAATCCAGACGGAATTGTAAGAATTGTACCGAGTTTGAATCGAAAGTAATTCCCATGAAGCCTGCCAAAGAAGCCACCGCAGACAACACCATTAATATAACTGGCACTGATTATGAGGCCATAGTCCGTCAATATACCAATGACCATCACCATGACTCCTACGATGATGAATATGAAGGCTATGATTTTTCAACAAACGGAGCCTCAAGCAATATGAATGTGCTTGGGTTAACCTCTTTTGATGCAGCAATTCGGGTAATTCCGTTCACCGCAGAAAAGGGCGAACTATATACCAGTGCTTTCCAAGGGCTTTCTCCTTATGCCAGCCTTGATGGAATGGAGGTGCTCCAAAAGACAATTGCTGATGGGTGTGTGGCATTTAAATGTCAACCCAAGAGTTTTGCAGTAGATGGAGCAAATGATTGGGTGCAGTACAATTCCTTCGACGAAATTCCCGAATCGGTAATGCAGGATATTATCAATGGTCAAGCGCGTTTGACGGTTATTTATAACACCCCTGGTGATACGGAGTTTCAGTTAAGTATTAGCCATTCAGGTAATAATTGGTTCGTGCAGCTCTTTGCTCGCTATCGTCTTCCCAGAGGCATCTAATGATATGCATAACAAAATCCACGGTGGTTTTCCGCCGTGGATTAAATTTTGATAAAATTTTTCAAAATTATAAAACCAAATAGAAATCACATTCCCCTTTGTTATCGAAAGGGGTAGTCGCCCATCAATGGTTGAGTTCTCATCGTTGATTTGGTAAACAAATTGTGGACTTTGAGAAATAAAAATGGTATAATGCAAAAAATATCAAAATTTGTAAAACCGCTTTTATTTCTCATTCCCCTTTATGGATGTAACCGATAACCCCAAACACAAACAAAAAGGATGGATTGAAAATGAATAAACTTATGAAATACCTTGCTCCCGTCGCATTCACGATTGGCCTGCTGATAGTTGTTGGACTGCTTGTTTCTCCGCTAAGTGATTCCTTTGATAATATGGGCGAAATATACATCATAACACTGCTGGCTGTGCTCCCTGCCTTTATCGAAATTATGTATATATTCTGCAATGCTCCGAAGTTCGGCATGTCCAGATTATGGGCTCTGATACCCGTGTTTAATGTTTTGCTCGGTTTGCTTTTCTGTATCTTTATGAGGTCTAAGAGCACTGGTAAAGGTCTTGTCAAAACATCCAAGCGAACCTGCCCGATTTGCGGGGGAAAACATTCCGAAGATGTAACCTTCTGCACTATCTGTGGCAATAAACTGCCGTAAAAAACCTATCAATCATATAACACAAAGGACGGTCTGAGATATGAAACGATTAATGAAAATGATGCTTCCCCTTGCACTTGTTATTGCACTTGTTTTTTCTCTTTCTATTACAGCCTATGCGGCAACCGATGTAGAGGAAGAACATATTGCTGTTGGCGAAAAAGAGCCTCTGCTTTTTTCAGATGTTCCCTATGTATCCAGCGATACCTCCGTTATTAGAATTGAAGGAGATGGCCCCGATTATTATGCCGTAGCAGTCGGTGTGGGAAAAGCAGAAGTTACTGGTGGTGAATGGGTAGGGAAACCTCAGAAAGAATACTTGCTTACAGTACACTATACAGAGTTTGGGGTGATGGCTGGCAGAATGGGTGCACTGTTTTATGTCGCGGCTGCACTGTACCTGCTCATTTTTGCAGAAATTCTATACATCTTCTTTGCGGCTCCCAAATGTGGAATGTCCAGACTGTGGGCCTTGTTACCGATTTTCAGCAATGTGCTGGGCTTGATTATCTTTATTTTTATCCGTTCCAAACACAAATCTGGTGTCAGAACGAAAAAAATCACTTGCCCTACTTGCGGTGGTGTTTGTACTGATGATACGGCCTTCTGCTCAATTTGCGGCACAAAATTAAGATAAAGGAGAACCATTATGAACTGTATCAAATGCGGAAAAGAGATTGCCGAGAACAGCACCTTCTGTTCTGTGTGCGGAGCAAAGCAGGTAAAGACCTATAAGGAGGTTTTCACCCGTGGTCAATTATCTGACAAAGAGTTTATTGCCAACATCAACAAGTGGTTTCAATGGCATCCCAAAATAACCAATGTTCAGGCAAATCTGGATACTGGAAATGCACCTGGCATCTTTGTAAATCAAAAGCGACTGGATGAACTGGTTATTGAATATGAACTTTCCGAAGAGGACAACCCCTATCAGTACGGTCTTGTGAAAGAACGGGAATTCGACCTGGTGCAGCAAAATCTCAAATCCTATATGGCACAGTG
>JAZNVB010000083.1:0-3956 GCA_045592585.1 Clostridia bacterium
GGATGCGGATTATCTGTTTCTTGCGTGCAGCTGGAGTTCCCATCAACAGCATCAGTGAGTTGTTCGCCGAGGAGCATCCCGAAAAGGTTATTTCTATTCTGCTTGACCAGCAAGAACAAACACTTCGAGAAGAATTGGAGCAGCAGCAAAAGAAGCTCAGCATCGTTGAAACCATCAAGCATGAGCTGAAAGAAGTTAAGAATTTCTCTGTTGAATCTATCGGTGATATAGCGTATGTAATGAAAAACAAAAACAAACTCTCAAAAATGCGGTGGCTCATGGTGCTTACGGGTATTCCTGTGACCGTATTGCAATGGGTATCTATTGTTTTGTGGATCACGCACGGTCTTTGGTGGCTGTTCGCTGTTTGGGCTTGCGTAGCAGTACCGTGGGGAATAGTTGTTTCAATCAATTATTTCAAGCGTGTTGCCTATATTTGCCCCGAATGTCATGAGGTGTTCAGGCCCCGTTTCAAGGAAGTGTTTTGGGCTTACCACACACCCAAAATGCGCCGTCTGACTTGTCCAAAGTGCGGACATAAGGGCTTGTGTATCGAAGTATACGCAGAAGCGGAGGACAAGAGCAATGGGTAATATTGTAGAATTTCTTCCGTTTTTAATTCCGCTTGTTACTTTACAGTTTGCACTGTTTGGTTATACGCTGTATCATATTTTAACTCACAAGACATATAAGCGTGGCAACCGTGCTTTGTGGCTGGTTATTACCATCGTGCTGATGAACTTTGTCGGGCCGATCCTTTACTTCCTGCTCGGCAAGGAGGATGCATAATGGATATGTTGCGCATCACCGATCTGCACAAGCGTTTTGGCGATAAGGAAGTATTACGCGGTCTTAATTTAACAGTGCCGGAGCATAGCATATACGGATTTATCGGCAAAAACGGTGCAGGCAAAACAACCACAATGAAAACGATACTGGGTCTTCTGAAAGCAGATTCGGGTGAAATTATTGTGGGCGGTGAAAAGGTAGTTTACGGACAGACCTCCACCAATCAATATGTCGGATATCTCCCCGATGTGCCGGAGTTTTACGCCTTTATGACCGCACCGGAATATCTTCGCTTTTGTGGAGAAATCACCGGAATGAAGAAGGCGGAATGTGATGCTCGCTTGAAGGAGCTTTTGGAGCTTGTAGGTCTTGGCGATGAGAAGCATCGTATCAAAGGTTTTTCAAGAGGCATGAAGCAGCGCTTGGGTATCGCTCAGGCATTGCTTAACAGCCCAAAACTGCTGATCTGCGATGAACCTACCTCTGCGCTTGATCCTGTTGGTCGGAAAGAAATACTGGATATTCTCTTAACTGCCAGAGAACAGACAACAGTTTTGTTCTCCACCCATATCCTTTCGGACGTGGAACGCATCTGTACAGATGTTGCTTTCCTGAATAATGGCGTAGTGGAAATCCAAGGAAAGCTCTCCGATATAAAAACGAAATACCGCAGCGAGGAATATCTGTTAGAAACCGAGAGCGATGCAGATGTACTCAAACTAATTCAGGCTTTCCCTTCAATGAAGCAGCTTGACAGAAATCAGCTTACATTTTGTGAAAGTGTGCTCTGCGCGTTTGACGTACTTCACTTTGTGTCAGACCAGCATATCGCTTTGCTGAAATTTGAACGGGAGGAGCCTACGTTGGAGTCCTTGTTTATGGAGGTGACGCAGAAATGAGATCTCTGATTACCTTTATAAAAAAAGAATTTACAGAGCAGCTTCGTTCCGGCAGATTAATGGTCCTCGGACTTTTATTTGTTATGTTTGGTATTATGAACCCTGCAATAGCAAAATTAACCCCGTGGATGTTGGAAATTATGGCTGATTCCCTTGCCGAAAGCGGAATGGTCATAACAGATGTAAAAGTAAGCGCAATGGACTCGTGGGTGCAGTTCTATAAGAACATACCGATGGCTTTAATTGCATTCGTTTTACTGGAAAGCAGTATCTTCACGAAAGAATACACTTCCGGCACACTGGTCTTATCACTCACAAAGGGACTTGAACGCTATAAGGTTATACTTTCTAAAACGGTCGTGCTTACTGTTCTTTGGTCGCTTGGTTATTGGCTTTGCTTCGGAATTACCTATGGATATAACACATACTTCTGGGATAATTCGGTGGCACAAAATCTCATTTTCTCTGTGGTGTGCTGGTGGCTGTTCGGTGTGATGGTTGTTGCGCTGATGGTGTTGTTCTCTGTGGCAGCTAAGTCAAATACGGGTGTACTTTTGGGAACCGGCGGCGTGGTACTGGCTTCTTATTTGGTCGGATTATTGCCCAAATGCAGCAGGTATTTGCCCACTTTCCTGACAGACGGAAACTCTTTGATATACGGCTTGGCAGAAACAAAGACATATATGCCATCGCTTATGATTGCGATTACAATAGGGGTAATTTGTTTTGTAATCAGCATTCCGGTTTTTAATAAGAAGCAGTTATGAATTTTGTTTGAAGCGCTTGAATTTGCAAAACAAAATGTTAATAATACTTTTGTCAGCGTGGCAGCGCCATGGCAACAAAAAATCTTATAGTCCATACTTTATGGATAATACGAACGTATAATTGTTTGGGGTATCTTTTTCCGGTCACCGCAAACGGGCGTATTTCTCTTACTTAACGCCGCCGGCGGCGTTAAGTGTTCGATAAACGGTATCAATAAAGGTTGTTTGAACAATCGATAATAAAACTCAAAAAGGCTGTTGCAAGGCAGCCTTTTTTGTGTTCTCCACGTCATAGAGGCAGGGTTTCGTGAAGGTTTTTCTTTGATGGCTTTTAGAAAGCCCTTGACAAAGCCAATACCTCGTGATATGATGTATTACACGACAGGAGGTATTGTATGGACGTTCAGTTGAAACGAGGTCTTTTGGATGTATGTGTATTGGCGGCGATAAAGGACGAGGATTCATACGGATATAAGATTATTAAAGATATGAAGCCGTATATTGAGCTTTCCGAATCCACATTATATACCATTCTCAAACGTTTGGAAACGGCAAATATGCTTACGGTAAGGACTGCAGAGCATGGCGGCAGGCTTCGGAAATATTATCATATTACCGATGAAGGACTTAAGCGCATTAAGTGCTTTAAGGATGAGTGGAAGGAAATATTATCTATATATCAATTTGTAACCAAGGAGGACAAAGGCAATGAGTAAACAAGAGTTTCTTGCTCGGCTTCGCAAAGGTTTATCGGGATTGCCGCAGGACGATATTGAAGAGCGTTTAACTTTTTACAGCGAAATGATAGATGACCGAATGGAAGAAGGTCTTTCGGAGGAAGACGCGGTTTCGGCAATAGGAAATGTTGATGAAATTGTCGCACAAGTAATAGCGGATATTCCTCTTGCCAAAATCGCAAAGGAAAGAATCAAACCCAAAAGACGGTTAAAGGCGTGGGAAGCGGTGCTTTTGGCGCTCGGCTCGCCAATATGGCTTTCTTTGGGTGTTGCCGCGTTTGCCGTAATTCTGTCACTTTACGTTTCGTTGTGGGCTGTGATCATTTCCTTGTGGGCAGTATTTGCTTCACTTGCCGCTTGTTCTGTCGCCGGTGTCGCGGCAGGCATCGGCTTTGCCGTTGGCGGTAACGCCCTTTCCGGAATTGCTATGGTTGGCGCAGGAATCGCCTGCGCAGGACTTGCCGTATTTGCGTTTTTCGCCTGCAAGGCGGTAACAAAGGGCGCAGTGGTACTCACAAAGAAAACGGCAATATGGATCAAGAATTGCTTTATCAAGAAGGAGGTTTCGTAATGAAAAAGCATACAAAAACATGGCTCATTATAGCAGCTTCCCTTGTCCTTATCGGAAGTGTTGCTTTCGTCGGCGTTATGACAATGCTTAAATGGGATTTTACAAAAATATCAACTGTAAAGTATGAAACCAATCATTACGAGATTAATGAAGGTTATAAAAACATATCCATAATAACCGATACTGCCGACGT
>JAZNVB010000084.1:0-12721 GCA_045592585.1 Clostridia bacterium
GCAATTTGAGTGGTACCGCGGGTAAATTACTCGTCTCAAAGAATTTTAAATCTTTGAGACTTTTTCTTTTCTCAAGGATAAATTTGGAGGGAAAAATATGAAAGAAGAAACAATGACCGGTCTTGATTTTAAAATCAGCGAGGTTGCGGCCAGAATTAAAGAGCTTCGCCACATCAGCGGAATTTCTGTTGAAACGATGGCAAAGCTTACAGGTGTCAGCCGTGAAGAATATGCTGCCTGTGAAGCAGGAACACACGATTTAAGCTTTGCGTTTATTTACCGTTGCGCCCTTGCTTTTAAGGTTGGCGTAACCGATATTATCGAGGGTGTCAGCTCTACTCTTAAATCATACACTGTTACACGACAGGGCGAGGGCAGAAAGATTGAAGAGGCTCACGGTATGGTTTATTACAATCTGGCATCGGCATTTAAGGGCAGGGTTTCAGAGCCTTTGTATGTTGAATGTAAGTATGACCCCGAGGCAGAGCAGAGAGATATTGAGCTTACAACCCATGCGGGCCAGGAGCTTGACATTGTTGTAAGTGGTGCATTGAAAATTCAGATTGGCGCACATACCGAGGTACTCCATGCAGGAGATACAGTTTATTTTGACAGTTCAACTCCCCACGGAATGATTGCTGTTGAAGGACAGGATACAGTTTTCTATGCTATCGTTCTTAACGGAACAGAAACAGAGCAGGCTGAAAAGGGTGTTATGAAATCCAAATATAAGCCACATCAGGAATACAGAAGGGTTTATCACGACTTTATCGATACAACCGAGGACGAAAACGGTGCTCTTGTTTCCATCGACTTTAAGAATGAGGATAGGTTCAACTTTGCATTTGATGTTGTAGACGAAATTGCACGCCGCAAGCCTGAAAAACTGGCAATGCTTTATGTTTCAAAGAACCATGAAGAAAAGCGCTTTACATTTACCGATTTTATGAAGGAATCTTCACGTTGCGCAAACTATTTCGAGTCTTTGGGCATCAAAAAAGGTGACAAGGTTATGATGGTTCTCAAGCGCCACTATCAGTTCTGGATTGCGACCCTTGCACTTCAGAAAATCGGTGCAGTTTCAATCCCGGCAAGCTTTTTGCTTCAGGAGCACGACTATGAGTACCGCTACGAAGCCGCAGGAGTTTCGGCAATTTTGTGTACAGCAGACGATGATATTGCCGACCGTGCAGAAGCGGGCGCGAAGAATGCAACAACATTGAGAGAAAAGATTATTGTTGGCGGCTCGAAGGATGGCTGGCGTAACTTTGACGAGGAATATAAAGCTTTCCCTGATGTATATGAACGCAAAGCAGATTCACCTTGCGGTGATGATGACATGCTTCTTTACTTCACATCAGGTACAACCGGCAATCCCAAAATGGCTCTTCACAGCTTTAAATATCCTCTTGGTCACTTCCACACAGCAAACTACTGGCATTGTGTTGACCCTGAGGGGCTGCATCTTACAATTTCAGACACAGGCTGGGCAAAGGCGGCTTGGGGCAAGATTTACGGACAATGGCTGTGCGAGGCAGCACTCTTTGTTTATGATTTTGACAAATTTGATGCGGCAGATATTCTGCCTATGTTTGAAAAATACAAAATCACAACCTTCTGTGCTCCTCCCACAATGTACAGAATGTTGATGAAAGAGGATATTTCAAAATACGATATGTCATCAGTTCAGCACGCAACAACCGCCGGCGAGGCTTTGAACCCTGAAGTGTTCAAGCAGATTGAAAAGCTGACAGGCCTTAAGATTATGGAAGGCTTTGGACAAACCGAAACCACCTGCCTTATTGGTAATCTCTATGGCAGAGAATACAAAATGGGTGCAATGGGCAAGCCCGTTCCCCTTTATGATGTGGATATTGTTGATCCCAACGGAAACAGCGTTGGTGTTGGTGAAAACGGTGAAATCGTAATCAGAACTGACAAACGTGTACCTTGCGGATTGTTCAAGGGCTATTACCGTGACGAAGAAAAGACCGCCGAGGTATGGCATGACGGACTTTATCACACAGGCGACGTTGCATATAAGGACGAAGACGGTTTCTACTTCTATGTAAGCCGTATTGACGACGTTATTAAGTCACCAGGTTACCGTAGCGGACCATTCGAGATTGAAAGTGTTATTATGGAGCTTCCTTATGTTCTGGAATGTGGTGTATCTGCAGAGCCGGATGAAGTTCGCGGTCAGGTTGTAAAGGCAAGCATCGTGCTCACCAAGGACACAACCCCCAGCGAAGAGCTGAAAAAGGAAATTCAGAACTACGTTAAAGAACACACCGCACCTTACAAATACCCCAGAATTGTGGTGTTCCGTGATGAACTTCCCAAAACTACAAGTGGCAAGATAATAAGAGCTAAATTGTAAAAACAAGAGCCGACGCAGAGTTTTCTGCGTCGGCTCTTTTGGTTAATTAAAATCTTCCAAATCCTCACCCTTTGGGAATTCTTTTTCACACATATCAAGATACATTTCTTCTGCATCTTGCTGTGCTTGTTGCAGTTTCTCAATTGTATCGGTAATTTCATTAAAAAGTTTAAAATAAAGTTTTTCAAAATCCGGCATAGTATAATCCCCTTTGTATAAAAAAAGATGTGTTGCCAAAGCAACACATCCAAAAAACGTGTTACTCTGACCTGATTCTGCGACAAATCACAACCGCCCAGCGAAGGAAGATTATATCAGAGCCACGCTTTTTACATAGCATGGCCCATCACTGAGCAAATTATTAAGTTGTAATTTGTCGCAAGTACAAGTATACCACAAACAAAGGTGAAAATCAAGCACAAAATATTATAACAAATCAGTTATAGAAGATATAACATTATTTATATTTGATTATAATACGGTTCTGTGATATTATTTTATATAATAGGAAATTGCGTAATTTCCTATTATATAAAATATAAATTTAATGCCTGTGCGAAATTTTCGGCTTTGCCGAAACGCACATAGGCAAACAAAGCGTAACTGCTTAGGCCGCCGCCTGCGGCCAGCGGCAAAGCCGCTTTGTTCTAAAAAGGGGGATTTTTATGAAAAAATGTTTCAGAAGTTTACTTTGTTTCGTACTTACAGCAGCTATGATTTGCCCGTTTGTGTGCGCTTCAGCGGAAAATACATCAGGCTATACTGATGTAGCCGAGGATTTTTGGGCGTATAAATACATAAATTTATGCACACAAAAAGACTTGCTCAACGGTTATCCCGACGGTAGTTTTTTGCCTGAGGGTGATGTTACAAGAGCAGAGGCTATAAAAACTCTTGCAGTTTATTTGCAACGTGATATAAAGAGCACAGGCACAGACGAGTGGTATATTCCCTATGTAAATGCAGCAAAGGATATATTGCCAAGGGAATGGGCGGGCGAAAATCTTTTGCCCGATACTGCCATTACAAGAGAGGAGCTTTCGTATTTGCTTGTGAGTGCTCTTGGATATGATGTTGTTGCAGAATACCCCGGGTTGGATGCTTTCTCTGACAAAGCCGAAATTTCAGAAGTATATGTTTCTTATGTTGCGTCTGCGGTGAAAAACGGACTTTTTTCAGGACACGATAACGGAACAATTGGTGCTAAAGATAATTTAACAAGAGCAGAGCTTGCTACCTTGTTATGCAGAGCCGAGGATTTGAAAAAAGTCAGAGAGAATATAGAAAATCTTGTGGAGATAAGAGTTCCGGTAGACGAAAATGGGATTGCATACAGCGCTTCGGGTCAGTACTTTGTAACCGAAATAGATGCTCCCACAGAGGGCTATTACAAAATGGATGTTGGCTATACAACAGACAACTGGATAGGCTATCTTAACATTAACACCCACACACCTGACGGAGAAGTGATAAAATTCTTACAGAGCCTTGTCCACGGACAAAAACAACGAACATTCCTGATGTATTTAAAAGCAGGAAAGAACACAATTTATCATTACTATCACACCAAGGATACACAAATAACCCACTTGAAATGTCTTGGAAAAGAAGAAGAATTTACTTATGATATATCTCCAAAAACCGAATTACTTTTCCTTGATAATCAAAAGCAACCCAAAACGGTTATAACAAACTATACAGACACATTGGTTAAAGTTGAAACAGCAGACGGAATGAACATTCCCTTTGAGGCAACCAAGCTTTCTAAAGCAGCACTTTTACGCCCCAAGAATGATATCTTCCTTGATAAAGAGGCGGTATATAACCTTGGTGAAGGAGTACATACCCTTTTATATCGTCTTGAAAGCGGAAAGGTTTTAGAACAGGAAATTGAAATAAGAAGAACAACACCCGAAACCAAGCTTCAGTATATTCATTTTAATGTAGATAAGGCAAATGCAACATTGTTCAAGCTTCCCAACGGCAAGTATTTGCTGGTTGATTCTGCAACCAATGCTATGGCAGAAGATAAAGTAGTTCCTTATCTTGAAAAGAATAACATAAAGCTTGACTACTATCTTATCACCCATTTTCACAAGGACCACGTTGGGTTGAAGGATGAGATTATAAAATCTCATAATTTAACAGTACCTGATGCAGACAAGGTAACGGAATTGTTAAAAGCAGATAAGGAAAGCCGATACAATTACTTAAAAGATTTCAGCTACCTCGATTCAACAATGCTGTGTCATTATGACGAGCTTGAAAAAATCTGGGATTTAGGCGGAGTAGATATTGATATACTCAACAGCCGCTTTAATGAGAATGGCGAAAAAATGGAAGTTTATAAGTATTCATTTATCAAGAACAATGACCACAATTACGAAAATGCCACATCGGTTTCGTTTATGCTTGACTACAACGGATTCCGCTATTATCACGGTGCAGACAACTATGCCTTTTCTCAGGAGAGATATATGTCTGATATGATAAAGGCAAACAGAACCCAGGAGCTCAATTGCCATTGGTTTTTTGGCAACCACCATTTTATTGTTGATTACAGCCCATTGTTTATCAATACCTTAAATCCCGTAGCGGTTTATGTGCCCAATATTGCATCAGGGCTTTCGGGACTGTATGACACATACTATAAGCAAGCGGTTGAAAATTATTATTTCTCACACAAACGTCTTGAAAACACTCTTATTTCAAGTGAAACAGGCAGTGCAAGGGTTTGTGTAAACGGTGCCGACGATTGGTATTATGAAAACCTTTTGGATGAAGATTTGTTTAAATAAATAGCTAATAAAAATCGGTGGATGCCGCATTTGCGGTATCCACCTTTTTGTATAGGTGTATTTTATTTTAAAATTAGTTCAATAACAGGTATTGTGCAATCGGGCTTTATTCCGGGCACAACAATAGTTACACTGCCGTCAGAATTTTCTATAAAATGAATTTCGCTGTTATCGTGCAGGAACTGTGCATAATCAATCTTGCCTGCGGCATCCTTCAGCAGAATTTCGCCAAAGGGGTACTCAACAAGATGAATATAAAGTCTTTTTTCATCAACCGATTGGGTAAGCAGTGTACCAAGTGGTGCAGTAAATTCCGGCTCTGCCATTGTACAGTTATAGATTGACTCGCTGTTATATTTCATCCATTCTTCGTATACCTTAAGTGCCTTGTCTGCACGGGCGTCAAAATATCCTTTTGCTGTGGGACCGACATTCATAATCAGGTTGCCGCCCTTTGAAACACAGTTTATAAGGGTGCGTATAAGTGCTTCTGGATTTTTCCAGCTCATTTCGTCACGGTAATATCCCCAGGAGCCTGAAAAGGTGTGACAAGCTTCCCACACGGCCTTTTCGTCTGTTCCGGGATAAAGGGGCCAGTCAAGAGCAATGCTTTGCTCGGGAGTTTTTACATCCTGAGGTATGCCAAGACGGTCGTTTATAATAATGCCGGGGCTTAATGCCCTTATCATTTTAACAAGTTCGTCGGTGTCCCAGGTTTCTTTGGTTGTCCAGGGCATCCAATCCTTGTAATCCTTAAAGAAAAATTCGTTATATTCGTTTCTTATACTTTCCATTGAGGGGTATGTAAAGTCAAACCAGATTATATCAATTTTTCCGTAATTGGTAAGAAGCTCTCTTACCTGATTAAACATATATTCTCTGTATCTGCCCATATCGCGCACTTTGTTCATTTCCTCGGCATTGGGTGCATTGCGGCGGGGGTGAAAAACATCAATCTGATAATCAGGGTGATGCCAGTCGATAAGGGAGTAGTAAAGTCCCACCTTTAAACCCTCTGCACGAAAGGCGTCTGCAAATTCTTTTACAAAGTCACGACCTGCCGGTGTGTTGGTAGATTTGTAGTCGGTGTATGCCGAGTCAAACAAGCAAAAACCTTCGTGATGCTTGGCGGTAAGAATAGCATACTTCATACCTGCCGCCTTTGCTTTTTTTGCCCACTCGGAGGCATCAAACATATCAGGCTTGAAATTCTCAAAATATTTATCGTAATGTTCTTCGGTGATTTGCTCACGTGCTTTTATCCATTCGTGGCGAGCGGGCATAGAATAAAGCCCGAAATGTATAAACATACCAAATCTGTCCTGAACAAACCAGGCGGTTTCGGCGTCGGTCTTTTTTGTTACATAACTTGACATATAGATTTCTCCTTTTTATTGCAAAATTTTTTACTTTATGATAAAATTACAGTATCACATAAAAGCTTTTATTTGTATGCAAGTTTTAGTATTAAATATGGAGATTTTGATATGGACTATGAATATGAAATTATGCCGTATATTGATGATTTAGAGCTTAAAATATGGTATGGCAGGTTTGTAAAGTGTGATTCAAGTTGGGTTGCTGAAAATGTGATTTCTCCTTACTCCCGTATTTATTATGTAACCGGTGGAGAGGGGTATCTTAGCTATGACGGCAAGGAAATTATTATGAAACCAAACCATCTGTATTTTATCCCCATAGGCTTGAAATTTGATTTCAGATGCGACAGTAATCTTGAAAAATGTTTTTTTCACATAAATTTATTTTCAAATGATTATATGGATATTTTTTCAACCTGCAAAGAAATAATTTCATTTGAAACAGACAGAGCAATGCAACTTAAAGAAATTTTTATGCAGGGCGGAGTGACTTCGCAGATGTTGTTGAGAAGCTACATATATGAAGACCTGCACAAAATAACCCGGAAAGCAAATATGGAAAACCTGCATATAACAAAAAAGAGTCAGCTTATTCAAAAGGCGCTTACATATATAAATACAAACCTTTCCGTCAAAATGCGGGTAAAGGAAATTGCGCAAAATTTGTATGTTGCACCGGTTACTCTTTCAAAACGGTTCTATGAAGAAATGGGAATAGGCATCGGACATTATATTGATTTGAGAATTCAGTTCGAGGCAGAAAAGTTGTTGTCAGAGGGTGAATTGTCCATTGAATATATCAGCGAAAAACTGGGCTTTTGTGATCGTTTTTATTTCACCCGCAAGTTCAGAGAAAATAAGCTGATAACTCCTGCAAAATACAGAAAACAGGCGGAACAAAACCGCAGAAGAATATAATAAGAAACAAATCGGGGACAGCTTGCTGTCCCCGATATTTAGTTATTTTGCAACAGATTTAAAACCTCGCCGGCAGACATAGCGCCAACGTGCCGCTCTATCTCAACGCCGCCTTTAAAAAGTATCACGGTTGGAATTGATGCCACCTGGTATTCCATAGCGATAGCTTCTGCCTCGTCAATGTTTATTTTGGCAATTACTGCGCTGTCGCCGATTTTCTCGGCAACTTTTTCAAGAATAGGTGCAAACATCTTGCAGGGCATACACCATTCTGCAAAAAAGTCTACAAGCACTGGCTTGTCGGTGTTTTCGATGGTTGATTTAAAATTTTCAGCAGTTAAATGTAATATACTCATTGATTTCTCTCCTTTTCGTTAGTGATTTCCTGATTTTTTAAAATATATTCTTTAAATTTCTATTTCAAGTGATACGGGGCAGTGGTCCGAGCCAAGGATATCGGTGTGGATATCGGCGGCTTTAATGTTTTCTTTAATTATATCTGATGTTAAAAAATAATCAATACGCCACCCGGCGTTCTTTTCGCGAGCCTTAAAGCGGTAGCTCCACCAGGAATAAATGTCGGTCTTATCAGGATGAAGATGCCTGAAGCTGTCGCAAAATCCGCTTTCAAGCAATTGCGTCAT
Organism: Clostridia bacterium; assembly: GCA_045592585.1. Classification (GTDB taxonomy): domain Bacteria; phylum Bacillota; class Clostridia; order Monoglobales; family Monoglobaceae; genus SIG440. Next base: position 8,120 of record JAZNVB010000084.1, read on the forward strand.
TTTTTCACGTTCTTCATCGGTGAAGCCTGCGTTGCGGCGGTTGGTCTTGGGATTTTTAAGGTCAATTTCTTTATGTGCCACATTCAAATCACCGCAAAGAATAACGGGCTTTTTCTTGTCAAGGGCAACCAGATAATTTTTGAAATCGTCTTCCCATTCCATACGGTAGTCAAGGCGTGCAAGCTCATTTTGGGAATTGGGTGTATAGCAGGTGACAAAATAGAATTTGTCAAATTCCAGAGTGATAACCCTGCCTTCGTGGTCGTGTTTATCAATGCCTATTCCGCAAGATACAGAGTTGGGTTTAACACGGGTAAAAACAGCCGTGCCCGAATAGCCTTTTTTGTCGGCACTGTTCCAATACTGGTGGTAGCCTTCGGTTAAGACTTCTGCCTGACCCTGTTGCATTTTGGTTTCCTGCAGAGCAAATATGTCTGCATCAAAGTTTTTGAATATATCAGTAAAACCTTTTTCAAGGCAGGCACGCAAACCGTTTACATTCCAGGATACAAATTTCATAATAACCCTCCCGCAAATCTTTATCATAAGTTTAATACATTTAAAGAAAAAAGTCAATCAAAAAAGACAAAATGAAAAATGAAGTGCACCCCAAAAGTTAGATACTTTTGGGGTGCATATCAAAAGTTTTCATTCTGTCTTTGGGTGTTGGATTTAAGCAGCAGACTCTTCTGCAACGTCTGGTGACTCTTCAGGAACTTCAACAGATTCAGGAGAGTCAATGTCTACAACGTTCTCGCCCTCGGGAGGTTCTTCTTCGCCCTCGGGAAGATGCTTGGATTCGCAGGTTTTGGCGGGAATATTTCCGGATACAAACCAGAAACCTGTTTTCACCTCGTCGTTACAGTGTTCGCCAAGGAGCAGCCCTGTTTCAAGGCAATAATTTACGTATTTTACACCTGATGGGGCAGTGATGTTGGTTATAACCTTTTTATCCTTGTGGATTTCTGTCATAACCTTCTTCCATATTGAAGGGCTGTTGTATGATGAAGGAACGGATTTGGGGTTATCGTAGCCATGCCAAACTGCCGCTACGTAATGCGGAGTGTATCCAACAAACCAACGATCCTTATAATCAGAGCTGGTGCCGGTTTTACCTGCAGTATACATTCCCGAACCAAGTTGTGCAGCGCCACCCGTACCCGAGGTAACAACCTCTTTGAGCAGGCGACTCATAACATAGGCCGCTTCTTCACTCATAGCTATGTTTTGTGCGGGTTTATTTGCGAGAATTTCATTGTCGTCGGAATCTGTGACAGAAACATAGGTGCATGGTTTTGAGTATATACCACGGTTAATAAACGGAGTATATGATGCAGCCATTTCAAGAACCGATATACCGTGGGTAAGACCACCCAGAGCTAGCTGAGAATAGCCTATATCGTCCTTGACAAGGGATGTAATGCCGAGTCGTTTTGTCAGGAAGTTATAAGAGGTATCTGCGCCAAGCTTGTCCAGAACCTGAACAGGTATGGTGTTATATGATCTACGAACCGCTTCGCGTATTGAGACATTACCACGGAATTTATTGTCAATGTTGTGGGGAGTCCAACCGCCATAAGAGATGGCCTTGTCATCATAGATATCTGCCGGAGTAATAATTTCGTTTTCAATTGCAGGAGCATAAACAGAAATGGGCTTGATTGATGAACCCGGTTGACGCAAGGTCTGAGTTGCACGGTTAAGAACAAGGTTTCCGGTCTTTTTACCAACACCGCCTACAATACCCTTAACCTGCCCGGTGTAGGGATCAAGGACAACCATAGCTGCCTGAATGGGATTGTCAGGATTGTAATCGGGGAAGTTGTCGATATTTTCAAATACACCCTGCATTGCAGCCTGAACGGTGGGGTCAATGGTTGTAATAATTTTAAGTCCGCCGGAGTATAGCATTTTTTGTGCAATTATATCCGAATATCCAAGTCCCTTAAGGTCTTCAAGAACATCGCATACAACCTGATCCACAAAGTATGAGTGGATAGTTCCTGTTGACAGCGTGCTTGGGTCAATCTCTGTAAACACCAACTGATGTGCTATGGCATTGTCATATTCTTCTTGAGTAACGTACCCAAGCTCCAGCATCTTGCCGAGAACGATTTCTTGTTTTTCTTTATTCTTTTCGGGGTTAATCAACGGGTCATACAGACTGGGATACTGGGTTATGCCTGCAATAGAGGCGCACTCTGCCAGATTAAGCTCGCTGACAGGTTTGCCAAAGAATTTAAGTGAAGCTGTTTGAACACCGTTGCAGCCTTGCGACAGATATATGGAATTCAGATAAAGTTCAAGGATTTCATCCTTGGAAAGCTTTTTTTCCAGATTAACAGCGCGAGAGATTTCCTGAATTTTTCGTGCCGCTGTACGTTTATCATCGCGGGTAATGTTTTTTACAAGCTGCTGCGTTATTGTGCTGCCGCCAAAGGTGGTTTCTCTTCCTGTAAATTTATTGGCAACAAACATGAAAAATGCTTTAGATGTTCGCTTGATGTCAAAACCGTGGTGAGAGTAAAACCGTTCATCTTCTATAGAAACGAAGGCATCCTTCATATCCTGCGGGATATCCGCAAGGTCTACCCAGACACGGTTTTGCTTGGCAGAAAGGGTGGTAAGAACCTGTTCGTTGCCCTGACTGTCAATGTATATGACCTGTGAAGAACTGTTGTTGGTAATAGCTTCCAGGTCTAAATTATCCATATCTCCAAAGAACCCTAAAATTGAACCAACCATAACAAGGAAAGACAGAAACAATCCTAAAGCTACGGTAATTGAAAAAACTTTAAGATAAATTTTTGTGTAGGGGTTCATCCTACGTTTTGTTTTGCGGGGATTTTTTTTCAAACAAAACACTCCTTTTTGCCTGGGTACAGGTATAAAAAAACTGTAAATGTTAACAATTAACAAAAAGTATGTTGCACAGGAGATGCCCTGCACATACACGGAAAGGTTGATAAAATCTATGCTCAAGACAACGTTTAAAGTTATTATGCTTTTTGTTCTTTTGGTGCTGGTAGCGGTTGCTACCGGAGTCGCCACATATAACATTACCGTAAATATGATGGAAGAACAGCGTGTTCAGGCACGTCAGACATCTGCATATCAGCAAATAACCGAAACACACGATAGCAGAACCGACGAAAGCGATAATCTGCACAGTACCTTAGCAGACAGTGAGGAATATTATCTTGTCCGCCTTGAAGGTGATGCGTTGGAGGTTTATGTTTCATATTCCGGCAAGGAAGAATTTTTATACAACCGCGAGGTATATAAAAATGATTTGTCAGAAGGCGACCTGAAAATGCTCCAAAACGGTGTAATGCTCGGGAGTGCCTCTGAACTTACGGCATTTATCGAGAATTTTACCAGTTGAAACTAATCATCAATTGTTTGTAGTATAAATGTTTACAATATATTCACATTCTAACACAAAGTGTCTGGAGTGTCAAGAAGCAAGTATAGGGGGAGATATATGTGTACAATGCACGGACAGACCTTGCCATAGAGGCAAGGGAAATGTATATGGAAAACGGAATGATTGCAGAGAAAATAAAAGGAGTTGAGGCAGAGGACGAAGCCTTTGATTGTGGTATCAACGTGACCAGAGTAATGATTACAGATGAATATGGTGAAAAAGCATTGGGAAAGCCTGCAGGAAAATATATAACAATGGAGCTTCCTGAAAATGGTCAGGTACAGCAGGAAACCTATGAAGAGGCCTGCCGTGTTTGCGCAAAAGAGCTAGGCGCTCTTCTGGGAGATGAGATTGGCGGAACGGTTCTTGTGGTGGGACTTGGAAACCGCAATATAACGGCAGATGCTGTTGGCCCTAAATGTGTGGATTCTGTGTTGGTTACCAGACATCTTTTAGAATATATGCCCGAGGAAATAGATGAAAGACTGAAATCGGTATGTGCAGTATCCCCGGGAGTTCTGGGGATTACCGGCATTGAAACAGGCGAAATGGTTAAGGGCCTGGCCGAAAGGGTAAGACCTTCGGTTATTATTGCAGTTGATGCTCTTTGTTCAAGAAGAATGGACAGGGTGAACAGCACAATACAGATGAGTAATACCGGCATTACACCAGGGGCAGGGATAGGCAACAAACGGATGGCAATTAACGAAAAGACGCTAGGGATTCCGGTAATTGCCATTGGTGTACCCACGGTTATAGATGCCGCAACCATTGCCGGGGATACAATAGATGTATTGCTTGAAGATTTGAGGGAAAACGCAAGGGAAAGTGAACCTTTATATAAGATGCTTTCAATTGTTGCTAATGAGGATAAGTATGTGCTGATAAAACAGGTGTTGCAGGAGGGATATGGCGATTTTGTTGTAACGCCCAAAGAAGTTGATACACTGGTCAAGAGAGTTGCAGATATAATCGCAAACGGTATAAATATTGCCCTTCACAAAGGAATTACTCTTGAAGATATTGACAGATATAAAGCAAGTTATGATAATTTCGCCTGGACGGTGGCATTAGCGCCGGCAGACGATCCAAAGATCGCGGTGGCAGTGTTGCTGGTACAAGGGAAGAATTCAGCTAATGCAGCACCGGTGGTCAGGGAGATAATAGGAAAGTAC
>JAZNVB010000085.1:0-40357 GCA_045592585.1 Clostridia bacterium
CAATGACAGCTAGCATAGAAGAAATACCCTATGATGTGCTTCACAAAATCACCGACCGCATCACATCAGAGGTAGAGGGCATCAACCGTGTTCTTCTTGACCTTACTCCAAAGCCAATTGGCACAATTGAATGGGAATAATTTTATAAAAAATATAATGTGGCTTGAAACGTAGTGTTCAAGCCACTTTCGTATTTTATTTGTGTTTTTGCTTGACAGATAGTATAGTTTAGGTGTATTATGGTTTTGTCAATATAAATTTTCCAGGCTGGAGTGATGGTATGAAAGTAGATGCAAGAAAAATAGTTACGGCAGCAATGTTTGCGGCGCTTGTGTGCATTGCAACAATGATAATCAGAATTCCATCACCGTTTAAGGGATACCTTAACCTTGGCGATTGCGTTGTGCTGCTTTCGGGGTGGATGCTTTCGCCTTTGTATGGTTTTCTTACGGCAGGTTTTGGCTCAGCTTTAGCGGATGTTTTAATCGGTTATGCTGTTTATGCACCGGCAACATTTGTTATCAAAGGAATGATGGCACTTGTGACATGTTTTATCTATAAATGGTTATACAACAAAATAGGCGATACAGTCTCACGGCTTGTCGGCGGTGTGGTTGCAGAAGCCTTGATGATTTTTGGATATTTTTTATTTGAAGGGATTATGTATGGGTTTACACCATCTGCGCTTAACATTCCGGCAAATCTTGTGCAGGGTCTGGTTGGTCTTGTTGCTGGGATAGTTATTATAAAAATACTAAAAAACAAAATATAATTCTAATGACTTCGCTTTGATTTCACGGCGGAGTTTTCTTTTTTCTTGCCCTATGTCGAAGTTTATGGTAAAATGTAGAATAATACAGAGTTTAAATATGAGGTGCATATATGAAAACGGTCTTTGTGATTAACCCCAAAGCGGGTAAAGGTAACAGCACAGAAAAGCTTGTTGCGGCAATCAGAAATGCGGCAAACAAGCTGAAAGCCGATGTGGAAATATATATGACAAAAGCGGTGGGTGACACCGAGAGATTTGTTAAGAACTATTGTCAAAGCTATGGGAAAGCACGGTTTATTGCATGCGGTGGTGACGGAACGCTGGGTGAAGTGCTTAATGGTGCCATAGAGCATCCGGACAGCGAGATAGGGGTTATGCCCTTGGGTACGGGCAACGATTTCCGCAGAAATTTTGGCACCGAAAAAGATTTTCTTGATGCAGAGGCGCAGATTACGGCAAGCTGTACAAGGTGTGATGCTATCAGGTATACTAAAGAACTGCACGGCGTAAAACATATCAGGCACTGCGCAAATATGTTTAACATAGGCTTTGACTGTAATGTGGTTGATATGACAGCTAAAATGAAAACTAAACCATTTGTTGGAGGGTCTCTTGCTTATTTTATATCAGTTTTTGCAATGCTGATAAAAAAGAAGGGTGCAAATCTGGCAATTGAGCTTGATGGGAAAGAAAAACATAAAGGCCCATTGCTGCTTACCGCAATATCAAACGGCAAATTCTGCGGTGGCGGAATGATGAGCAATCCCCTTGGTCTCATAAATGACGGATTTATGGATATAAATATTGTATACAATATTTCGCGGCTGAATTTTCTTACCAAGCTTCCTTTTTATATGAAGGGAACTCATGTTAAACTGAAAAATATAGAAAAGGTAATATTTTGGGCAAAATGCAAAAAGATTACTGTAACGCCCCTTGACGGAGCCATGCGGCTTTGTGTTGACGGTGAAATTGAGGATGCACAAAGGACAGAGTTTGAAATAATTTCCAATGCCTTTAATTTTGTTGTTCCCGGCAAGAGGCATGTAGATGGCGAAAAAGAACTTTTAAGTGCGGATGCCGGTGTGTAAAGGAGGTAAAAATGCGAAGGGTTAAGGCGTGGCTTGAGAAAGACAGAAATATAAAAAGATATTTCAATGACCCAAAGCTGAGAGTGAAGCTTTCGCTGTTTGGGGCGGTGTCTGTAAATATTTTGTATGCGGCAATGCAACTGTTTTCGGGAATATACTTTCACGAGCTGTGGTTTTATGCATTGGCGGCATATTATATTTTGCTTATAGTTATGCGCTTGTTTTTGCTTCGTGATACGGCAAATGTGGATGTTCCCGGTGAAAATCGGTTGAAGGAGCTATACCGATACAGGTTTTGCGGAATTATGATACTTGTGATGAACCAGGCCCTTGCGGTAATAGTATTTTTTGTTGTACGTCAGAACAGGGGATTTGAGTATCATTATATTCACACAATCGGTATGGCGGCGTATACCTTCACCGCAATGGTGGTGGCGATGGTTAATGTGGTCAGGTACCGTCGGTTTGAAAGCCCGCTGATGTCGGCAGCAAAGGCAATAAGTCTTGTGTCGGCGGTGGTGTCGCTGTTTACACTTGAAACGGCGATGATCAGCGCATTTGGGCAGAATGAAGACCCGTCATTCCGTTTGATTATGACAGCATCAACAGGTGGAGCAGTTTGCATATTTGTTCTGTTTGTTGCTGTTTATATGATTTTTCGTTCAAACAGAGAAATTAAGAAAATTAAGGATAAAGAATAAAAGATATCGAAAAACAACTATTGTATGCTTGCAGTAGTCTTTTTGTGTTGCTGTTGACTTTAACAGGGGAGTTTGCTATAATAGACTAGATAAATTTGAAATTTAACATACTGCGTATATGGAGAAATAGCGTATGAATATTATTGTTGTTGGCGCAGGCAAGGTGGGCGAAAAGCTGGTTGAAGGTCTGAGCCGTGAAGAAAATCATAATATTACCGTTGTGGATGTAAAGCACAACGTTCTTCAGGACACGGTGAACACTTATGATGTAATAGGTGTGTCGGGCAGTGGTGCCAGTCTTGAGGTTTTAAGTGAGGCGGGTATCGATAATGCAGATATTCTTATTGCAGTTACCGGCTCTGATGAGCTTAATCTGCTTACCTGCCTGATTGCAAGAAAGATAAACAGCAATTGCAGTACCATTGCCCGTGTAAGAAATCCTGAATATAACAAGGAAATTCATCTCATTAAGGAAGAACTTGGTCTTGATATGGTAATCAATCCTGAGCTTACTGCCGCAATTGAAATTGCAAGAGCGCTCAGGTTTCCTTCTGCAATACAGATTGATACCTTTGCTAAGGGCAGGGTTGAAATTCTTAAGTTTAAAATTCAGAAGGGCTCGCCCCTGTGTGACCTTCAGGTGGTTGACATCAGCAGCAAGCTGAACTGTGATATACTGATTTGCGGTGTAGAACGTAATGATGATGCATTTATTCCCGGCGGTAACTTTTTGCTGAAGGAAGGGGATTTAATCAGCGTTGTTGCCACCATAAAGGATGCCGCCCATTTTATAAAGAGGATAGGAATCAAAACAAACAAGGTAAAGGACTGCATAATAGTTGGCGGTGGAACAACTGCGGTTTATCTTGCCTACAACCTTATTAAATCCGGAATTGATGTTAAGATTATTGAGAATGATGCTGCCCGTGCAGAATTATTGTGCAGTATTCTTCCAAAGGCGTCAGTTATCAATGCCGACGGAACAGAAAACCGGCTTCTTCTTGAAGAAGGAATTGAAAATGCTGAATCTTTTGTATCGCTGACAGGCATTGACGAAGAAAATGTTATGCTTTCGATGTATGCAAAGACTAAAACCGATGGCAAGGTTATTACAAAAATAAACCGCATCGGCTACGACGAGGTTATCCGCAATCTTGGTCTTGATACAATAATTTATCCCAAGAACATCACTGTAGAATATATTGTGCGTTTTGTCCGTGCAAAAAACAATTCTATCGGCAGCAATATCGAAACCATGCATTATGTTCTTGATGGCAAGGCAGAGGCGTTGGAGTTCAGAATTGTTGAAGGTTCGCCGATTTCAAACAAGACAATTGAAAAACTTTCATTGAAGTCCGGAATAATTATTGCCTGCATAAACCGCAGAGGAACAATTATTACTCCCCGTGGTAAAGATGTTATTTTGCCAGGTGATACGGTTATTATAGTGACAACTCATAAAGGTTTTAAGGATATAAGCGATATTCTCGAATAATAATAAGGAAAAGAACTATGAATTACAGAATTATTTCTTATGTACTGGGCTGTGTGCTTAATATCGAAGCGGTAGCTATGGTACTTCCGTTTTTGTGTTCGTTGATATTTGACGAACAGATTAAGTGGGTTTTTCCCGTTTGCATTGTACTATGTCTTATTGTGGGTATTCCTCTTATTATGGCAAAACCAAAAAATCGAAATATGTTTGCCAAGGAAGGCTTTGTGGCTGTTGCCCTTAGCTGGATTGTAATGAGTATTTTTGGTGCGATGCCTTTTGTAATTTCGGGCAGTATTCCAAGTTTTATTGATGCTTTTTTTGAAACTGCCTCAGGCTTTACAACAACAGGAGCATCAATTTTGACGGATGTTGAGGCCTTGTCGAAATCCTTGATTTTCTGGCGCAGCTTTACACACTGGATTGGCGGTATGGGTGTTCTGGTGTTTCTTGTTGCCCTTTTGCCTATGTCCGGCGGAAGCAATCTGCATCTTATCAGGGCAGAAAGCCCGGGACATTCGGTTGGCAAGCTTGTTCCCAGAGTGCGGAGCACAGCAAAAATCCTGTATGGGATTTATATAGGGTTTACGATGACTGAAATTGTTCTTTTGATGCTTGGTGGTCTTGACTGGTTTGAGGCATCAACCCTTACCTTTGGTACTGTTGGTACGGGTGGTTTTTCAATAAGAAATTCGGGTCTTGCAGATTATTCACCTTATGTCCAGATTGTAATTACCGTGTTTATGATTTTGTGCGGTATAGATTTTACGTTTTATTATATGCTCCTTATGCGAAAGGTGAAAACTGCTTTCAAAATGGAGGAAGTGCGGGCTTATCTAGTGATTATCATTGCTTCTGTGGCGGTTATATTCTTTAATATACAAAGCTCCTTTGCAAGTCAGGGCGAGGCTCTCAGGCATAGTGCATTCCAGGTATCTTCAATTATAACATCAACAGGATATTCAACGGTTGATTTTAATCTGTGGCCACAGATTTCAAAAACGGTTCTTGTGCTGCTGATGTTCTGTGGAGCCTGCGCAGGCAGTACAGGTGGCGGAATAAAGGTTTCAAGAATAGTAATTCTGTTTAAGAGTATCGTAAAAGAAATAAAGGTTCTGGCGCATCCAAAGGCCACTGTCAAGGTTAAACTTAATGGCAAACCCCTTGAACACGAAACTCTGCGCGGAGTTAATGTGTTCTTTGTAGCCTATATGCTGATATTTGCGACGGCGATACTTTTAATAAGTATTGACAACCTTGATTTTACATCAAATTTTACGGCGGTTGTAGCAACGTTAAGCAATATCGGACCCGGTTTAAATGCGGTCGGACCGGCCGCTAACTTCTCGGTATATTCGCCCTTTTCTACTTTTGTATTATCTCTGGTGATGATAATTGGTAGGCTGGAGATATTCCCCATGTTGGTTTTGTTTTCACGCAATACGTGGAAGAGATAACTATAAAAAGCATAAATTCCAAGTGTGAATTTATGCTTTTTGTTTTTTCTCAATTCTCTGCCAGTTATAAAAACCATAAAGGTCGTTTGCAAGAAACATTATAAAACACAATATCATTGGCAGATATGAAATGTTTTCTGCCGTGGCAAGAACCCACAAAACAATCAGAACAACATCGTTAGCGGCATAGGCAAGAGCATAATAGGGGCTGCGGTAAAAAGTCAGGTAGGATGCTATAAAGCTTGTTGTAATTGAAATTGTGCTGAAAAACATATTTGCGTTCCCTAATGCGTCGAGAATAAAGTAGAATATGATTGTAACTAAAACAGCAAGAATAACCATAACTGCAAGCTGCTTTTTGGTCAGATGCGCAACTTTTACCTCTTTTGTATTTTTGTAAGGATGCCGCAACCATGAGATGACCGAAAGCGCAGCGATAGGGGCAGTCATACAAAGGTAGGTTATCATTTCTCCGTAGTATCGGAAGAAAAATGAAACTATTCCGTAAAAAACGGCAAAGACAACGGTTAAAACCTGTCCCAGCACATAACCTTTTGAAACAAAAATTAAAGCAGTAACACCTATAAGAGATGAAACAAGAGTAAGCCGGTCGCCACCTCCTGAAAGTATATAGGCACCAATACATACCAAAACAGAAGCAATCCACAAAGAAAGCTCAAAACCATTCAGGTCACTAAAGGGATTTTTTGTTCGCATATAAATCTATCCTTTCAAAAAAAATAAACATCCATTTGGCACAACTTCAAAGACCTAACGCTGTGCAAACGAATGCTTTTGCATTTCACTACCCGGTGGCAGTATGAATGTTAATTTAAAAATATTATATCACATTTTGAATTAAAAGTCAATGTAATCAAAAATTTTTGATTTTATTTGAAATTTTCTGTTTTTTTCTTTGAAATGTGTTGACATTTTTTTGTTTTTGAGTTAAAATAGAGTTAGTGAAAAAGCTGAAAAAGTATGGTTTAAGAAAGGAGAGGACGTAAATGGCGAAATATTATACAGAAAATATAGCCAAAAGCCCACGTATTGACCGCTTGAAGGACGCATTGTTTGCAAAGGCTCCTGAAATTGAGGTTGAACGTGCGGTTTTGCTTACCGAATCCTATAAAAAAACGGAAGGTATGCCAACGATTACCCGTCGTGCAAAGGCTTTCCGGCATATAGCGGAGAATCTTCCTATTATTATACACGAGGATGAGCTTGTTGTTGGTAGTGCAACAAAGTCGCAGCGCAGCTGTCAGATTTTCCCCGAATTTTCATTCCAGTGGATTGAGGACGAGTTTGATACTATCGAAACAAGAGCTGCTGACCCATTTGTTTTGACCGAAGATTCTAAAAAGGCGCTTAAGGAAGTATTTGCATACTGGAAGGGCAAGACAACAAGCGAGCTTGCTACATCTTATATGCGCCCCGAAACAATTGATGCAATCAGTCACAACATCTTTACTCCCGGCAACTATTTCTACAATGGTATCGGCCACGTTACTGTTGACTATGATTTGGTTTTAAGAGTAGGCTATGACGGCATTATTAAAAAGGCTAAGGCGGCAATGGCTGCAATCGACCCTAAAGACGGCGATGCAGTAAAGAAGAGAATTTTCCTTGATGCTGTTATCGAAAGCTGCGAGGCGGCAATTACATTTGCACAGAGATATTCTCGCCTTGCTTACGAAATGGCAGAAAAGTGTACCGACCCTGCCAGACGTGAAGAACTGAAAACTATCGGCAAAAACTGTAGCCGTGTTCCTCAGTTTGGTGCAGAAAGCTTCCACGAGGCTTGTCAGAGCTTCTGGTTTATACAGATGCTTGTGCAGACCGAATCAAACGGTCACTCAATTTCTCCCGGCCGTTTTGATATCTATATGTATCCTTATTATAAGAAGGATTTGAAAAACGGAAAGATTACCCGTGAATTTGCTCAGGAGCTTATGGACTGTGTGTGGATAAAGCTTAACAGCTTTACCAAGGTTCGTGACGATGCATCTGCTCAGGGTTTTGCAGGCTACAGTCTTTTCCAGAACCTTATTGCAGGCGGTCAGGACAAAAACGGTGTTGATACAACCAACGACCTTTCGTTTATGTGTATCAATGCATCAATGCACATTATGCTTCCTCAGCCTTCGCTTTCGGTTCGTGTATGGAACAAAACTCCTCACGAATTCCTGATAAGAGCAGGCGAACTTACCCGCACAGGTATCGGTCTTCCTGCATACTACAACGACGAGGTTATTATTCCTGCCCTTGTAAGCCGTGGTCTGACTTTGGAAGATGCAAGACAGTATAACATTATCGGCTGTGTTGAGCCTCAGAAGATGGGTAAAACAGATGGCTGGCACGATGCGGCATTCTTTAATATGTGCCGTCCTATTGAGCTTGTGTTCTCAAACGGCGAAGATTGCGGAAAGCAGATCAGTATAAAAACAGGTGACATTAACGAGATGAACACCTTCTGTGAATTCTATGATGCATACAAGGCACAGACCGAATATATGATTGAACTTATGGTTGATGCAGATAACGCAATTGACCTTGCACATATGGAACGTGCGCCCCTGCCCTTCCTTTCAAGTATGATTGAAGACTGTATCGGCAGAGGTAAAAGCGTTCAGGAGGGCGGTGCAATTTACAACTTTACCGGTCCTCAGGGCTTTGGCGTTGCAAATATGGCAGATGCCCTGTACGCAATCAAGAAGCTTGTTTTTGAACAGCGACAGTTCAGCCTTGCAGAGCTTAAGGAAGCATTAGAGAATAACTTTGGTGCAGACAGCAGCTCAAATGATGCACAGAAGGTTACAATCGAGGTTGTAAAGGGCCTTGCTGAAAAGGGCGTAACAGTAACCGAAGAGCAGATTGCCGAAATTTATAAAAATGTGGTTGCAGGCGGTGTTTCAAAGGGCGGCAGCAACAAGTACCAAAAAATTCTGGAGCTCATTAACGAAGTTCCCAAGTTTGGTAATGATGATTGCGAAATCGATGCTTTTGCCCGTGATGTTGCATATACATATACCAAACCTATTGAAAAGTACAAGAACCCCCGTGGTGGTTCGTATCAGGCAGGCCTTTATCCTGTATCGGCAAACGTACCTCTCGGTGCACAAACCGGTGCAACACCTGATGGACGTCTTGCAAAAACTCCAATTGCCGACGGTGTATCACCTGCGGCAGGCAGAGATGTAAACGGACCCACAGCTGCGGCAAACTCTGTTGCAAAGCTTGACCATTACATTGCATCAAACGGAACACTCTTTAATATGAAGTTCCATCCGTCAGCTTTAGAGGGCACAGCAGGCTTAGAGAGCTTTGTTGCCCTGATAAGAGGATACTTTGATCAGAAGGGTAGCCACGTACAGTTTAACGTAGTAAGCCGTGAAACCCTTATCGATGCACAAAAGAACCCTGAAAAGTATAAGGGTCTGGTTGTTCGTGTTGCCGGTTACAGTGCGTTGTTTACAACACTTTCAAAGTCATTGCAAGATGATATTATAAATCGAACCGAACAAAAAGGCTTTTAATACCGGCTAAATTTCCGCATCTTGCACGATTGACCTCATTTGTGTACACATCATAGTACACGTCAATCGGTCAATCGCACAATCTGCAAAAAATTATCGCGGTCTTAGCTGTAATGATGTGGCGGTCGGCAAACCACACAATCTGAACAATTTTTCCTTCGTTTTGGTAACGGAGAAAGGACATATAAATGAACAACGATTACTTAAACACAACGGGAAGGATATTTGATATCCAGCGATTTTCTGTTCATGACGGCCCCGGTGTGCGTACAATAATCTTTCTCAAGGGTTGCTTTTTAAGATGCAAATGGTGCTGCAACCCCGAATCCCAGAAACGGGAGATTGAAACAATGCTGGTTGACGGCAAGGAAAAGATTATGGGACGCGACGTTACTGTGGCAGAACTGATGACAGATATCGAAAAGGACAGAATATATTACCGTCGCAGTGGCGGTGGAGTTACCCTGTCCGGTGGCGAATCTCTGGCTCAGCCCGATTTTGCGGCGGCAATCCTCAGGGCGTGCAAGGAAAAGGGCATCAACACTGCTCTTGAATCCACAGCCTGCGCAGGGTATGACAAAATTCAAAAGCTTCTTCCTTACCTTGATTTATATCTTATGGACATAAAACATATAAACAGTCAAAAGCACAAGCAGTTTACAACTCAGCCCAACGAGCTTATTTTAGAGAATGCAAAACGCCTTGCGGCTGATGCCAAAAAACTGATAATCCGTGTACCGGTTATCCCTACTTTCAATGATACCGAGCAGGAGATACGTGACATTGCGGAATTTACCAAAAGCCTTAAGACTGTTAAAGAGCTTCACCTTTTGCCATATCACAGGCTGGGTGAGGATAAGTATAAGGGTCTTGGAAGAACCTATGAAATGCACGGAATTGATTTGATTCCTGCAGAGCATATTCAAAAACTCAAAAAAGTAGTGGAAGAAACAGGACTTACCTGTATGATAGGAGGTTAACGGATGGCAGACAATATTATGGATTTTTCTGACAGAATGAGAATTATTCAGGAACTTGTTCCCGGTAAGCAGATTACACTTGCTCACATCATTGCAAACCCTGACAGAATTCTCTACAAAAAGCTGGGTTTGGATCCTGCAATTGATTATTCAAAGGCAGCAATCGGCATAGTTACTATGTCACCTGCAGAAACCGCAATCATTGCGGCAGACATTGCGATGAAGGCGTCCGGTGCAGAAATCGGTTTTGTTGACCGTTTCAGCGGAACACTTATCGTAACAGGAACAGTTTCGGAGGTTGAGGCAGCCCTTAAAGCTCTTTGCGATTATTCTCAGGAAACTCTGGGCTTTACCGTTTGCCCCATTACAAGGACATAATATGAAAAAGATGATACTTGTGGGCAGAAGCGAGTGCGGCAAAACCACACTTACCCAGGCTCTTAAAGGCGAAAAGATTGGTTACCACAAAACCCAGTACATAAACTATCACGATATATTAATTGATACCCCCGGCGAATATGCCGAAAACAAAATCTTGGGCAGAGCATTGGCACTCTACTCCTACGAGGCAGATGTAGTTGGACTGCTCCTCAGCGCAAGAGAACAGTATTCGCTGTATCCACCCTGCTGTACGGCTCAGGTGAACCGTGAGGTTATCGGCATTGTCACACAGATTGACCAGCCCGATGCAGAGCCACAGAAGGCGGCGGCATGGCTTGAGCTTGCAGGATGTGAAAAGATTTTCTTTGTTGCATCAACCACCGGCGAGGGTATTCAGGAACTGATAGATTATCTGGCAGAAGACAGAAAACCACAAAAATTTAGATAAAAACAACAAAAACAAAGAAAAAATCACAAAAAACTATTGACACTAGCATATATTAGTGGTAGAATTAGAGTAAGGCAGAATGCCAAATTTTTAACAAGTAAATTAATAAATCTTACATAAAAGGAGAGGTCATTATTATGATGTCAGAGTACGAAATCAAAAAACAAATTTGTGACATTGGTAAAAGAATCTATGACAGAAGAATGGTTGCCGCAAACGACGGAAACATTTCAGTAAAAATTTCTGATAATGAATTCCTTTGCACACCCACAGGCGTAAGTAAGGGCTTTATGACACCCGAATACATCTGTAAGGTTGATGCTGACGGTAACGTTATCCAGGCAAACAAGGGCTTTAAGCCTTCTTCTGAAATCAAGATGCATATGAGGGTTTATAAAAAGCGTCCCGACGTTAAGGCGGTTGTTCATGCTCATCCTATCTATGCAACAAGCTATGCTATTGCAGGTAAAGCTTTAACACAGCCCATTATGCCTGAAGCTGTTATTGCTCTTGGTTGTGTTCCCCTTGCAAAGTACGGCACACCTTCAACAATGGAAATCCCCGATGCAGTGGAAGAATACCTTCCCTACTTCGATGCAGTTCTTCTTGAAAACCATGGTGCTCTTGCATATTCAGATTCACTTCTTGCGGCTTACCATAAGATGGAATCACTTGAATTCTATGCAGAATTGCTTTATCTCTCATCACAGATAGGCACACCTCAGGAATTCTCAAAAGAACAGATTGAAAGACTTTACGAAATCAGAAGACAGATGGGTCTTCCCGGAAAGCATCCTGCAAACCTCTGCCCCAACGCAAAGGAAGGCAAAGCAAGCTGTCACGGTTGCGGCGGTGCTTGCACATGCGGCAAGGAAAGTGCCGGCGACGATGCAGACCTGGTTGCAATGATTACAAAGAAGGTTATGGAGCAGCTTAACAAATAGTACGGGAGGTGTCATTTATGAATGACGAAAAGCTTACTCGTATAGTAGAAGCTGTAACAAAGCAGCTTACCGAAAGCAAAGCAGAGGAAAAACCTTTTGGTCTTAAACAGGCGCGCAAGCTGATTGCGATGGTAGAGGCAAAGGCTAAAACAATGGGTCTTAACATTGTTGCGGCAGTTTCAAACGAAGCAGGCAGACCTATTGCCATTGAATGTATGGACAATTCATATATTGCAAGCTATGATGTTGCACTCAACAAGGCGTATACGGTGGTTGCTCTCAAAATGTCCACAAAAAAGCTGAGTACCTTGGCGAAACCTGATGGCCCGTTATATGGAATTCAGCACACAAACGGCGGACAGATTGTTATTTTCGGCGGCGGCGACCCGCTGATTTATCATGGTAAGATCGTTGGCGGTCTTGGTGTAAGCGGCGGCTCGGAGGAACAGGATACTGCTCTTTCGGCTTACGGTGCATCTTGCCTTGACGAGATTATGAAAGAAAACTAAGTGTTTAATTCTTTAGAAAGGAGATTACATAAAATGAACAATATGGAAATTGAACAGATTGTGAAACAGGTTCTTGCAGGCATGCAGGGAACAGGTAGTGCTCAAGCTCCCAAGGCTGCAGGCCCCGTTCCTGAAAAGGCTCGTGTTGCAATGCTTACAGGTATCGAAAAAATCGAACTTCAGGAATATAAAATCCCCGAAATCGGCGATGACGATATTCTTGTAAAGGTTGAAGGCTGCGGTATCTGTGGTACAGATGCTCACGAATTCAAGCGCGACCCCTTTGGACTTATTCCCGTAGTTCTCGGTCACGAGGGTACAGGTGAAATCGTTAAGATGGGTAAGAATGTTAAAAAGGACAGCGCCGGCAAGCCCCTTAACATTGGCGACAAGGTTGTAACCTGCGTTATTCTTAAGGACGACCCTGAAATCACAATGTATGACTTAAATAAGCAGAATGTTGGAGGTGCCGACGTTTACGGACTGGTTCCTGACGACGATGTTCACTTCAACGGTTGGTTTGCTGATTATATGGTTATCAGAGGAGGTTCAACAATATTCAATGTGTCTGACCTTGACCTTGATTCCAGAATTCTCATCGAACCTTGTGCAGTTCTTATCCATGCGGTAGAACGTGCAAAAACAACAGGCATCCTCAGATTCAACAGCCGTGTGGTTGTTCAGGGTTGCGGACCTATCGGTCTTATCTGTATTGCAGTTCTCAGAACAATGGGTGTTGAACACATCACAGCAGTTGACGGCGAACAGAAGAGACTTGACTTTGCTCTTCGTATGGGCGCTGATCATACAGTTAACTTTAAAGACCACAAGGGAATTGAAGAGCTTGCTGCTGCAGTAAACGAAAGCTTTGGCGGACATCCCGCTGATTTTGGATTCCAGTGTACAGGTTCACCTGTTGCACACAGCAATATCTACAAGTTTATCAGAAGCGGTGGTGGTCTTTGCGAGCTTGGCTTCTTTATTAACGGCGGCGACGCAACAATTAACCCCCACTTTGACCTTTGCTCCAAGGAAATCACACTTGTTGGCTCTTGGGTATACACTCTCAGAGATTATGCAACAACATTTGACTTCTTGAAGCGCGCAATCGCAATCGGTCTTCCCATTAAGGAACTTATTACACACAAGTTCCCAATGGAAAAGATTAACGAGGCATTTGTTACCAACGTAAAGATGGAAGGCCTTAAGATTGCAGTAATCAATGAATAATAATTAACAACTTATATAAAATTTTAGGAGGAAATTTAAAATGGCACAGGAAGCATTAGGTATGATCGAAACAAGAGGTCTTGTTGCAGCAATCGAAGCAGCAGACGCAATGGTAAAAGCAGCAGAGGTAGTTCTCATCGGCACAGAAAAGATCGGTTCAGGTTTAGTTAGTGTTATGGTTCGTGGTGATGTTGGTGCAGTTAAGGCTGCAGTTGAAGCTGGCGGCACAATGGCTGGTCGTCTTGGCGAGCTGGTTGCAACTCATGTAATCCCCAGACCTCACAATGACGTTGAGAAGATCCTTCCCAAGTTCTAAGAAAAGAGTGGTAAGTTATGGCAGAAAAGAAAACTACCGCTAAAGTAAAAACCGCCGTAATCGGCAACACAGAAGAATTGAAAAAGAATACTGCACCGGCTAAAGCCGAGGCAGCCAGAGAGATTAAAAAGGAGGTAAAAACAATGGCACAGGAAGCATTGGGTATGGTAGAAACAAGAGGTCTCGTTGCAGCAATCGAAGCAGCAGATGCTATGCTTAAGGCTGCTAACGTAGCACTCGTTGGCACAGAAAAGATCGGTTCAGGTCTTGTAAGTGTTATGGTTCGTGGTGACGTTGGTGCTGTTAAGGCTGCAGTTGAAGCAGGCGGACAGAGCGCTCAGAAGCTTGGCGAAATCATCGCTACACACGTTATTCCCAGACCTCACAATGATGTTGAGAAGATTTTGCCCGTTCTCAAATAAGAAACTCAGGGCTAAAGTAAGTGTATGGGCAGAGCAATCTGCTCTGCCCGTATCCTTCTGACTTATGTAAGGGAGAAAAAGTTATGATTATCGGAAAAGTAATCGGCAGTGTTGTTTCAACACGCAAGAACGAAAATCTTGTGGGCAACAAGTTTATGATTGTTGAACCGGTTGAAAAAATGGCTGCAAAAAATTCGCAGTTGGTTGCTATTGACAACATCGGTGCAGGTATCGGCGAATATGTTTTGGTGGCAACAGGCAGTGCGGCTCGTATCGGCTGCGAAATGGAAACTGCTCCTGTTGATGCTGCAATCGTGGGTATCGTGGACGATGGTGCTGATTTTGCATAAATAACATTTGAAATCTGATTGGAAGGGGGATTAACCAATTATGCAGTTGACAGAACTTAAAGAACTTATGAAGGAATGCGGAATAGTTGGTGCCGGTGGCGCAGGTTTCCCTTCGTATGCAAAGCTCAGCGATCAGGCTGACACGGTTATTCTTAACTGTGCAGAGTGCGAGCCTTTGTTCAGGCTCCACAGACAGCTTCTTTCAACCTATGCAAAGGAGGTTCTTACAGCTTTTGACACAGTTCGCAAGGCTGTTGGGGCAAAGGATGCAATTATTGCGGTGAAGGAAGCCTATACCGAAGCTGTTGAAGAGGTTGAAGAGCAGCTTGATAATTTTAAACATATGAAGATTTCGTTGCTTCCCGAGGTTTATCCCGCAGGCGATGAAATTATACTGATTTACGAGGCAACCGGCAGGGTTGTAAAGCCCGGTCAGCTTCCTATTTCGGAGGGTGTTATAGTATTCAATGTTGAAACAATGCTCAACACCTACTATGCAATTACTGAAAAACGTCCTGTATGTTATAAATATGTAACTGTTGCAGGCGAAGTAGCAAATCCCGGCACTTTCAGAGTTCCTCTGGGCACACCGCTCAGCCGTGTGGTGGAGCTTGCCGGTGGCGAGACAATCAAAGATTGTCAGTATTTAAACGGCGGAGCAATGACGGGACGTCTTACAAAGAAAAACCAGGTGGTAACCAAAACCACAAATGCGGTGTTGGTGCTTCCGCAAAATCATCCCGTTATTTTAAAGAAGAAAACAAATCCAAAAGTTAATATATACAGAGCAATGAGTGCTTGCTGTCAGTGCCGTATGTGTACTGATTTGTGCTCAAGGAACTTGCTTGGCCATCCCATTGAGCCTCACGCCTTTATGCGTGCCGCAACCAAGGGTATGACGAGTGATGTTCCGGCATTACTTAATTCGGCATATTGTTCGCAATGCAGACTTTGCGAGATGTATGCTTGCCCTCAGGGGTTGTCCCCTGCAAAGCTGATTGGCACATTCCGTGATGAAATCCGTGCCAAAGGCATAAAACTTCCTGAACCAAAGTTCACAGGCGTAAACGAACATCGGCCCTTCAGGTATGTTCCTATGGAAAGACTGATTTCACGTTTGGGTATTGCAAAATACAACGTGGAGGCGCCTGTTAAAGAGTTGCCCGATAGGTTTGGGGAAAAGCTCAAAACAATAAAAGTGGAACTCAGGCAACACATTGGTCAGCCGGCAAAACCGGTTGTAAAAGTTGGCGACAATGTTGAAAAGTTCCAAAAAATTGCATCCTGCCAGGGTCTTGGTGCTGAAATTCACAGCCCTTATGACGGAGCAGTTAAAGAAGTTACAGAAAATTATATTATACTTGAAATAAAACGGTAAAGAAAGGTGGGAAACAAGTAAATGGCAAAAGCATTGGCAATGGCAGAACTGACAACGGTTTCCACCGGTATGAAAGCCGCGGATATTATGATTAAGACTGCCGAGGTTAAAGTGATTGAGGCCGAGGTTGTCTGCCCGGGTAAGTATATAATTCTTATCGAGGGCGAGTTAAGTGCAGTTCGTGCATCAATCGACGCAGTAAAAGCTATGTTCCCCGAAAAGCTCATTGACAGTTTTGTTCTGGGTAATCCCCACGATTCAATCTTCCCTGCGCTTTACGGAGCAACAGATATAAAGGATAAGCGTGCTCTTGGAATTTTGGAAACCTATTCAGCGGCATCAATAATCAAGGCGGCAGATATTGCTGCAAAAACCGCAATAGTAGACCTGATTGAACTCCGTGTAGCAAGAGGTATGTGCGGAAAGTCGTATATGCTTCTCACCGGCGAGGTTGCTGCTGTTGAAAGCGCAATCGAAAGAGCAAAGGCTGATGTTGCGGGCGGAACAATGTTCCTTGACAGCTCGGTTATTGCAAATCCTGACGAAAAAATGTGGAACACAGTAATTTAAAGGCGTGAAAATCGCTATGTATAAAATGGCTGGCAAACAGCACAATTAAAACAGTTTTCATCAGCCTTTAATGACTGATACGCAAATACAGAGAGGAAGGTAAACTCAGATGTTAGATGAAAAATGCATAAGCACTATTGTTGAAAGTGTTATCCGTAATATGGATGGTAAGGTAGAAACTCCTAAACAGCTTAAGGGTGTATTCCCCACAATGACAGAAGCTTTGGAGGCTGTACAAAAGGCTTATATCCAGTATAAAAGCTATACTGTTGAACAGAGAGAAAAGATGATTGCGGCAATCCGCCGTTTAACCTTAGAGGAAGCCGAAGAAATGGCAAAGCTGGGTGTTGAAGAAACAGGTATGGGCAGAGTTTCAGATAAGATTATCAAGCAACAGCTTGTTGCAAACAAAACTCTCGGTACTGAAGACCTTCAGCCTATTGTTAAAACAGGTGATACAGGTCTTACATTGATTGAGATGGCACCTTTTGGTGTTATCGGCAGTATTACCCCTTCAACCAATCCCAGTGAAACAGTAATCTGCAACTCAATCGGTATGATTGCAGGCGGTAATGCGGTTGTATTCAACCCTCATCCCAATGCAAAAAAGATTGCAAACTACGCAGTTGACCTTGTTAACCGTGGTATTTTAGAAGCAGGCGGCCCCGAAAACTTAGTTGTTTCGGTTGCTAACCCCACAATGGATACATCAAACGAAATGGTTAAATCTCCTATTGTTAGAATGTTGGTTGCAACAGGCGGCCCCGGTGTTGTAAAGATGCTCCTTTCATCAGGTAAAAAGGCAATCGGTGCAGGTGCAGGTAATCCCCCTGTTATCGTTGACGATACAGCAGATATCGAAAAGGCTGCATCAGACATCATTAAGGGTGCAAGCTTTGACAACAACCTTCCCTGTATTGCTGAAAAGGAATGTTTTGTATTTGATTCTGTTGCAGACAGTCTTATCCGCAATATGCAAAAGAATGGTGCGTATCTTCTTAAGGGTGCAGACATTGACAAGCTTGTTAAAGTTGCACTTATTGAAAAAGACGGCAAGTTTGGCATTAACAAAAAATGGGTAGGCAAGGATGCAAGATTGTTCCTTAAAGAGCTTGGCATTGATGCAGACCCCAGACTGATAATCTGTGAAACAGATGCAAAGCATCCCTTCGTTCAGGTTGAAATGATGATGCCTATTCTTCCCATAGTCAGAGTTAAGGATATTGAAGAAGCTATCATCGAGGCTTGCAAGGCAGAACACGGTAATCGTCATTCTGCACACATTCACTCCAAGAACGTTGACAGACTCACAGCATTTGCAAGAGCAGTTGAAACAACAATCTTTGTTAAGAATGCGCCTTCTTACGCAGGCATCGGTGCAGGCGGCGAAGGCCACACAACTTTCACAATTGCAGGCCCCACAGGTGAGGGTATCACATCAGCAAAATCCTTTACCCGTCAAAGACGTTGCGTAATGGTAGACGGTTTCCACATCGTTTAGTTTTTTGGCAGGGCAAAATATATTACTTTGATAAGTCATATGATTCTCAGCGTCTCTGAGCTCTTTGACAGATATAGATTCGTTGAGTAAACATAGAAAGGAAAAATCCTATGAAAGCATTAGGAATGTTAGAAGTATACAGCTTTACAACTGCAGTGGTTGCGGCAGACCTTTGTGCAAAGGCTGCAGATGTAAAGGTAATTGCATTTGACCGTACCCGTCCCGGCAGTGCGGATGTTCCGGCACCGCTGGTAATGCAGATAAAGGTAGAAGGCCCTGTTGCGGCTGTTAAAGCAGCTATTGCAGCAGGCAAGGCTTATGCAGAAGCAGAGGGTAAATACATAATTTCTCACACCATCCCTAACCCCGGCGACGGTACCGAGAAGATGGCGTACCTTCTGGATATGAACAAGGATAAGTACAACAAAAAGCTTCCCAAGAGCTTTGCAGGCGAGGCTGAAATGGAACCTGCAGTTTCAACGGGCGAGTCAATCGGTATGATTGAGGTTGAAGGTCTGGTTGCTGCAATTGAAGGTCTTGATGCAATGACAAAGGCGGCAGAAGTGCGTGTTATCCACACCGAAAAAAGACTTGGCGGCCGCTTGGTTACATTTATTGTTGCAGGTCAGGTTTCAGCGGTTAAAGCGGCTGTTGAAGCAGGTCTTAAAAGTGCAGACGCAATCGGCAACATTTTTGGCCATGCTGTTATTGCAAGACCCCATACCGAGGTAACAAAGTTCTTTGATATGGAAGGTTAAATGACAATCCGGAAAGACGGAAATCTGATTCAGGGAACAAGGAATGAAAAATTCTTTGTTCAGGGTGAAGCATATGTATGATGTAGACACAATAGCAAAAGCCGTTAAATCGGTAGTTGAAAAAATAGATACAGACGGACAGATTAAGGTAGGTGTTTCCCAGCGCCATGTTCACCTTTCACAGGAGGACCTTGAAACCCTCTTTGGCAAAGGCTATGAACTTCATATAAAAAAATACCTTATGGGTCGTGAGTATGCATCCGAAGAGGTTGTTACATTGGTTGGCCCTTCGCTTAAATCAATCGAGAACGTAAGAGTTCTTGGCCCTGTCCGCAAAAATACTCAGGTTGAAATTTCAAGAACAGATACATTTATCCTTAAAGTAAGCCCTCCTGTTCGTCCATCTGGCAATGTGGCGGACTCTGAAAAGTTGGTGCTTGTTGGCCCCAAGGGTTGTGTGTATCTTAAAGAAGGCGTTATCATTGCAAACCGCCACATTCACCTTACACCCGAATACGCCATGGCAAACGGCATCAAGGATAATGATTATGTGGATGTTGAGGTTGAGGGCATAAAGCCAACCAGATTTTATGACGTTCAGGTAAGAGTTCGTGATGATTTCAATGCAGAAATGCATATCGACACAGACGATGCAAATTCAACAGGTCTCAAAAACGGTGCTGTTGTAAAAATAATTAAGAGATAATAAAAACCCTGAATTGAAAGAGAGGGATTTGGATGCTTGCACTTGAACGCCAGAAAAAAATAATGGAGTTTTTAAATGCAGATGGTGTTGTTTCGGTTAGTCGCCTGAGCTTGGAGCTTGGTGTCACTGAAGAAACTGTCAGACGTGACCTTGAAAAGCTTGAAAAGCAGGAGGCTTTGCGAAGAACCCACGGCGGCGCTGTTCCGCTGGAGGGTACAACCTATGAAATCTCCCTTGAAAAGCGAAAGCATATAAATGTTGAGTCAAAAATGAGATTGGCAAAAGAAGCTGTGAAGTATGTAACAGCCGGCGATACAATCTTTCTTGACGCGTCAACAACGACATTCTTTATGGCAAAGGAACTTAAAAACCGCAAGAACATAACTGTTATAACAAACTCTCTTCGGGTTGCGGTTGAACTTTCGGGCTGCGAGCATATAAAGGTTATTTCGGTGGGCGGTGTGCTCAGCAATAATCAGTCATTTATCGGCAGACATGCTGAAAAAAGCATCGAAGAAAACTATTTTGCCAGCAAGATGTTCTTCTCAAGCAAAGGTATTACTGCTGATGGCGGTATCCTTGAAAGTAACGAAACCGAATGTGGAATCAAACAGAAGATGTTTGCCAACGCCAGAGAAAAATACTATCTTTGTGACAAGAGCAAAATGGGCGGAGTTGGGTTTGTAAAGCTGATTTCTTTGGAAGAAGTAGATTGCATTATTACCAACACTGAGCCGGATGCTGCATTAAAAGCAAAGCTCGAAGAAAGTGAAGTCAAAATAGTAAAAATAACAGAGTAAAATATTAAATTATGTGGCAACCTGCCGCTGAAACTTATGTTTCAGCGGTTTTTTGTTGTCCAAATACACCCAAAACCCTTTAAAGGATGGGGTTTGAAGCAATATTACAAAAAGATTACAAATTTTTTAAATTTTTTTCAAAAAACTATTGCAAAATGGTTTAAAGTATAGTAGAATAGAAGAAAGTGGAACGAAGTGGAGTGAAATTCCACAAAGTGGCACAAGAATTGGTGTAAATAACACAAGGAGCACAGGCTATGCTAATCGGTGAATATTTTCACAACCTTGATACAAAGGGCAGAGTTAGTATTCCATCTAAGTTCAGAGATGATCTTGGTGGAACTTTTGTGCTGTCTAAAGGTGTTAATGACTGTCTTTGTGCTTATTCAAAAGAGGAATGGGAAGGCTTTAAAGCAGAACTTCTTGAACTTCGTGGCGCTGATGCACGTAAATTACGCAGATTTTTCTTCGCAGGCGCAACCGAGTGTGAGATTGATTCACAAGGTCGTGTTGTCATCCCCCCTGCTTATCGTGATTATGCAAATCTTGACCGTGAGGTTGTGATTGTAGGCGTTTCAAACTGTATGGAAATCTGGAACAAGGCAGACTGGGAAGCTTACATGAACGACCCGTCACTTGATTCTGCCGAGATTGAGGACGCAATGGAGAGATTAGGACTATGAGTGCAGAATTCAATCATATCTCGGTTCTCCTTGAAGAAAGCGTTGACTTCCTTGAGGTTAAGCCGCAGGGAGTTTACGTTGACGGAACCTTGGGTGGCGGCGGTCACGCAAGTCTGGTTTGTTCCAGACTTGCAAAAGGTGCAAAATTTGTTGGCATTGACCGTGATATAACAGCGATAAATGCGGCATCAAAAAGGCTTGAACAGTTTGGCGACATTGTCAATATTGTCCACAGTAACTTTTCGGAGATAAAAACAGTTCTTAATGAACTTGGTATACAAAAAATTGACGGCGCAATTCTTGACCTTGGGGTATCGTCCCCTCAGCTTGATACGGCTGAACGTGGTTTCAGCTATAATATGAATGCAAGACTTGATATGAGAATGAACCGTGATGATGCACTTTCGGCGTTTGAGGTGGTTAACGGATACAGCGAGAGTGAGCTTGCAAAAATTATATTTGATTATGGCGAAGAACGCTTTGCAAGACAGATTGCAAAAGCAATTGTAGCCGAAAGACAAAAAGGTGAAATTGAAACGACCTTTCAATTAAGCGACATTATAAAAAGTGCGGTGCCTGCAAAAATGAGATTTGCGGACAAGCATCCGGCAAAAAGAACATTTCAGGCAATTCGCATTGAGGTAAACAACGAGCTTGGAATTTTAAAACAAGCTATTGAGGATTTTGTTGACGTTTTAAATCCCGGCGGAGTGTTATCTGTTATAACATTCCATTCCCTTGAAGACAGAATTGTCAAGCAGACATTTGCAGACCTTGCATCGGGCTGTCAGTGCCCTAAAGACTTTCCTGTTTGTGTTTGCGGAAAGTTGCCTACGGTTAAAATTATCAATAAGAAGCCTGTTATTTCAGGCAAAAAAGAACTTGAAAACAACAATCGTGCTCACAGTGCAAAACTGAGAGCCGTAAAAAAACTATAAAGGAGAGGTGAAGTTTAAAGATGTCTAATATGTACGGCTATAATACAAGCAGCGCATACAAGATCGAAATTGGATTTGATTCATTCAAACCAGCAGACAGTAAAAGACTTCACAACAATGATAAAAAGGTTGAAAGAACAAATACTTCAGCAAAAAAACATTCGGCAATCAACTTAGCTAATTTTTTAAGAGTTGCAATCTGTTTTGTAGTTGCTTTTATTATAGTTAACGGATATGTAAGAATTAACGAGGCAAGAGGACGGGTTGCTCAGCTTGAAAAGCAGTATAACAATATAGTGGCAGCAAATCAGGCTTTGCAGGTGAAAATTGACAAAGCAATTGATCTTGAACAGTTGCAAACCGTTGCAAAAGAGAGATTCGGAATGGTAAGACCTGAAAGATATCAGATGTTCTATGTTGATATGGAGCAGGGTGACGCCAGTGAGGTTTATGCTAAAAACGAAAGCTCACAAAAGAAGGTAGCTGTGAACGGCGTTACAGGAACAATTACAAGTGCGATGAACATATTTAAATAAAAGATAGGTTTGTTTTGGTATATTTGAATTGTTGCATCCAATATAATTACATAGACGGTGTCTGAAGAGATGTGATTTCTTTGGAGGTAATTGTGGTGCAAAACGAACAAAGTACATTAACACAAAGAAAAAAGATAGGATGGCTGCTCGCTGGGGCAGTCTTCCTTTTCTGCACTTTAATGGTGAGAGTTGCGTGGTTGCAGATTGTACGCGGAGAAGAGCTTACTCTTGCGGCGCGTGAACAGCAGACAAGTGATAATTTTATAACTCCCGCCAGGGGACTGATTTTTGATCGCAATATGAAGGTTTTAGCCAACAATCTGAGTGTTGAAACCATCAGTATAACGCCCAAAAATGTTCGGGGGAATACCAAGCAGACGCCCGAGGAAATTGCCCGTAAAATGGCGGAAATTCTTGAGCTTGACTATGAAACCGTGCTTCAGCGCATCAATAAAGAATCCAGTTTTGAGTACATAAAGAAAAAGGTTGAAAAAGACCAGGCGGATGCCCTGCGCGAATATATCAGCACATACAATATTCAGGGTATAAAATTTGCCGAAGATACAAAAAGATATTATCCATACGGAAATTTTGCTTCTCAGGTGATTGGGTTTGTGGGTAGCGACAACAAAGGTCTTGAAGGCATCGAGATGGTTTATAACGAACAACTTGAGGGTGTGCCCGGCAGAATTGTTTCGGCCAATATGACAGCAGGTCTTGAACTTCCCGACAATTACGAAAGCTATTACGAGGCTCAGGAGGGAACAAGCGTTGTTCTTACAATTGACGAAACAATACAGCATTTTACAGAAAAGCATCTTGAAAATGCCCGGATAGAAAACGGCCTTGAAGAGGGTGCTGCGGCAATTGTAATGAATGTTAAGACGGGTGAAATCCTTGCTATGGCAACAAAGCCCGATTATGACCTTAATCAGCCCTTTGAAATCAATGCAGCGGTTGAAGAGAAATACCCTGGTATAAGAGAAGAACTTGCACAACTTGAGGGTGCCGAATATAATGCAAAAATAACAGAAGTGACACAGTTTTTGAGAAGAAATAAGGCTGTTGTAGATTCCTATGAACCGGGTTCTACATTCAAGATTGCGGTTGCTTCTATGGCGTTGGAGGAAAATGCTGTTGGCCTTAACGACCACTTTTTCTGTGGCGGCTCAATTAAGGTGGCAGACCGCAGAATAAGCTGTGCCAACCGCAACGGTCACGGCTCGCAGACCTTTATACAGGCGGTGCAAAACTCCTGCAACCCTGCATTTATAGAAATCGGAGCAAAGGTCGGCAGAGAGAATTTTGTGAAGTATGTAAAGGGTTTTGGATTCCGTGATAAGACGGGTATTGAGCTGCCCGGTGAAACAAGCGGAATTTTTCATGAAATCTCAAACTTTAAGGAAATTGACCTAGCAACGTCTTCTTTTGGCCAGAGTTTTAACGTAACTCCCCTTCAGATGGTTACAATGGTTTCGGCTGTTGCAAATGGCGGAAAGCTGATGAAACCCCATTTGGTAAAGGGACTTGTTGATAAAGACCAGAATGTTGTTGAAGAATATAATCCAACTGTTGTAAGACAGGTTATTTCTCAGGAAACAAGCAAAAAAATGTGTGAAATATTAGAGACGGTTGTTTCTGTGGGCGGCGGTAAAAACGCATATTTGGCAGGTTTTCGTATTGCGGGTAAAACCGGAACTTCCGAAAAACAACCCCGTGGCAATGGTAAATATGTTGCATCCTTTGTGGGCTTTGCCCCTGCTGATGACCCGGAGATAGTTTGTCTTGTAATACTTGACCAGCCACCGGTTGGTTCAACTTACTACGGTGGTTTGATTGCGGCACCGGTTGTAAAGAATATTCTTGAAGAGAGTCTGCAGTATCTGGGTGTTGAACCGGAATACACTCAGGAAGAACTGGAAATGATTGATATAACGGTTCCTGATGTTACAGGCAAGACACGCGCAGAGGCTGAGGCGGTGCTTAAAGAGGCAGGCATAAATATCAGCATTAAAGGTAGCGGGGATGTAGTTCTGGATCAGGTGCCAAAGCCTTATTCAAAGCTTGCACGGAATTCTAAAGTGGTAGCCTATACCGAAGGCGAAGAAAGCGAAAAAACGGTTGAGGTCCCCAATGTGGTGGGATGCTTTGGCTCGGAAGCAAACCGAGGCATCACCAATGCAGGCCTTAATGTAAGGATAAAGGGTCTGTCAAATGTGGATGGAATTGCAATATGCTCAGGTCAGTCACCTGCGGCAGGAACTTTGGTAGAGCCGGGTACGATTGTTACATTGGATTTCAGGTATGCTGAGGTGCGAGATTAGTTTAACATTAAACGGAGGAATAAATTATGACGTTATCCCAATTGCTATCAGATGTTGAGATTGTATCTGTTCAGGGAAATATAGATGTGAAAATTTCAGGAATAGCCTTTGATTCAAGGGAGGTTAAGCCGGGAGATGTGTTTGTTTGCATCAAAGGATATAATGTTGACGGCCACGATTATGCAGAGAAGGCTCTCGAAAAGGGTGCTGTTGCCATAATTGCCGAAAAGGAGATAAGCGGAACTGCGGCAACCACTGTTGTGGTCAAAAATACAAGGTATGCACTTTCGTATGCGGCTGCCGAGTTTTATGACCATCCTTATAAGAAGTTTAAGCTTTTTGGCGTTACCGGCACAAACGGAAAGACTACAACCACATACCTTGTTAAATCCGTTCTTGAAAATTGCGGTCATCAGGTTGGCCTTATAGGAACAAATCAGAATATGATAGGAAATGAAGTTATTCCCTCACGGCATACAACTCCGGACTCTCTGGAACTTATGCAGCTTTTTGACAGAATGGTAAAAGAAGGCGTTACTGCGGTGGTGATGGAGGTTTCGTCACATTCTCTGGCACTTGACAGAGTAGCGTCCTGCAGATTTGATATTGGTGCATTTACCAACGTGACACAAGATCACCTTGATTTTCATGAAACCATGGATAACTATATTGATGCAAAAGCAATATTGTTTAAAAAGTGCGGTGTGGGTGTTTTTAATATTGATGACGAGGCGTATGAAAAACTTAGCGGTGGTTGCAGTTGTGATGTGATGACCTATTCGGCAAAGAAAAAAGCCGATTTATGGGCACAGAATATCGAATACCGTGCAACCGGTGTTGAGTTTGATTTGAATTATAAAGACGATTGTGAAAGGGTGAGCCTTGCAATTCCCGGTGGTTTTTCGGTGTATAATGCTCTTACTGCCGCGGGTTGTTGCCTTGCTGCAGGACTTTCGCTAAAGGAGATTGCCGACGGTTTAAAGACTGCAAAAGGTGTAAAGGGAAGAATTGAGGTTGTTCAGACGAATACAGATTACACAGTTATTATTGACTATGCGCATACACCTGATGGACTGCTGAATATACTTAATGCAATAAGGGGTTTTGCCAGGGGAAGAATTGTTACTCTATTTGGTTGCGGCGGTGACCGAGACAAAACCAAACGCCCGCAGATGGGAAAGATTGCAGGACAGCTTTCTGATTTCTGCATTGTGACAAGCGATAATCCCCGAAGCGAGGAACCGGGGGCAATCATTGAGGATATTCTTGTGGGTATGCGTGAAACCGACTGCCGTTATGCAGTGGTAGAAAACAGGTTTGAGGCCATTGAGTTTGCGCTTGATAACGCAAAACCTGATGATATTATTCTTCTTGCAGGCAAGGGCCATGAGCCTTATCAGATTCTCAAAGACAGAACAATCGTATTTGATGAAAGGGAAATAGTTCTCAAACTGATTGATTCATCAGAAAACTAATATAAAGGAGGGTGCAAATTGGAAAAAATCCTGACAGTAGCACAGATTGCAAAAGCTTGTGACGGTTTTTTTGAAAACTGTGACGGAAATACAGTTGTTGCAGATGTTGTGACCGACAGCCGCAAAATATGCGAGGCATCGGCGTTTGTTGCCCTCAGGGGTGAAAAGTTTGACGGACATAATTTTGTATGTCAGGCACAATCCGCAGGCGCAGTTTGCTGCATAGTTGACAAGGATTTTGATAACAAGGAAAATCTTGCTGTGATAGTATGCGAAAACACCCACAAGGCACTGCGTGACATTGCGGCATATTACAGAAGCTGTTTTCCCGTACCGTCGGTAGCGATTACGGGCAGTGTAGGAAAAACCAGCACCAAGGATATGATTTCCTGTGTGCTTGAAAATAAGTTCAAGGTGCTTAAAACAGAGGGGAATTTCAATAACGAAATAGGCCTTCCGCTTACAGCCTTTCGTATGGAAAAGACAGACGAGATTGCTGTTTTTGAAATGGGCATGAGTGCCTTTGGCGAAATATCCAGGCTAACAAGGATTGCAGCACCTGAAACTGCTATAATAACAAACATTGGCTTTTCGCATATTGAACATCTTGGCTCTCAGGAGGGAATTCTTAAGGCAAAGCTTGAAATCTTAGAAGGCATGCCAACATCAGGTGACGGCACCCTGATTTTAAACGGCGATGACCCTCTTTTGTGGAAGACCGTGGGCAGTGTTCCCTTTGAAACCCTGACCTATGGTATCGAAAACCGGGAATGTGACATTATTGCAAACAATGTGAAAAAAATGTCTGACGGAACAACTTTTGATGTGAAAGTTGATGGGGAAATATATCATATCAGGATAAATGCACCGGGAGTGCACCATGTGTATAATGCATTAGCGGCAATTCTTGCGGGAATAAAGTATGATATGACAATGAGCGAGATTGCTGAAGGCATAGCAAGCTTCAGACCTCAGGGGCTTCGACAGAACATTGAGGTTCTTGAGAATTATGTTATAATTAAGGACTGTTACAATGCAAGTCCTACATCAATGAAATCAGGACTTGAGGTTTTGTCTGTTACCAGACCTAAAGACACAGATAAAGAATTCAGACGGGTGGCTGTTCTTGGCGATATGCTGGAACTTGGTGATTATTCTGATGAGGCTCACAAAACGGTGGGCGGTTATACCTGTGATTATGATATAGGATGCCTTATTGCAGTTGGCCCCCATGCCGAGTTTGTGGCAAACGGCGCAATAGAAAAGGGCTTTAACTCGTCAGAGATTTATATTTTCCATGATAATAATGCTGCAAAAGCGCACATAATGGAAGTTTTAAAACCAAACGATGTAGTTTTGTTTAAGGCATCCCGTGGTATGAGACTTGAAGAAATAGCAGAATTTGTTGCCGAGGCAGATACGAAATAAAGGCGGAGGATAAAATGATTAAATCACTTATAATTGGATTAGTTGGGTTTGTTGTTGCAGCGGTTTGCGGAGTTTTTTTAATTCCTCTTTTGCACAGACTGAAATTTGGTCAGGAAATAAGGGAAGAAGGCCCTAAGTGGCACCAAAAGAAATCCGGAACTCCCACAATGGGCGGATTTATATTTATTATTGCTGTTGCTGTTGCAGCGGTTTGCGGTGTGTTTGTTTATGGCCTGAACAATGATAAAAACACCGTTATGGGTATTTGTGCCATAACCCTTGCGGCACTGGGCTTTGGTGCCATCGGGTTTGTTGACGATTACATAAAGGTTATTTTAAAAAGAAATCTGGGGCTGCGTGCATCGCAAAAGTTTGCTCTGCAGATTATCGTATCGTTAGGTTTTTCGGTGTGGATGGTAAGCAGCGGAATTATAGGCACAGATGTGGCTATTCCTTTTACGGGCATCACCCTTAAATTGCATTACGGACTTTATATTCCTCTTATTATTCTTGTTATGACGGCGGCAACAAACAGCGTTAATCTTACCGACGGGCTTGATGGTCTTGCTGCCTGCATAACCGTTGTGGTGGGAGTTTTCTATTGCGTCACATCCAGTATTGCGGGTGCTGCACCGGTGGTGATTTTCAGTTCGGCACTGGTGGGCAGTCTGGTGGGATTTTTGATCTATAACAAATATCCTGCAAAAGTATTTATGGGTGACACAGGCTCGCTGTTTTTAGGCGGTGCAGTGTCGGCAATGGCGATTTATATGAAAAATCCTCTGCTTCTTCTGTTGGTAGGATTTGCATATGTTATGGAAACACTTTCGGTTATAATTCAGGTTGCCTGGTTCAAAAAGACAGGCAAACGTATTTTTAAAATGAGCCCCATACATCATCACTTTGAAATGTGCGGGTGGAGTGAGGTTAAGATTGTAACGGTATTTTCGCTTGTGACAGTTGTACTTTGTGTAATAGGCTTCTTTGCATAAAGTATTAACTTATAATAAAACAGAAAGGCAGGCACAGTGATTGTGAAACGGGTACAAAGAAGAAAAGCTGTAAAAAAATCAAATAAGACCCGCAAAGGCTTGATGCTGTCTAAAATCAATGACCTTGCTGCGGCTGCCAAAGGAATGGATATTCAGTTTCTGGTGGCGGTTTATGTATTGCTGACCTTTGGCCTGCTTATGGTATTAAGCGCCAGCAGCCCTATTGCTTTTGCAAGTGAAGCTACAAATCATGATAGCTTTTTTTATTTCAAAAAGCAGTTTATGTGGGCAATTTTGGGCAGTATAGCAATGTTTATTACTGCAAATTATGATTACAGCAAACTAAAAAAATGGGCTTTCCCGGCATTGTGCTTAAGTGTTTTTCTGTTGCTATTGGTGCTTGTTCCGGGCATAGGCCGAAAGATAAACGATGCCCGCCGTTGGATTTATATAGGCCCTATAAACTTTCAGCCCTCTGAGGTTGCAAAGATTACAATGATAGTATTTTTCTCCTATAGTTTGTCAAAAAACTATAAGGAACTTAAAAACTTTGGCGTATTTATTATGTACATAGCTATTATCGGTATTGTAGCTGTAATAATTATGATGGAGCCCCATTTTAGTTGTACCATGCTGATTGTGGCAAGCTGCGTATTACTCATGTTTGTGGCAGGAGCAAAAATAGGTCATTTTATTCTTTTGTGCTTGCCGGTAGTACCGGTTCTCATACTTGTTGTTGTTAAATCTCCTTACCGTCTTGCCAGAGTACTTTCGTTCATGGACCCGTTTCAGGATATTCAGGGTGCGGGCTGGCAGATAGTTCAGTCGCTTTATGCCATAGGTTCAGGTGGAATTTTTGGTGCCGGACTTGGGCAAAGCCGGCAGAAATACCTTAATATTCCCGAGCCACAGAATGACTTTATTTTTTCAATTCTTGCCGAGGAATTTGGTCTTTTAGGGGCAATATTGGTTATGCTTATGTTTATATTCCTTATATCAAGGGGTATAAAAATTGCACTTAAAGCGCCTGACCTTTTTGGAACACTCCTGACAACAGGCATTATCGGTCTTATTGCGATTCAGGCACTGGTAAATATTGCGGTTGTAACCTCATCTATACCGGTTACGGGTATGCCATTGCCATTTTTCAGCTACGGTGGTACGGCACTGGCAATAACCATGGCAGAGATGGGAATTGTGCTGAATGTGTCAAAACACAGCAAGTTGTAATTAACAATGAAAGGTCGGCATCAGAATGAGAATTTTATTTGCAGGCGGAGGAACGGCAGGACACATTAACCCTGCTATTGCGATTGCAAACTACATAAAGGAAAAGGAACCAGATAGCGAGTTTCTGTTTATTGGAACAGAAAAGGGAATGGAAAGCACTCTTGTTCCACGGTCGGGCTATGATATAGAATTTATCAGAATTCATGGCTTTGAACGAAAGCTCAGTGTCCGGAATATAAAAACTGTTGGCGAAATTTTTGGGGGAATGAGTCGGGTAAGAAGAATTATCAAAGGCTTTAAACCTGATGTAGTTGTGGGCACCGGTGGTTATGTGGCAGGGCCTGCTCTTGCTGCTGCAGCGATGATGAAGGTGCCAACCCTTGTTCACGAGGCAAATGCGTATCCGGGAGTAACTATAAGATTGCTGTCAAGGGTTGCAGATGTTGTGGCGCTGAGTATGGATGAAGCGGCAAAGTTTGTTCCTAAAGCCAAGCGGATTGAGGTAACGGGCAACCCTGTAAGACCATCAATTCTGGCTGAGAACCAGACCTCTGCCAAGGCAAAGCTTGAGCTTGGTGACGGAAAGGTTATTCTGATATTTGGCGGCAGCCTTGGTGCTGAAAAAATCAATGATGTTGCTGCCGACTGGATATCCCGTGTTGTGACAGAGGATAAGTATCAGATAATTATGTCCACGGGAAAGAATAATCAGTTTGAAAGGGTGATGAAACGTTTCAGGAATAACGGAATTGACCCCACAAAATATAAAAAACTGAGAGTTTCGGAATATATATACGATATGGATCTGGCACTTAATGCGGCAGACCTGATTATTGCACGTTCAGGCGGTTCGGTAAGCGAGATGACAGCGCTTGGCAAGGCAGCAATCCTGATACCTTCGCCTTATGTGGCAGGAAACCATCAGGAGCACAATGCCCGGGCCGTTGAAAAGTCGGGAGGAGCTGTTGTAATCCGTGAAAGCGAGCTTTGTGTGGATAAACTTGCATCGGCTGTTAACCACATTCTTGAGGAGGACGGTGTTCTTGAAAAAATGAGTTGTGGCTCAAAAAGCATAGGCATACCGGATTCCACAGAAAGGATATACAAAATATTGAAAGGATTAACCAAAACTGAATAGCAAATTATAACGGATATCCGTAGAAAAACAATAACTTTTATTGTTTTTCGTTCAAAGCATAGCTTTGATAGTAAATTTGTGAAACAAATTTGCACGGATTCCGTTGCAACAAGCTCCGCGAAAATTATTTTACAAAATAATTTTCGCAACAGCAAATATTCTGCTGTTGCGAAATAGCGTGATTACGCTATTTCGCCAAAGGACACTTGTTATAATAACACCATTTTGGAAGAATTACATAGTATGTAGATATGCAGAATAAATTCTATCCGGAGGTGTTACGATGAGTAGACTTTTGATTTGCGGTGGAAAAAAGCTGGGCGGCGAGGTTGATGTTCAGGGCTCTAAAAATGCAGTCCTGCCAATTCTTGCCGCATCTATTTTAAATAAGGATAAATCGGTTATACATAACTGCCCCGACCTGGCAGATACAGCGGCGGCGCTTGAAATTGTAAGACAACTGGGCGGCAGTGCAGAGTATATCAATCACACGGCGGTGATTGACACCGCCTCCATACAAAAATACGAGATTTCCAACGAACTTATGTGCAGTATGCGGTCGTCAGTATTGTTTCTGGGACCATTGCTTTCCATAATGAAAAGGGCAGTGATATCTTATCCCGGAGGTTGTGCCATAGGGTTAAGGCCTATTGATTTGCACATTAAAGCTTTCAGACAGTTGGGTGTAAATGTTGAGGAAATCGGCGGAAATATTTATTGCAAGATGGACAAAATAATCCCTACAACAGTTAATCTGCTGTTCCCCAGTGTGGGCGCAACCGAAAATATTATGCTGTTGACGGCGGTTTCGGAAGGTGAAACAATAATCACAAACGCAGCCCGTGAACCTGAAATTGTTGACCTGCAAAACTTTCTTAATGCAATGGGGGCAAAAATTTCCGGTGCAGGTTCTGAAATAATTCGCATAATAGGTGTTGAAAAATTACGAAAAGTAGAGTATAATATAATTTCGGACAGAATTTTTGCGGCTACCTGTGCCTGTGCAGTTGCCTGTTGCGGTGGCGATGTTGTTCTTAAAAACATCAATGCCGAGCATATACGACTGATTCTTTCAATGCTCAGGGAATCAGGCTGCAATATTACTGACGGCAAGGGTTGGGTGCGTATTAAGTGCGCAGAACGGCCTCGGGGACTGGGCAAGATTATGACATCCCCGTACCCCGGATTTCCAACGGATGCTCAGGCTTTGTTTATGTCGGCACTGGCTACGGCAGAGGGCACAACAGTTTTTGTGGAAAATATTTTTGAAAGCAGATACAAGCATGTTCCTGAACTTATAAAAATGGGTGCAGACATTATTGTTGACGGGCGTCTTGCGGCGGTTACGGGTTGCAATTATATTCAGGGTGCAAAAATATGCGCAGGGGATTTGCGCGGCGGTGCTGCGTTGGTAATTGCAGGACTTTCTGCCATTGGTGACACGGAAATATCCGGAGTTCATCACATTGACCGAGGGTATGAACATATTGAAGATGTGTTTGCGGCTCTTGGAGCAACGATTAAACGAAGATAAATTCGCTGATGTACGATAACGAAAAATGAGAAAGGAGAGTATACGGTGAAGATTGTAAAAAAGTCTAAACAGAATCAAACAAAAAGTATGGCGGCGACATTTGATAACGAAGATATCAAACGCAAAATGCTTAAAAAGAAACGTCAAAACCGTATAAAGCGACGCATGACGGTTTTTATATTTATCCTTGTTTGTGTAGGCTTGATTGTGGCTGTGCTTATGGCTCCTTTCTTTAATGTAAAAAATGTATATTGTGTAGGTCAGAAGAATATGACCGAGGCGGAAATTCTGCAGATGGCACAAATTCAAAGCGGAAAGAATATTTTTATGACTAATGTTCGGGCTGTGCAAAAAAGGCTGGCAGATAACCCCGAGATTGAAGAAGTGAAGGTTCGCAGGGTATTCCCTGACAAGATAAAAATTGAGATTACAGAAGCCAATCCTGTGGCGTATGTAGAGCACCAGTCACGGTTTTTGATGATTAACCCGACAGGAATGATTATAAAAATTCTTCAGGGTGAAGAAACAACCGATACACCGCCTGTTACAAAAATTGAAGGCATTGAAGTCATATCTGCCGAGCCGGGGACACAGATTACCGCCGCAGATGATGTAAGAGCAGGAAAGCTGTTTGAATGTATAGATATTCTTTCGCAACTCGATATGCTTGACAAAATAAGCTATATTAACTTTGCTGATTTGTCGGATTTGCAATTGGATTATGAAAACCGATTGTATATGCTGCTAGGCAGCTATGAGAATATGGAGTATAAGCTTAAATTCAGCAAAAAGGTTATTGATGAAAGCATATCCGAATACGAAAAAGCTCTTTTTGATTACCGAGATGACAAACTTTATGTGGGCCCACGTGAAACGCCTCATGATGAAAAACCGGAAGAGAGCCCAGCCACTAATAATGGCGAAACAGTTGCCGAAGCAACCGGACCCGGGGGCGAAATGACAGATGGAACAAATACCGGGGCAACCAATGCGGAAGATACAACGCCTGACAAGGGCAAAAACACTGAAAACCAATAGAGAAGGATGCATATAAAATGGGAAACAATAAAAAAGTGAAATTTCAGACGTCGATGGCAATAATGGTTTTTATTATCGTTTTTGCTGTAACGTGGCAGATTAAAGGTGTAAGAAAGGCTAATGCAGTTACGGGACAGATGTCAAGCCGTGTTGAAACACTACAGACAAGTCTGAGAACCGAAATGGAAAAAAATGAGGGTTTGCTGCAGCAGATAGTTCAGTTGCAGACCGACCTTGCCAAATACAGAGAACAGGCATCGCAAAACGGTGGTGCAACAAAAATATTAAAGGACGAACTTAACCGTGCCGAGGCAATTGCCGGTTTGACCGACCTTGAAGGCAGCGGTATTATTGTTACCTTAAAGGATGGTGCAAAATCAGATTCGCCACTTACATATGACGACGGTTACGGAATTGTGCATGATTCTTATATTCTGACTCTGATCAACGAATTGCGTGCGTCAGGAGCTGAGGCATTGGCGATTAACAACGAGAGAATTTTGGCAACCAGCGAAATACGCTGTGTAGGACCTACGGTAAGCATTAACAACACAAAGATTGCGGCGCCTTTTGAAATCAAGGCAATCGGCGACCCTGATACCCTTGAAAATGCACTCCGTATGCCGGGAGGCGCTGTTGATGAATCATTGTTTTATGGTGTAGATATTACAATAAAGAAAAGCAACAAATTGTATATAAATAAGTATACAGGTGCGGTCGGTTTCAAGTATGCACAAACTGTTCTGCCGGAGGTGATTGAATAATGATTTACGTTATATCCGGAATATTAGGCATTCTGGCAGGATTGATTGTTCCGTATAATCTGACGCAGTCAGCCCTTATCTATATAGCGGTTGCCATTGTTGCGGCGCTGGATTCGGTGCTTGGTGCATTGCTTGCAAATCTTAATAAAAAGTTTAATCTTAATGTTTTTATGACAGGTCTTTGTTCCAACGCTATACTTGCAATGCTGCTGACATATATAGGTAATCTTTTGGGTATCAGCCTTTATTTTGCGGCAATTGTTGTTTTTGGTGTGAGAATATTCAACAATATGGCTTCAATTCGCAGAATTACCGCTGATATGTATTTTGAACGCAGAGCCAGAGAAAAGGAACGCATTGCACGTCTGGCACTGAAAGCGGCAGAAACAGAGCAGAATGGAGAAGGTTCAAAAGACTAAAAAACAGAACAACTAAAACAATAATCGGCGTTTTGTGTTTTTAAATAAACCTTTGAAAATAAAGCTTTTTGCTCTTGACAGAATTAAAATTAAATGCTAAAATAAATTGTATATGTGGGAGAGTGTCTTTTTTTGTAAAGACCATACAGAATTTTACATATAAAGCAGACTATAAAAGAGTGATAGGTATTGACTATTATGACCGCTGAAAGATATTTGTTCAGCTATTTTACGGACAAGCTCTAAATGATAGGAGGAATTATTTTGTTTGAGTTTGATACTGAAACAGCAGGGCCGGCTAAAATAAAAGTTGTCGGTGTTGGTGGCGGTGGAAACAACGCTGTTAACAGAATGATTGAAGCAGAAGTTCAGTGCGTTGAATTTATCGCAGTGAATACAGATAAGCAAGATCTGACACTTTCTAAGGCAACTCAGAAGATTCAGATTGGTGCAAAGCTGACCAAGGGATTGGGCGCAGGTGCTGTTCCCGAAGTTGGCGCAAAAGCGGCAGAGGAAAGCCGTGACGAAATTGCTATTGCAATCCAGGATGCAGATATGGTATTTGTTACTGCAGGTATGGGCGGTGGCACAGGTACCGGTGCGGCTCCTGTTGTTGCAGAAATTGCAAGAGAACTGGGTATACTTACTGTAGGTATCGTTACAAAGCCCTTCTGGTTTGAAGGTGCACAGCGTGCAAAGAATGCTCTTGCAGGTATCGAAAACCTTAAGAATGCAGTTGATACTTTGGTTGTTATCCCCAATGACAAGCTTCTTGAAATTGCGGAAACAAAAACAACACTTACCGACTCGTTCAAAGCGGCCGACGATGTTCTCAGACAGGGTGTACAGGGTATTTCAGACCTTATTTCAAGACCAGGACTTATCAGTCTTGACTTTGCTGATGTTAAGACTGTTATGAAAAACACAGGTTATGCTCATATGGGCATTGGCAAAGCTACCGGCGAAAACCGTGCTCACGATGCAGCTGCAAAAGCTATCAACAGTCCATTGCTTGAAACAACAATCAAGGGTGCCAAGGGTGTTATCCTTAATGTTACCGGCGGCAGCAATCTGGGTATTCTTGAAATCCAGACAGCTTCACAGCTTATAACCGAGGCAGCAGACAGCGATGCAAACATTATTCTTGGTGCAATTATTGATGAATCTCTTGGTGATGAAATTCAGGTTACGGTTATTGCTACCGGTTTTAACGGCGCAGCAGGTCCGGCTTCTGTAAAGACCAAGAAGGCAGAAAATGAAGCCAAGGAAGATGAGTCACCTTTTTTTGACACAACAGCAAAGGGAATCTTTGAATCGATGATGGAAGAAATCGGTGAAAAAAGAGCAGAGTCAACCTTAGATGATGAACCAACACCTTCAGTATTTACAACGCCTGAGGAAAAGTCAAATTTCTATGGCAAGGCAAATCAAGCAAGCGAGGATGACGGAATTGATGTTCCTGTTTTTCTGCGCAAAAATCACGACTAATTCACTTTACACAGGTATCTAGGAGGAAAATTTAAATGGAAAAAGCTTTGATTATTATACACGTTATTATTGCGATTATTCTTATTGTTTCAGTACTTATGCAGCATGGTAAACAGCAGGGCCTTTCAGGTGCTATTGCCGGCGGTGCAGAAACATTCTTTGGCAAGAATAAGGGCAGAACAATCGATGGTGTACTTAAAAAGGTTACAGCAGTTGTTGCGGTTATCTTTGTTATAAGTTCAATTGTTCTTGCTGTATATTCAGCAAAAGACAAAAAGGCAGAAGTACCTGCTACAGATCCGGCACAACAGATTGAAGTACCTGTTGAAGAAACTGCTGAACAAGCAGAAACACCTGCACAGTAAACAAAATTTAATTGTCATACAAACCGATCCAACAAACAATGGGTCGGTTTTTGTGTCATATTACAAAATATATCAGGACATACTAAAACTGAAGAAGATTAAAAAGGAGGGAAGAGGCGACTATTGATGAAGTCTGCCGTTGATTATGAAGTTTA
The DNA here is from genome assembly GCA_045592585.1 of Clostridia bacterium. GTDB lineage: Bacteria > Bacillota > Clostridia > Monoglobales > Monoglobaceae > SIG440. The sequence continues at coordinate 36,850 of JAZNVB010000085.1, forward strand.
TTGACCTTTTAAGTGCTTATCATATAATGCCTCAGTTCCCGCCGGGAGCAATGCGTCAGGCAGAAAAGATGCCAAAATCAGTAAGCACAGATGATTTATCGGGACGTAAGGATTTAACCGACAAGCTGATTTTTACTATTGATGGCGACGACGCCAAGGACTTTGACGATGCGGTATCTTTAGATATTCTTGAAAATGGTAATTATTGCCTTGGTGTGCATATTGCTGATGTAACCCACTATGTAACCGAAAATTCTCCCCTTGACCGCGCGGCGTTTTCTCGCGGAACAAGTGTGTATCTTATTGATACCGTTATTCCCATGCTGCCATTTGAACTTTCAAATGAGCTTTGCAGCCTTAAACCCAATGAGGTAAGGCTAACAGTTTCGGTCTTTATGGAGATAACCCCTCGGGGAAAGGTTAACAGCTATGAGATATGCAATAGCTTTATTAAGTCTGCTTCACGTATGACCTATGCAAATGTAACTAAAATTCTGGAGGGCGACAAGGAGCTTTGTGTCAGGTACCAACAGCTTGTCCCAATCCTGCAGAAAATGAAAAAACTTGCAGAAATCCTTAATAAAAAGCGTGTTGCAAATGGGTCTATTGAGTTTGAAACTCATGAGTCAAAAATAACTCTTGATTCAAAGGGTGTCCCTCTTAATGTGGAAAGATATCCTATTACAATCTCAAATAATATTATAGAGGAATTTATGCTTATCTGCAACGTAACTGTGGCAAAGCATCTTACCGCAAAAGGTCTTCCTTGCGTGTACCGTGTTCATCAAAGACCGGATATGCTGCGGCTTGAACGTCTTGCTGAAGTTCTGCCGTTGCTTGGCGTTGAGTTCCCCTTCAGCACGGATATGAAACCCAAGGATTTTCAGCGTGTATTAAACAGCGTTGAGGGAACAGACATCAAAGAGGTAGTGAGTTATCTGCTTCTTCGGGCAATGGCAAAGGCAAAGTACAGCGAAAATAATGCAGGACATTTTGGCCTGGGTTTTGATACTTACTGTCATTTTACATCGCCTATAAGACGTTATTCCGATGTGGCGGTGCATAGAATTTTAAAGGAGAGTCTGACAGGAGATGTGTCTGCAAAGAAAAAAGAACATTTCAGGGAGGTTGCTGTCAGTTCGGCAGTGACCGCAACGGTGACGGAAATCAATGCTGCCGAGGCGGAGCTTGAATGGAAGTCGGTTAAAAAAGCGGAGTACATGCAGAATAAAATTGGTGAAAGGTATGAGGGGATTATCACCCACATATTGTCATCGGGGTTTTTTGTAGAGCTTCCCGATACTGTGGAGGGATTTGTGCCGGCACGGGCGTTGGAGGATGATATTTATATTATGACCGAAAACGGGGTTGCAATGTCTGGTCTTAAAACAAAGCGCACATTTACTGTGGGCGACAAGGTAAAGGTTAAGGTTGCCGCCGTTGATGCGGAAAGGAAATATATAGACTTTGATGTTGTGGGAATGACAAAGCTTCTTCCTATGAAACACAAGTCTAACCGAAAGGATAGTATAGGGAAAAAGGAAAAGAGAATTTTAAAGGAAATAACTGATACTCAAAGAGAGGAAAAGTCCGAGAAGTTAGCCGTACAGAGAAAGGCTGATGTGGAAAGGGAGCTTTTTGAAAATGCGGTTATAGCAACAGTTTATGATATAATGTCGGCAAAGCATAAGTTCAGCCGTGATGAAGAAAGATTTGCCGGAGTCACACTTCAGGATATGGCTGCAAGACTGGCAAGCCCTGTTATGTCTGCAAATTTGTATGAAAGTACGGATTTTACACTCAAGGCAATGTTGATTTCTGCATCGGCGAATGTGAAAAATACAGTTAAAATGCTGGGTGACAGCTTTGAATTTGATGCCGACGATTTGGCGGATAACGCGGCAGAATACACCTGTGCCGCCCTGAGGCATCTTGACAAAAGCCTTAAATATGATGATTTTAATTATGCAAAAAGGGAACGGGAATATATTTCTATTGAACAAAAGATAAAGAAGAGAAGGGACAAATAGGTATGAAAACAGTTTTAATCACCGGTGGCTCACGGGGAATTGGTGCCGAAACTGCAAAAAGGTTTGCGGAAAATGGCTATAATGTGGCAATAAATTATAATAAAAGTGAAAAGCCTGCCCAGAATTTGTGCGACGAAATAAGGACAGCGGGTGGAGTTGCGGAGATATTCAAAGCTGATGTTTCAGATGCAGTTCAGACAGAAAAAATGGTGGAGAGTGCAGTTGCAATATTCGGCGGCATTGATGTTCTTGTAAACAACGCCGGCATTGCGCTCAATCAGGGATTGTTTACTGATTTTTCAGATAGTGACGCAAGAAAGATATTTGACACCAATGTTTTTGGAATGATGAAATGCACACGGGCTGTTGTTCCTTATATGGTAAGACAAAAGTCGGGCAAGATAATAAATGTGTCTTCAATCTGGGGTGTTTGCGGCGGTTCCTGCGAGGTAATTTATTCTTCGGCTAAGGCGGCAGTTATCGGATTTACCAAGGCGTTGGCAAAGGAGCTTGCCCCCTCGGGAATAAATGTAAATTGCGTTGCACCCGGTATGATTGATACCGATATGAATTCTCATCTGTCCAAAGAGGATGTTGATGCCTTTTGCGAGGATATTCCTCTTGGCAGAATTGGCTTAACTAAGGATGTTGCAGAAAGTATTTTGTTTCTGGCATCAGATGGTGCTGACTACATAACAGGGCAGACAATCGTTGTCGATGGTGGCTTGCTCTAAAAAAAACAATCGGGTGTGGTTAACCACACCCGATTTAAATGGTGCCTTTAGGCGTGGAAATAATCCCCCAGTTCTACTGGGGGAAGATGAAAAGCTTTAGCAAAAGAAAAACCTTCATGATATAATAGTAAATGGTTTGGCGACCGCATTACTAAAATATATCATGGAGGTTTTTAGCGATGATAAAGAAAACAACAAATGAAATTAAGCACACAGCACATTCAAGTTATAGGTGTCAGTATCACATAGTATTTGCACCAAAATACAGAAGAAAAGAGATATATGGAAAATTAAAGAAGGATATAGGCGAGATACTCCGAAAATTGTGTGAACAAAAGGGAGTAGAAATAATAGAAGCCCAAGCCTGTCCAGACCATATACATATGTTGGTTAGTATACCACCGCATTTAAGTATAGCACAATTTATGGGATTTCTCAAGGGAAAAAGTTCGTTAATGATATTTGACAGACATGCGAACTTAAAATACAAGTATGGCTCACGACACTTTTGGTGCCGCGGGTACTATGTGGACACAGTTGGTAGAAATAAAAAGATGATAGAACAATATATACGGAACCAACTGGAAGAAGATTTTTCTTCGGATCAAATAAGCTTGACAGAATATATTGACCCGTTTACGGGTAACAAGAATATGTAGGCAAAAAAAGACAGCCGCACGTGAGCGGCTGCCTGAGATTGTAATGCGGTGTCAAACTTCGATGCCTCTTACAGAGGCGAAGCCT
>JAZNVB010000086.1:0-22998 GCA_045592585.1 Clostridia bacterium
TTGCTAAGGAAGCAGAATTCTTCTGCTTTGGTACAAATGACTTAACACAGATGACATACGGCTTCTCACGTGATGACGCCGGTAAGTTCCTTGACGCTTACTATGATGCAAAGATTTTCGAAAACGATCCCTTTGCTAAGCTCGACCAAACAGGTGTTGGTAAGCTTATGGAAATGGCTGTTGAAATGGGTAAGAAGGTTCGTAGCACAATGCACTGCGGTATCTGCGGTGAGCACGGCGGCGACCCCGTATCTGTTGAATTCTGCCACAAGATTGGTCTTGACTATGTATCATGTTCACCTTTCCGTGTTCCGATTGCAAGATTGGCAGCGGCACAAGCGGCTATCAAGGATATGAAATAGTCAATTTAAAACTTCAAAGAGGATTACTGAAAAGTAGTCCTCTTTTTTGTTACCGCTTGTGCCATAGTTAAAACATCATCGATGTTTTCCCTTATCAGTGAAATGCTCTCGCATTTCACAATCCTTCGCTAAAGACGTGTCACAGGCACGTCTTTTTAACGCTCCGGCGCTGCCGGAACACGAAAAACACATCTGATTTCAGGTGTGTTTTTTTCGTGTTTTGTATGCTGTCCATTTCGATTTATCTATCATCAGCGCTAAATATTAAAGAAAAAACTCCTTGCGGAGTTTTCTTGATAAGCGCTGATGCTACTTGAGGCATTTATTTAGCGGATGAAATCTTAACAGATTTCTTTTTATTGCCGATGCTGTCGCATCTCAATCCCGCCTAAAAACGTGCCACTGGCACCTTTTTTACGGCGTGGCCCCCGGGAAAGTAAGATGCTGCCGGAATTTGCAAAAGGATATCCAATTGGGTATCCTTTTTTGTTTTGCAAATTTCTTGACAGTGCCTATGGTTAAAACTCTTGCGAGTTTTGTCCTTATCAGTGAAATGTGAGATAAATATATTAAATTGTAAGACCGCCTGGGTTTATTAAATGTTTTTAAAATCTTCCAAATCTTCTCCGTCGGGAAATTCTTTTTCACACATATCCAGATACATTTCTTCTGTATCCTGTTGCATTTTTTGCAAATTTTCAATTGTTTCGGTAATGTCATTAAATAGCTTGTGGTAAAGTTTTTTGTAATCTAACATAGCAAATCACCTTTTATAAAATATAGTATACAAATTTTTATTTAATTATAGGACAAAAAGTCCTAAATGTCAATAAATTTATAAAGAATATTATATAATTTTATTGGTGATAATATGGCTATGAATTTGAGAATACGGGATTTAAGGGAAGATAATGATTTGTCGCAGAAAAGTGTTGCAGACTATTTGATGTGCGACCAATCGCTGTACTCTAAATATGAGAGAGGCGAGAGGGAAATTCCTCTCAGACTAATTATAAAGCTTGCTGAATTTTATAAAACAAGTATTGATTATATTGTTGGTTTGACAGACATTTCATCACCTTATGAAAAGAAAAGTTTATAATTTTAAAAAGGATATCCGACCGGATATCCTTTTTAAGTTGTATGACAGGTATACTATTATTTACAGATAATTTAAAGAAACATAATCTATGTATTATTACGAGAGCCTTTTGCCATATGAATGGGCGAAATACCATATTTTTTCTTGAATGCTCTGCTGAAATACAGAGGGTCATCATACCCCACAGATGTAGCTACATCGCTGATTGTGTTAAAGTTACCATTGTCTATAATTGCCTTGGCATGAACCATACGCTTGGATATGATGTAATCCTGAGGAGTTGCAGAAAATCTTGATGTAAATATTTTGCGGAAGTATGTATCGGATATTCCGCACAGAAGATGGAGAGAGTCTGCTTTGAGTGAACTGTCAAATATGTGGTCCCGGAGATAATCTACGGCGGCATCTATAAGCTGGAATTTTTTCTTGTTGGCATATTCCAGATTCTCCAAATACGATAGATGTGACAGAAGACTGTAGAACATGGAATAACATTTGTATTTTTCGGATTGGTTACCAAAATTCCATAATGGTGGAAAATGAGAGAAGATATATTCTGCCTCGGCAAAATCTGCCAAGCAGAATTTAACAGGTTTCGCATCAGGAATGTCGGCGTCAAAGGTTATTACAGAGCACCAACATTCGTCAATGTCTGATATGCTGAAGTAATACTGCGTGCCTTGGGGCAGAAAAACCAAATCGTATTTATTGGATATGATGGTATTGTCTTTAAAGGTATATTGGGCACTTCCGCGGGGCCGGTATATAAAAGTATGCTGCGCTCTTGATAAAAGCGAAGAGTTTTTGGCGGAAATCTCTCGTATTGAACTGCAAATCGAAAAATTTTTTATATTATCAAACATTATAAACCACCCGTTCGTTTTTTTATATATCTATCATGCCTATATTAACATAACCTGTCATTAAAAGCAATAGGGTTGAAATAAATCTGTTCGGAAAAGTCCATATTGTTCGGTTTATTCTATGTACTTATGACAATATTTTGATAAAATGTAGAAGAAGGATAAACTTGCGAAAGGGGTTTTACCATGAAGGTATTATCAAGAAAAAATGTTGATATTCTTTCGGGAAATCTTGTCAAAAATATAATGCTGTATGCATTCCCTGTTATGATGGCGCAGATTCTTCAGGGCCTTTATAATGCTGCAGATACCATAATTGTAGGAAGGTACGGCAGTCAGGAAGCATTATCAGGTGTAGGCTCCGCGGGTTCACTTACGGCACTTTTGTACACCTTTTTGTTGGGTCTTAGCTCGGGTGCCAGTGTTGTTATGGGCAGAGCTTTGGGCGCGAGGGATGGCAAAGCTGTACACAGAACTCTTCATACAGCTATGCTTATAAGTGTGATTTCCGGCGCAGTTGTGGCGATTGGCGGACAGTTTGCTGCAGAATTGGCATTGAGGATGATTGATGTGCCCCCCAATGTTATGCCACACGCAGTTGCATATACCAAAATAGTTCTTCTGGGTAAGTTACCTTCGTTTATATACAGCTTCGGCGCAGGAATTGCTCACGCAAACGGAGATTCCAGAACGCCGCTGATTTTATCTGCTTCAACGGGAATTTTGAATGTGCTTCTTAACCTTTTGTTTGTTTGTGTATTCCATATGGATGCTGCGGGGGTTGCGTGGGCGACTACGATTGTGCAGTTTGTAAATGCGATATGCATTATCTTTGTGTTGCGTAGAGGATATGGCGATAATTGCAGATTATATTTCAAAAAGTTAAAGATTTATAAGAAGCAATTTATTAATATACTGAGGATAGGTATACCTGTTGGTATACAAAGTTCTGTTCTTAACTTTGCAAACGTGACCATACAGTCTGCAGTTAACAGTTTTGGTTCCACAGCGATTATTAATGCCGGAGCGGCAGCAGCAAATATAGAAGTATTTTTTAATCTGGTTCAGGCAGGCTTTGCAAGTGCGACCACGGTCTTTGTAAGCCAGAATGCAGGCGCAAAACAGTATGGCAGAATACGGTCGATTTTGTTTACCAGCCTTGGGTTTGAAGCTGTTATATGGGCTGTTGAGGTTCTTTTAATAATTTGTGGTGCAGAGACACTTATAGGGATATATATTCCAAATGATGCAGAGGCAATAAGGATAGGTGTTACAAGACTCTTTATTGTTGGTCTTACATACGGGGTTTCCGGTTTCAGAGATGTTTTTGCCAGCGCACTAAGGGCTTTAGGGTATTCGACCTCGGTAATGCTGATAAGCGTGATTGGTATCTGTGGTACAAGGATTCTTTGGGTATATACTGTCTTTCCGATGACAGGTACATATGAGTCGCTGATTATGGCCTTCCCTGTTTCAATAATTATTACTTGTTTGATAAATGCCGTTATGTTTATTTTAGTATATCGTTCCATAATGGCAAAGCAAATATATTATGAAAGAATATATCAATAAAGCCTGAGAAGCCAGAACAAGGGTTTACAAAAAATTAACGAATCTATTGACAAATAATAAATTTATAATATAAATATTGACACTTGTCTGTGTCAGGAAAGAAATGTTCAAAAGGAGAATGAAAATGGCAGAAAAACTAAGATTAGGTTTGGTTGGCTGTGGCAAAATGATGAAGAGTCACATCGAAAGCGTTAAGTATCTTGAAACTGTTGAAATGACAGCGGTTTGTGATATAATACGCGAAAGAGCTGAAGAAGTTGCTGAAGTTCTTAACGACCCATACATCACAACAGATTACAAAGATATGCTTGACCATGTTGATGCTGTGCTTGTTGCATTACCCCACGACCTTCACTATGAATGTGGTGTGTTCTTTGCACGCAACAAAAAGCACGTTTTGATGGAAAAACCCCTTTGTAATACAGAAGAAGAGTGCTTGAGCCTTATCAATATCTGTGAAGAGGAAAAGGTTGTTCTGATGTGTGCATACCCTGTGCGCTATTGGCCCGGCGTTGTTAAACTTAAAGAAATGATGGATTCAGGCGAATATGGAACTCCATTCCAGGTATCAATCTGGACAGAACAGAAAACCCAGTCCATAGAGGGCACATGGGGTTCTTCGGCACGTCTTGGCGGAGGTCAGTTCTTCTCGCACGGTTGTCACTATGTTGATGCGCTTCTTTGGCTTTTGGGCGACCCTGTTGAAGGTATACATTTTGGCACACGCAAGTGTGGCGAATGGCTGATGAAAGAGACAACCAGCGTTGCTATTATGAAATTTGAAAGCGGTGCTGTTGCATATCATGGCGGAACATGGGCGGCAAGAGGTACAAAGCTTGGCTATAACTTCCAGGTACACACAGACAAGGGTATGATTGAATATGACCACTCACCCAGAATTATCAGATTCTATGACCAGTTGGGTCTTCACGAACCGGGTGCTCCCGAAAACAAGGGCTTTACCGTTGTATGGGAAGGTGGCGGAAACTTAGGCAAACAGACACAGTTTGAAATTGCTCACTTCGCTGACTGCATCAAGACGGGAAAGACTCCTATCACAGATGGTCGTTCAGCTCTTCAGAGTTTGAGAGTTATCTGGAAGATGTATGATGCTGAAAAGCACGGAACTGTTGCAGATTTAAGAGGTCTGGGACTTCCTAAAAACGAAGACTAAATTTTTCTGACATAAATAATAAAGGAGAAGTTTACCAATGGAAAATAAAGTTGTAAAGGTTGGCGTTGTGGGTCTGCGCCGTGGATTGACAATAGCAGAGGGACTTGTTGGATATGAATATGCGGCAATTACAGCCGTTTGCGACCGTTTGCCCGAAAGACTGGAAAATGCGATCAAGGTTCTTGGTGAAAAAGGCGTTACAGATATTCAATGCTATGAGAGCTATGAAGATTTTCTTGCATCGGATGTGGAAGCAGTTATTATTGCAACAGATGCACCCCTTCATACTCCTATGGCAATTCAGGCGTTGGATGCCGGCAAACACGTACTTAGTGAAATTCCTGCAATAGACGGAATTGAAGATATTAAAAACCTTAAAGCTGCTACAAAACGTCATCCTGAACTTATATATGCTGCGGCTGAAAATTGTTGTTACTGGGCGTTTATAGAAACCTGGAAGAAGATGTACCAAAACGGCGATTTTGGCCAGGCAATATATGCCGAAAGCGAATATCTTCATGCATTCCCGATTATTTCGCCTGATTCAAAGGTGGATTCCCTTTTCAGAAGTGGTTGGAGATATGATTATGATGCAATAAAGTATCTTACACATAATCTGGGTCCGCTGCTATATATTCTTGAGGACAGATGCGTGAGTGTATCATGCATATCACCGGATGTTAAATATAATCCGTATATGAACGATTATCAGAACGGTATTGCCATTTTCAAAACAGAAAAGGGTGCTGTTATCAAAATTCTAATTGCCTGGGGTATGTATGTTGGTCACGACCACAATTATACACTTTACGGCACAAGGGGCTCAATCTTTACTGACAGAATAAAGCGCTTCCCCGAGGCACACTCCTTTGCAAAGCTTGAAGGTATTCCGGGAACAGAAAACGACCCGGTAGAAATTCCTGTTAAAACAAAATTCCGTGGCGAGCCGGACAGCGGTCACGGCGGTGCTGACGGCAAAATGGTGAAAGATTTTGTAAAGTGTATCATTGACGGAACAAAACCAAGAAATAATATTGATGCAGCAATCAATATGGCACTCCCCGGACTTATTGCAGCAGAATCTGCGAGAAAAGGCGGAGAGGTTATGGAGATACCAACGATTGACTAGTTTAAATTATATATAAAAAAGACGGGATATCCCGTCTTTTTTTACTCTAATTCAAATGCGCCTGTGTATAATTGATAATACTTACCTTTTTGTGAGATAAGGTCTTCATGGCTGTCACGTTCAATAATTTTGCCGTGGTCAAGAACCATAATTACATCAGAATTCATTACGGTTGAAAGACGGTGAGCAATAACAAACACCGTTCTGCCCTCCATCAGCTTATCCATTCCACGCTGAACGATTTGCTCTGTTCGGGTGTCGATGGAGGAGGTCGCCTCGTCCATTATCATAACCGGTGGGTTGGCAACTGCTGCACGGGCAATAGCAAGTAGCTGACGCTGACCCTGGGAAAGGTTGTCACCGTTGTTTGAAAGCTCTGTTTCATATCCGTTTGGCAGACGTGTGATAAAGTCATCAGCACCGGCAAGCTTTGCCGCTTTGATACATTCTTCATCGGTTGCACTCAGGTTGCCATAGCGGATATTTTCCATAACTGTTCCGGTAAAGAGGTTGGTTTCCTGCAACACAAGCCCAAGGGACCGACGAAGGTCGGATTTACGGATGTTATTCACATTTATTCCGTCATAAAGGATTTTTCCGTCTTCTATGTCATAAAACCGATTAAGAAGGTTGGTGATTGTGGTTTTTCCTGCACCGGTAGCACCAACAAATGCAACCTTCTGGCCGGGCTCGGCATAAAGGGTTATGTTGTGGAGAACAGTTTTGCCTTCTTCATAGCCAAAGTCAACATCCGTAAGTCTGACATCTCCTGAAAGGGGAGTGTAGGAAAGGCTTCCGTCAGATTGGGGTACCTTCCATGCCCACTTGCCGGTATGCTTTGCTGACTCGGTGATGTTTCCGTTTGCATCGGTTGTAGCATTTACAAGGGTAACGTTTCCGTTATCGGCTTCGGCGTCTGCGTCAATCAGGTCAAAAATTCTTTCTGCACCTGCCATTGCCATTGCAATGGAATTAACTTGCTGTGTAACCTGGTTTACATTGCCTGTAAACTGTTTTGCCATATTAAGGAAGGGTATAACAACGTCTATGGTAATCAAACCAACCGACCCTGCAATCAAGGTGGAAATGCCGATATTGGGTATTTTTGCAATAATAAGTGCACCGCCTATCAAGGCTATAAGAACATATAAAACATTGCCTATGTTCTGAATAATGGGCCCAAGAATGTTTGCAAAGGCGTTTGCGCGGAAGTTATCCTGATAAAGATTTTCGCTTAAAGTGTAAAAATCCTTGCAGCATTGGTCTTCACGATTAAAAACTTTAATAACCTTTTGTCCGGTCATCATTTCCTGGATGAAGCCTTCTGTTTCGCCAAGGGAACGTTGTTGCTTTCTGAAATATTTTGCCGAGCCTTTACCCACTTTTTTGGAAATAAATCTCATCAATACAACGCCTATAAGAACGGTAAGGGTAAGCCACACACTGTAATATAGCATTATGACCAGAACCGATATCAGCAAAATTGAGCATTGCAGCATAGTGGGCAGGGTGTTTGAAACAAGCTGTCTTAATGCGTCGATGTCGTTGGTGTAGCGGCTCATAATATCACCATGACGGTTGGTGTCGAAGTATTTTATGGGCAAATTCTGCATTTTTTCGAATACGGCGCAACGCATTTTATGCAGAAATCCGTGGGTGAGATATGCCATAAGCTGTGTACGGCACAAAATTGCGCACAGTGAAAACAGATATAATCCTGCAAGTATGCCAACCTTTGGCAAAATTTGTGCTGATGCTGATTTCCAGTCGCCGGAGGAAACCCAAACGCCTATGTCGGCAAGGACTTGCTGCTGGAAGACAGCGGGCAATGCTGCGGTAACTGCGGATATAATGATACAGACTGCTGAAACGGAAATCAAAAGGGGATAAGCCTTAAAAAGCATTTTAAGCAGACGTGCAATATTACCTTTTTTAATTGGTGGTCGTGGACCTGCTCCTCTAGATGGTCCCGGTGCTCTCATTGACCGCATCGCTGTCACCTCCATTCGTTTGCTGATGGTATATGTCACGGTAGATTTCACTGTTTTCCATAAGTTGATCGTGATTTCCAACTGCCGAAATTTTTCCGTTTTCCAAAACAACAATCAGGTTTGCATCTTTAACCGAGGCAATACGCTGAGCAATAATGATTTTTGTTGTTTGGGGAATATATTCTTTAAATGCTGTGCGAATCATTGCATCTGTTTTGGTGTCAACCGCGCTGGTTGAATCATCAAGAATAAGTATTTTTGGCTTTTTGAGAAGAGCTCTTGCGATACATAGTCGCTGTTTTTGACCTCCTGATACGTTTGTGCCGCCCTGCTCGATAAAGGTATCATAGCCTTCGGGGAAGGCGGAAATGAATTCGTCTGCCTGAGCAAGCCTGCAGGCTTTAATCAGTTCTTCGTCGGTTGCCCCTTCGTTGCCCCAACGCAGGTTTTCTTTAATTGTGCCCGAGAATAGCTGATTTTTTTGCAAAACCATGGCAACGCTGTCACGAAGGGTGGTGATATCGTATTCTTTAACGTCGATACCACCCACCGATACAGTGCCTTCGGTGGCATCATAAAGACGGGGGATAAGCTGCACAAGGGTTGATTTGCTGGAGCCCGTGCCGCCGATAATTCCAACTGTCATACCTGATTCGATATGTAAATTCACATCCGAAAGGGCGTATTTTTTTGAAGCAGAGGAATATTTAAAGCTCACATCACAAAAGTCAATCGAGCCGTCTTTGATTTCAAAAATGGGGTTTTGGGGATTTGTAAGGGTTGATTCCTCTGAAAGGACTTCGGAAATTCGTTTCATTGATTCTGCAGACATGGTAATCATAACGTAAATCATTGAAACCATCATAAGTGACATCAGTATTTGCATACCGTAGGTCAGCATTGCTGAAATCTGCCCTACATCAATGGTGCTGCCTGTGTTTGAAATGATAAGATACGAGCCAACAATCAAAACAAACACCATATTAAAATACATACAAACCTGCATCAATGGGTGGTTAAATGCAACAATACGTTCAGCCCTGGTGAAATCACGGCGGATTTCCTCGGCGGCATTGGCAAACTTTTCTTTTTCGTATTCTTCGCGTGAAAAGCCCTTTACCACACGCATAGCACGAATGTTTTCTTCGATGGATTCGTTAAGCTTGTCGTATTTTTTAAACACACGGTGGAATGCGGGCATAGCCTTTTTGCTTATATAAAACAGCCCAAAGAAGAGAACGGGAATTACCACAATAAAGGTTGAAGCAAGCACACCGCCCATAATGTATGCCATAATGACAGAAAAAATAAACATCATTGGGGCACGCAAGGCGGTGCGAATTGACATCATATATGCCATCTGCACATGGGTGATGTCGGTGGTAAGACGGGTTACCAATGATGATGACGAGAATTTGTCGATATTTTCAAAGGAATAGCTCTGGATTTTTGTGAAAATATCATTCCTGAGGTTTTTAGCAAAGCCTGCAGATGCTTTTGCACTTGTGTAACCTGCCAGAGCACCGCACAAAAGTGAAACTAAAGCCAGCAAAACAAGAGACAAACCGATAAAAACAAGAGTTTTCATCTCAACCGAGGCTTTTATCATGTTCACCAGATTTGCGGTAATAAAGGGGATAAGGCACTCGATAATTGCCTCTCCTATAATAAAAATAAAGGTCAGAATGGTTGGAGTTTTATACTCTCTGACACATGACAGCAGTTTTTTTATCATAAAAATCAATCCTCTTCGAAATTATACACAAAAGCCGCAGTCTGTTGCGGCTTTTGTGTACATTTTAATATGTTAGATTTTTTTTGTCAATAAGATAAATAAAAAGTTAACAATATGTTTACGATTGGGGCATTATCTGCAACAAATGCTTCCGTAAGGACAATACTTGCAGGGATTAAAGTCCGAAACAAAGGCGGGATTTGCCTCTATTTTGCCCGACAGAATGTTATCGGCCGATTCGGCGGCTTTTTTATCGGCATCTGTCAGCGCTTTTTCAAGTAAGTCCTTATGAAGCAGAGCTTTTCCGCTGCATTGGATATAATGCACGGCATCCTTGTTTGCGTATTCTTTATCAATGCCTTCAATTACGGCGGCATCATCCATAATTATTCCGTGGGCGGCAATTTTATCACTCATTTCCTTTTCCCAGGTATATTCGTCGGGTGGTGAAGAGCATCCGATAATTGGATCGTTCATCTGCAGATAAAACATTGCTGCCACCTGAGAGTCGGGGATATGGCGACGAAGGGCGTTTGCATATATCAGGGGTTGAAAGTGTATTCCTGCCTCGGCAAGTGCCATATCAAGCTTGCGTTCCGAGGATTTGTAGTCGGTTATCGAAAGGTTATGGATTCCGTCGATTTCTGCGCTGTCAACACGGTCGATAAAACCTTTAAGGCTAACCTTGCCAAGCTGTGTGTCAAGGTCATAGGGTGGGTATGTTCCGTGCTTGCCAAAGCTGATTTCAAAGCCTGTGGGACGGAATTTGCTCTGAGAATAGAATTTTATCAGCTTCCAGGCGGTTGCTGTTGCAATATTTTTCAGCCTGAGCATCATATATCTGTAATAGTGGGAATCGCTGTAAAGATTTTCGTTGGTGTCTTTGCCTGCCTTTTCAACTAAAGCCGCAATTTCGCTAAAGCACTGGTCACGTTCGATAGTGCTGTAATCTGCATTTTCCTCGGCTTTGGCTTTGAAATAATCGCACAAAACACTATGGAGGATATTACCCGTATCCGAAGATTTAAGCCCGCCCAACATTCGTTCCTGCGCTGCAAGGCCGTATTGCATAAAGAATGAAAAAGCACATGCATTGTATTTTTCCAGCTTGGATACACTAAGGGTAAGGGGCAGACCATAAAGCTCCTTTGCTATGTCGGGGGTAAGACTGTTGTCATCAAATTTTGAAAGATACATCCTGTGCAGATGTTCAAGCTGGTGCGAATATATGGGGTCATCAATTAAATGGTCGTATGCTGCCTTCATAACAGGTGACAAAAGCCTGATGTTCCAGTCTTTCTCAAAAAGCTCTATTGCCAGACGGTTAAAGGCTGCCTTAGGGCTTTCTGTATAGGACAGATTTTCCTGGTTGATGTCACGGACCTCGGCAATTTGAGGGAAGAGGGAACTCTTAAGTGCAAGCAGAACCTCCGAGGGGTTAAGACTTTTGCCGTCACGGTCGCTGAGGGGAGAGAAAATATAAAGCTGTTCCTTTGCGGTAGTCAGAACGGAATAGATAAGAAACTGCTCTTCCTTTTGCTGTATAAAGGTGTCGGGCGCAAGGGTAAGACCCGATTGCTCCAAAGCAAGACGCTCGGCATCGGAAATAAGACCTTCAGATTTGTAATCCCGTGGAAAAATGCCGTCAAGTGCACCAAGAACAATTACAACACGGCTGCCTGTACTGCGGAACATATCCACCGGGCTGATAACAACCTTGTCACGGGTGGGAGGAACTATACCCACATTCAGTTCGCCGCAGGCTGATGAAAACAGCCGATAGAATTCTTCAAAAGTAGAAAATTCGCCCTGCATATAATCACTTATCTGGTTGGTTACCGAAACAAAGCTGTTCCATACAAGGCGCAGTTGTTCGGCGGATTCAGGGTCGGCTGAAAGTCTGAGATCGGTTATTTTTTTGTTTACGGCTTTGTCAATTCCGGTTTCCTTCAGCCATTCAAATAAATTTGTGCAGATCTCTCTTGAGGTTTTTCTGCCGCTGAATTTTGATGCCAGACCAAGAACAGTGTCAACAAGCCTTGCTTTGACCGAATTGACAAAGGCCATATCAAATATATTGGGGTCGGGATTATAAGTCCATTCTTTTGTGCTGTTCCATTGTCCGTGGGTTATATCTGCCGCAAGGACATAGTTTTCAAAAATGTCGGCATCGTCAATGGCGACATCAAAAAAGCCGGACCTTGCAAGCAACATAACTCGCTGATAAGAAAAACCGTAGGCAAGGATTTCAAGCACCGCAACAACCATTCGCATAAAGGGATTTTCTGTAAGTGGTATTTTTCGGTCAAGGAAATAGTTTATGCCATATTCATCAAATATGCCGGGGATAAGTAGCTCATAGTTTTCCATGTTCCCGGTAAGAATAAGAAAATCATTAAAGCTATAACCCTTCTCCCTTGCAAGTCTGCGTATAAGAGCAGCACATTGGGTAACCTCCGCATGGAAGTTATCAGGTCGCACCAAATGGATGTGCTGTGGCTTTTCTGTATAGCTTTTGGGTGAATATAAAAAGAAATTATCTTTAAGATGCCTAAGGTCATCACAAACCGTATTTTGGGGGTCAGCCTTAATAAATACAGGGTTGGATACAGAGATATTATTATTTTTTGCAATGTTTATCAGCTTGTTATATGTGCTGATATGGGTTGAAAAAACATCCGATTGGTCATTGGTGCCAACCAGAGAAAGTGCAACGCACAGATCGGTTTTTTTCATAAGTTGCGACAAAACGGCATATTCTGTTGGGGTAAATCTCCAGAAAAAATTAACATAAATGCTGCCCTTCAAAAAGTCCGCTTTGGCAATTTTGGGGATAATAAGGGATAGGTTGTCCTCCGAATTGGAGTGGTCGTGTTCAACCAGTGAGTTAAAGGTTTCGTAAATAACAGCAAGGTCACGCAGCTTCATACCAAGACGTTCATCGGTGGTTTTATCAGCCGCATCTGTCAGCGCCGAGGGCGAAATTCCGTAACGTTTAAATTCCGAAACAGCAGACTGTATAAGCCCAGTAAAGCCTTGTTGATTTACATTACGTCTGAAAAAAGATAGCTTTTTTTCGGAAAGCTGCAGGGCGCGACGTGTCATAATATACTTGCCGGCTTTGTCAATATATTTTGTGCGTAAAGGCCCCATTTTTGAAAATATCAGGTTGCAAAGCCGTGAAAAGGTCAGTATCTGAATTTTACTCTGTGCAGAAAGTCCAAGAAATTCAATCAGCTCGGCTTCTGCATACATTGAGTACTGTTCGGGCACAAGAATAAAAACAGATTTGCCAAGACTGGCATCTGCTGTTGCGCGTTTATATATTTCGTTAAGCTTTTGGGTTTCATCGGTGGAGCAGATGAAATTAAGCATGGCAATGCTCCTTTATCGGGGAAGTTTTTACCGCAAAATATCAAGCAGTTCGGCTATATCGTCGCCTATAAAGTCGGGTTCTTCTTTTTCAAGCGTGTCCCGTGAAAAAGAAGTTGTTACTCCAAAACAGAATGCACCGGATGCCATTGCAGCCCGTATGCCGTTTATCGCATCCTCAATGATGATACATTCCTCGGGGTCGGCGTCAAGCTCGTCCATTGCGGTAAAATAAATTTCGGGCGACGGCTTTTTTTCGGATACATCGCTGCCTGTGATTATAACATCAAAAAGCTCGGGGTCAATTTTTGCTGCCTTCAGGGAAACAGCAAGCTTTTCCGCCGCCGAGCTTGAGGCTATGCACAGATGATAGCCGGATTTTTTAAGATCGGCAAGCACTTTATGGACAGAGGGATAGACAGTTAAATCCTTAAAAACATATTGGTTAAAGAGTTCGTATAGCCTGCCCATTGCACGGGTTATCAGGGCGTCCTTTTTGTGTTTTTGGCAGGTTTTGATGATGAATTTATCTTCACCTGCGCCGATATATGGTTTAAATTCTTCGGGGGTTGCGGATATGCCAACTTCCGAAAGTGCTTTTATGGCAGCTTTTACGGTTACAGGCTCGGAATTTATAAGCACTCCGTCCATATCAAATATAACATATTTTATGTAGTTTTTGTCAAAATCAAACTGGGGCATTTACCTTTGCTCCTTTTTATGGTATAATATTAGTGCAGATCTTTTGAATACGATATGATGCATCCTTGCGATTGTCACTAAAAGAATTATATCATTAAGACTAAAAAAAAACAATAGATTTTTAAAAGAGGTTTAAAATAATATGTATATTTATCACAACTCACGACTGATTGAATACCGAAACCCATTCGGGGCGGCGGCAACCGAGAGCGAAGTCTGCCTTACTGTGAAAACCGATGAAAAAGCAGAAAGAATATGGCTTCGTTTGTGGCAGAATTCCGAGAGCCTTGTGCCCATGGATTGTATAGGTGAAAAAGCGGGAGAGTATACATATTCTGCAAAAGTGACCATGCCAAGTGAGCAGTGCCTTTTGTGGTATTGTTTTGTTGCCGAAAGGGACGGGGCAAAACACTGGTGCTGCAAAGGGAAACAGGGAATGGGCGAAACCCTTGATTACTGCAATGGTGAATCCTGGCAGATAACGGTTTATGATAAGAATTTCAAAACTCCCGACTGGTTCAAAAATTCGGTTATGTATCAGATTTTTCCTGACCGTTTTTATAAAAAAGGGCAGATTTGTGAAATACCCGGGCGGAATAGTGAATATATTATACACAAGGATTGGTACGAGCCTGTATTTTCAAACCGACATCCTTTTGAGGACGGCCCGGCCTGCAACGATTTTTTTGGAGGAAACATCAGGGGAATTATTGAAAAACTTCCTTACCTTAAAGAGCTGGGTATAAGTGTGATTTATCTTAATCCCATATTTGAAGCATTTTCAAACCACCGCTATGACACCGGTGATTACAGCAAGATTGACCCATTGCTTGGTACAACCGGAGACTTTAAAGAGCTTTGCCAAAAAGCTGAGGAAAAAGGGATAAGAATTATTCTTGACGGTGTGTTCAGTCATACGGGCAGCGACAGTATTTATTTTAACAAGTATGGCACTTATGGCGAAAACAGTGGTGCATACCGGGATGTAAATTCACTGTTTCGCAGTTGGTTTCAATGGTGCGATGGCGGATACCAAAGCTGGTGGGGGTGCTCCAACCTTCCCAATGTATGTGAGATGGAGCCGACATATATTGACTATATACTCGCAGGCAATGATGCTATAATAAAAAAGTGGCTAAGGTGCGGTGCATACGGATGGCGTCTTGATGTGGCTGACGAACTTCCTGATGAATTTATAAAAGTGTTAAGAAGAGAGGTAAAGTCTGAAAACCCCGAGGCTGTTGTTATAGGCGAGGTTTGGGAGGATGCATCCAATAAGGAAAGCTACGGTGTCCGCCGTGAATATCTGTTGGGGGATGAGCTTGACAGTGTTATGAATTATCCCTTTAAGGATAATGTTATTGCGTTTCTTACAGAGGGTATATCCGCCGAGGAATTTTCTGACAGACTGATGACAATTGCAGAGCATTATCCGGCAGAAAGCCTTTATTCTGCAATGAATTTACTTGGAACGCATGATACAGTCCGAATAAAAAATGTTCTTTCAGGCCAGTATATTGACCCCGATATGTCAAGGGAGGCAAAGGCGGCGTTCAGACTTGAGGCAAATTGTGAAACCCTTGCCATAAAACGTTTAAAGCTTGCGGCATTTATGCAGATGACCTTTGTGGGTGTTCCTTGCATATATTACGGCGACGAAATCGGTATGCAGGGACTTTCCGACCCATTTAACCGTATGCCATACACATGGCGGTGTGTGGATAATGAGCTGCTTGATTATTACAAAAAACTAACAGCTATGCGAAACTCTTCTAACTGCCTGAGGACAGGCAGCTTTGACGTGGTTTATGCCTGTGGCGGTGTGTTTGCATATGTGCGAAGAATTTCAGGCGGCAGGGATGTGTTTGGAAAAGCTGCGGAAAACGAAAGTCTGTTATGCGTTGTAAACAGAAATCCTTTTGCAGAAGAAATTGATTTGGAAATGCCTGATGTTGCACAGTTAACCGAGCAACCGACAGGTGAAATTTTATCCTGCGAAGATGGAAAGGTATCCATTTCGCTTGAAGGCTTCGGGGCGAAAGCTTTCATTTTCGGGTAATATTTACCAAAACTATTGGTTTATTTTGGGTATAATACAAAATTGTAAAATTTACTTATAGACAAGACATTTCAACAGTGATAAAATAAAGTAAAGAGAAAACTATATTGGAGGTAAACAGACAGATGACGGATTTCAAAAATGTAACAGCAGAACTTTCGCGTGATTTGATGTTTCTTTTCAATCGCGGAGAGAATTATAAGAGTTATAATATTCTTGGTGCCCATGTTGTTGCAGAGGGATGCCGTTTTTCGGTCTGGGCGCCCAATGCGAAGTCTGTTTCGGTGGTTTGCGATCGCAACGGCTGGGACCGAAGCAAAAATCCTATGGAAAAATATCCCGAAACAGGTATATGGAGATGCTTTGTATATGATATGGGATATGGGGAAACCTATAAATTCAGTATCGAAACCCCGGAGGGAGATATTATTCTTAAGGCTGACCCCTTTGCCTGTTTCAGTCAGGTCCGGCCCGAAACTGCATCCTGCACGGTGGATATGAACTATGTCTGGGGCGATAGCCAATGGATGAAAAAACGTGAAAAAACTGCACCCTATGACCAACCGATGAATATTTATGAGCTGCATTTTGGGTCATGGATGCGTGGAGAAAGTGGCGAAATGCTGACATATTCACAAATGGCAGAAAAGCTTATCCCTTATGTCAGGGAGATGGGATATACCCATATTGAGATTATGCCCATCTGCGAATATCCTTTTGATGGCTCCTGGGGGTATCAGGTTACGGGGTATTACAGCGCCAACAGCCGTTATGGCAGTCCAAAAGAGCTTAAAGAATTTATTGACATGTGCCACAGGGCAGGAATTGGCATTATTATGGACTGGGTGCCGGCACACTTTCCCCGTGATGCACACGGTCTGCGGCAGTTTGACGGAACACCTCTTTTTGAACATCCCGACACAAGACTGGGCGAGCATAAGGAGTGGGGAACGCTGGTATTCAACTGGGAAAAAACCGAGATACATTCGTTCCTTATATCCAATGCTATTTTCTGGCTTGAGGAATATCATATAGACGGTTTGCGTGTTGATGCAGTTTCAAGCATGCTGTATCTTGACTACAACCGCAAAGACGGCCAGTGGGTTGCCAACAAATACGGCGGTCACGAAAATCTGGATGCAATTGCGTTTTTACAGAAGCTTAACACAGTTGTTTTTGAACATTATCCCAATGTACTTATGATTGCCGAAGAATCGACCGCCTGGGGCGGTGTTACAAAGCCCGTTCACGACGGCGGCCTTGGTTTTAATTTTAAGTGGAATATGGGCTGGATGAATGACATACTGCGTTTTATGTCAATGGACCCGTATTTCCGTGGCTCCAACCATAATATGCTGACATTCTCAATGATGTATGCTTATTCCGAAAATTATATTCTTCCCCTTTCACACGACGAGGTGGTTCACGGCAAAAAATCCTTGCTTGACAAAATGTATGGCAGTTATGAGCAAAAGTTTGCAAGCCTTAAACTGCTGTTTGCATATATGTATGCCCACCCCGGTAAAAAGCTGTTGTTTATGGGCGGCGAATTCGGTCAGTTTATCGAATGGCGGTTTGAAAGCGGTCTTGACTGGCAGCTTCTTGATTATGAAAGCCATCGGGGACTTAAGGAATTTGCAAAGGATTTAAACGGATATTATAAAGCCAACCGTTCAATGTACGAAAATGATTATGACTGGCGGGGCTTTAATTGGCTGAATGCCGACGACAGAGAGCATTCGGTTGTAGCATTCTTAAGGCAGAGCAGAAGCGGAAGGGACAAAACGATAGTTGTTGCTAACTTTGCGGCACAGGAGCACAAGGATTATGAGGTAAAGGTTCCGGGGCCGGGCAGCTATGAGATTGTGCTTTCAACCAATGATAAAAAATATGGAGGAAATGACGGCAAGGCAAAGCCAATAAAGGCAAAGAAAAATAAGGACGGATACTCAATCAAGATTGACATTACAGAACTTTCGGCAGTATATATAAAAAAGCAAAAATCCTGATACGGGTTTTAATGAATAAGTAAACGGAGGTCTTTTTATGAAAGCAAAAGAATGTGTTGCAATGATTCTTGCGGGCGGACAGGGAAGCCGACTTGGTATTCTCACCAAGAACATTGCAAAGCCTGCGGTACCCTTTGGCGGAAAGTACAGAATTATTGACTTTCCGTTAAGTAACTGTGCACACTCGGGCATTACGGCAGTTGGTGTGCTGACACAGTATCAGCCGTTGGAACTTAATACTTATATAGGCAACGGGCGCCCCTGGGACCTTGACAGAAACGACGGCGGCGTGTACGTTTTGCCTCCGTATGTTTCCGCTGAAAAGGGCGAATGGTATAAAGGTACGGCAAATGCAATTTATCAGAACATTGGTTTTGTCAGCGGATTTGACCCGGAATATGTTGTTATTCTTTCGGGCGACCATATTTATAAAATGGATTATTCAAAAATGGTAAAAGCTCACAAGACGGCAGGTGCGGCGGCTACCATTGCGGTAATTGAGGTTCCCTGGGACGAGGCATCGCGATTTGGAATTATGAATACCGATGCGGATATGAATATTGTGGAATTTGAGGAAAAGCCAAAGAAACCAAAGAGCAACCTGGCATCCATGGGTGTTTATGTATTCACCTGGGATGTGCTCAAAAAGTATCTGATTGCAGACGAAAATGATCCAAAATCGGACAACGATTTCGGTAAAAATATTATCCCCAAAATGCTTGATGACGGAAACAAAATGCTGGCTTACCGGTTTGACGGTTACTGGAAGGATGTTGGCACAATACAAAGCCTTTGGGAGGCAAATATGAACTTGCTTTCAGATAATCCGGGATACGAGCTTGATGACCCAAGCTGGAAGATTTTCAGCCGCAATCCTGCAAACCCGCCCCACTACATTGCTCCCGGCTCACGGGTAAAGAACTGCTATATTACCGAAGGCTGCGAGATTTATGGTGATGTTGAAAATTCGGTAATATTCCAGGGCGTAACAGTGGAGGAAGGTGCGCAAGTACGTGATTCTGTTGTGTTCCCGGGCACTTATATAGGCAAGGATGCAGTTGTGGCAAAGGCGATGATAGGCACAAATGCTTATGTTTCTGAAGGCACCGTAATAGGCAGCCACGATCAGGATGCGGTGGATGATTTCCACAACACCAAGATTTGTTCGGATGATATAACCCTGATAGGCCCCAATATTAAAATTGACAACGATGTCAAGGTGGCGGCTTGTTCTATGGTTACACGAAACATAAAGAATAAAACAAAAAACACAAAATCTGCGAAAGGAACGGCTACTGCCTGAGGGTGAATGATTATGGAAAACAATAATACATTGGGTTTGATTTTTTCAGAAAACTCCGAGGTTAACCTGGGCGAGCTTTTGAGTGTACGTTCTCTTGCGGCGGTTCCCGTGGGCGGAAGGTACAGAATTATTGACTTTATGCTGTCAAATATGGTGAATTCGGGCATTGTAAACGTTGGCCTTGCTACGGGTTACAAAAATCAGTCCCTGGTTGACCATGTCGGCAGTGGCAGAGCCTGGGATTTGTCGCGAAAGGAAACGGGACTTTTTATTCTTCCACCTCCTGAAAATCAGGAAACAGGCGGCAGAATTATGGGTGGTATTGACTATTTAAGCGGTGCAATGCGGTATCTCAAAAGAAGCCGTCAGGAATATGTTATGCTTTCTGACTGCAACACCATCTGCAATATTGACCTTGAAAAAGTAATGGAATTCCATTTCAAAAAGGATGCCGATATAACGGTGGTATATACAACGGCACAAAATCTCAGCGAAAAAGAGCTTGAAAAGCACATCCTTTTTGACATTGACGAAGATAGCAGAGTTACTGACATTCAGGTTTACCCCAGACGGCAAAAAACAGATTGCTCTTATATGCATATGTTCTTTATCAAAAAGAGCTTGCTTATTGAACTGATAGAGGACTGCCTTGCTCACGATGAGCACCTGATTTCAAAGAACATTCTGCTTGCAAATGTAGATAAGAGTAAAATCTATGCATACCGTTTTGATGGCTACAAAAACAAGATTGACAGTATTGAGTCGTTATATCGCTTTAATCTTGAGCTTCTTGACCCAAAAGTCCGTGCCGAGCTGTTTGGAAAAAACAATGACAAGAGTATCTACACCAAGGTTAAGGACAGCGTTCCAACCAAATACGGCAAGGATGCAAAGGTTACAAATTCGGTAATCGCCGATGGCTGTGTGATTGAAGGTACTGTTGAAAACTGTATCATATTCCGTGGCGTAAAAATTGGCAAGGGTTCGCATGTTAAGGACTCAATAATAATGCAGAAATCACAGATAATGGACAATTGTGCCGTTGAAAATGCAATTTTTGACAAGGAAGTTATTTTATGCAGCGGCAAAAAACTGATGGGTCAAAGCACCTATCCGCTGGTTATCGGCAAGCGCACAGTTGTTTGATGTATATAAACAGAAAGGAGAGGATATTTTGAATATACTGATGCTATCCTCTGAGGTCGCTCCTTTTGCCAAATCAGGAGGCCTTGGCGACGTTTTGGGTGCACTTCCACAGAACCTTGCAGCTCAGGGCAATGATGTAAGGGTTATGCTCCCCAAGTATGGCCTTATAGCAGATAAATTTGTTTCCGAAATGAATTTTGAACTGTATACCTATGTGCCTGTGGGCTGGCGAAATAAATACTGTGGCGTGTTTTCAATAAAGAAAGCAGGAGTGACCTACTATTTTATAGATAACGAATATTATTTCGGCGAAAAATGCCTTTATAAGTGGGATGATTTAGAAAGGTTTGCCTTTTTTGATAAGGCGGCTCTTGAAATTTTGCCCAAGGTAGATTTCAAACCGGATGTCATTCATTGCAATGACTGGCAGACGGGGTCGGTTCCTGTTATGCTTGAGGCATACTACAAGCAGAATGATTTCTACAAAGATATAAAAACTGTATTCACCATACACAATCTAAAGTATCAGGGTATTTATTCCATTGATGCGGTTAAGGATTTTCTGTCCCTTGGTGACGAATACTTCACCGATGACAAGCTTGAATTCCACGGCTGTGCCAATCTGATGAAGGCGGGGATTGTATATTCAAATGTGGTGACAACAGTAAGCCCCACCTATGCTCAGGAGATTAAAACCCACACCGGCGGCGAACGTCTTGATGGTTTGCTTTCGGCACGGTCGAACTCCCTTTATGGAATTTTAAACGGAATCGATTATGAGGAATACAACCCCAAAACCGACAAAAACATAGTGTGTAATTATGGAGTAAGGGATGTTCTTGAAGGTAAAAAGAAAAACAAAATGGCTCTGCAGGAGCAGCTTGGCCTGCCTGTTGACGGCGAAAAGGTAATGATTGGCTTAGTTTCAAGACTTGTTGACCAAAAGGGCCTTGATATAATTGCCAATGCAATGGGCGAGCTTTTGCAGCTTGATATGCAGTTTGTGATTTTGGGCACAGGCGACGAAAGGTATGAGGAAATGTTCCGACACCATGCATGGTGTAACCCCGATAAGGTATCAGCAAACATCACCTTCAGCAACGAAATGGCACACCGCATTTATGCGGCAGCAGATCTGTTTTTGATGCCATCGTTGTTTGAACCCTGCGGTCTTGGTCAGCTTATCGCACTCAGCTATGGTACAATTCCGGTGGTGCGTGAAACCGGTGGGCTTAAAGACACCATAACGTCTTACAACGAATTCACAGACGAGGGTAACGGCTTTAGCTTTTATGCCCCTGATGCACACGATATGGTATTTACAATCAAACGTGCAATCAGCTTTTTTGCAGATAAGGAAGTATGGGAAAAGCTTTGCAGGCGAGCAATGAAGGAAGACTTTTCCTGGACAGAGTCTGCAAAGGAATATTTAAAGATTTACAGCAATCTTACAGGAATTTAGAAATATATAAACAGCAATAATTTGGAGGAAAAAACACTAAAATGGCAAACATGAAAAAGACAGAAGCAAAGGCACTTAAAGAAAAGATAAAAAGCACAATTTCGGGCAAATTGCGCCGATACTACGGCAAATCTGTGGAGAACGCAACCCCCGACCAGATATACAAGGCGTGTGCATTTACAGTCCGTGACGAAATTATGGAGGAATGGGCAAAATCAAGAGAAATTCTTGAAAACGGCCACAAAAAGGAGCTTTATTACCTCTCCTTTGAATTTCTTATGGGCAGAGCACTTGGCAATAATATGATGAATATTATGCAAACCGATATCTACCGCGAGGCACTTGCCGAGATGGGCATTGACCTTTCGGAGGTTGAGGATGTTGAAAACGATGCAGGCCTTGGCAACGGCGGTCTTGGCAGACTTGCGGCGTGCTTTTTAGACTCCCTTTCTACCCTGGAGCTCCCTGCCTTTGGTTGCGGTATCCGTTATGAATACGGTCTGTTTAAACAAAAAATAGTTGACGGCTATCAGATTGAGATGCCCGACCCATGGCTTGAAGACGGCAATGTATGGGAAATTGAGCGCCCTGAGGATAGCGTTGAGGTACATTACAACGGAAATATTGAAGAATATTTCGAGGACGGCAGAATGAAGTTCCGTCACACCGGCTATAACACCGTTATTGCCGAGCCTTATGATATGCCCATTTCGGGTTATAATTCAAAGCTGGTGAACACTCTTCGTCTGTGGAGAGCACGTTCGCCCCAGATTATCAATATGAATGAGTTTAACCGTGGCGATTATGCCATGGCGGTTAAGGATAAGGAGCTTGCGGAGGTTGTTTCGCAGATTCTCTATCCCGAGGATAACCACTACGAAGGCAAGATGTTGAGACTCAAACAGCAGTACTTCTTTGTTTCGGCAACAATCCAGTGGATTTTGTCAAAGCAAAAAAGAAGGGGTCACGCACTTTGGGAGCTTCCCAAGTACGTGCAGATTCACATAAACGATACCC
>JAZNVB010000087.1:0-7256 GCA_045592585.1 Clostridia bacterium
TTCCTAAGACCGCTTGGCCTCCGACTTGGAAGCTATAGAGGATGTTCAAAGCGATATAAGAAAAAGAGCCGTGGAAAGACGGAACGATAAAATCCGCAAAAGCATTGATGATAATATGCTTGATATAAAACCCGTGCCTGCAAGACTTGAAAAATGGATTGATGATGTTGTGCTTAAGGACAGCCGATATATTCTTTATGAATATTCGGGCAGAAAACTTCAGGACGGAACCTGCACACATTGTAAGGCGCAGGTTAAGATTACCGGCGCCAAGAATGGCACATATGGTAAGTGTCCGAACTGCAGAAGCAAAGTCAAGTTTATTGCTAAGGGCAGAGCTCCAATGCGTTTTAAAGACGAAGCGAGATATACATATATTCAACCTGACAAAAACGGGGATCCGATATTCAGATATTTTAAGGTTGCGAGGCATTTTTATCTGGCAGGGAATGTGTATGATGTGCGCGATTACACAGAGGAACTGCATAGGTATTTTTACGGAAAGCATAAAAAGTACAGTTGGGATAATTTCAGGCAAACGGGCGAATACAGGTTTTGCGATTCGTACAGCGTACCGTCGCAGTGGGGATATATATATCCTTATAATATGAAAAGAGTATTTGAAGAGGCGTCGGGGAACTACTCACACATAAAGTATATTCCGATAACAAAACTGCTGAACTCTATACAGGAAGACTTGAATCCGTATTATTTTTATGTAAATATTGTGGAGCGGCCGATTATAGAGTATCTGGCAAAATTTAAGCTCAACAGATTATGCAGGGCAACGATTAACGGATTTACACAAAATGATTATTTTGATGCAACGGCAGAAAAATTCAAAAGTGTATTTTCTGAAGGTGTTACCCGTGAGGAACTGCGTTTTTTTGCAAAACTGGATTTGTCACCGAGCGAACTTGAGTTATATTATCAGACGAGAGGTGTAAAAAGAGACAGATTTGAAAAGGCGTTAGAACTGGAGCGGAAAGACGTTATAAACGGCAAGTGTATAAAGTACCTTAAATATACAACTCCTGAAAAATTGATTAAATACCTTGAGTGTTTCAAAAGCAAATATTTATGGAATGACAGACCTTTGGAAAAAAGCAGCGACTGGGCGGATTATATAGGAATGGCAGAGAAACTGAAGTGGGATTTAAAGGATGATATGATTCTGTTTCCCAAAGATTTTTGGGAGGCTCACGACAGAGCAGACAAGCTTGCAGACATTGAGGATGCAAAGATACTCAATAAAGCGGTGGCGAAGCGGGCTAAGCTGCTTAATAAGGATTACAGGATGGATGGCAAGGAATATTTTATCCGTGCGGCCGCCAATGCACAGGAAATTGTTGCAGAGGGACAGGCTTTGCATCATTGTGTGGCGAGGTATGCGGAGGATGTTGCCAATGGTAAGACTGGTATTTTGTTTATGCGCAGTGTAAAGGAGCCGGACAAGCCGCTTTATACCATTGAGGTAAGAGACGGAAAGATTATTCAATGTCGTGGCGAGAGAAACAGGGCCATGGATTTAAAAAAGGAAAAGGCGTTTTATGCGAGATGGCAGAATGCAAAATTTAAAGAAGAAAACAGAAAGGCAGGATAAAAAATAATGGAAAATGTAATTACTCTATTTGGCGAAAATGAGGTTGAAGTGAGCGAGGAAACCAACAGAGCGTATCTTTTGCATCAGGAGATTGTGTTTAATCGAGACCAGGCGGCAGCGCATCTTTATAAGATGTGCTGTCAGCTTAAAGAAATGCGTGATAGCGGTCTTTATGAAAAGCTTGGCTTTTCGGATTTTGATGGATATGTTGAAAGAGCGGCAAACATCAAAAAGCGTCAGGCTTATAATTACATACGAATTGTTGAGCAACTTGGAGAAGAGTTTTTGCAGTCAAATGCACAGATGGGTGTTACTAAGCTGGCTCTGCTCACCGAGGTTTCGCCTATGGACCGTGAAGAGTTTACCCGGGAAAATGACATTGAGAATATGACGGTTAAGGAACTGGAGCGACAGATTGATGAATTGAAGGAGCGGACAAGGCAGCTTAGCTTGTTTGAGGATGAAAATATTAGTCTAAAAGAAGAAGTTGAAAATCTACGGTCTGCACTTGCGGAGGATATGCCGGATGGTGAAGCGGAACTTATAGAGCAGGTTGAAAACCTTAAGAAAGAACTTGAAGAAACAAAAGAGGCGTTACTTAATGCGGATCAACTCTCTGATGAAGGGCTTGAAAAAATAAGGGCTGAAATTAAAGCTGAATTTGCAGTTGAGAAAAAGGAGGCTGTTGAAAAGGCGGTTAAAAAAGTCGAGAAAAATGCCGAAAAGAAAATTGAGGAGGCAAAACAAAAGGCGGCCGAGGAAACAACTGAGAAACTCAAGGCAGAACTTGATATTGCAGAAAAAGGAAAAGCAGAGGCTCTTGCGAAAGCAGAAGCATTCAAAAAGCAGTATGCTATAAATAGCAACACTGATATAAAGATGTTTGAGTTTGTGTTTAATGAGTGCCAGGAACAGTTCAGTAAATTGCTGAATATTCTCGGCAAGGTTAAAGCAGAGGATGAAGAGACGTATAAAAAGTTGTCTTCTGCGGTGCAGGCACTATGTAAGAAGATTGAGGAGGCGGCCGCATGATACACCAACTGAAAATTAAGCAAAAGTATTTTAATGATATTATCGATGACATAAAGCGTTTTGAAGTCAGAAACAACGACAGAGAGTTTTGTGTGGGTGATATTCTGGGGTTAAACGAGGTAGGCGAAGGCGGCGAAGAAACCGGAAGCTGCACTTTGGCCGAGGTTACTTATGTTCTTCATAGTGATATGTTGAAGGATGGATATGTTGTTCTAGGTATAGAGCCATTCCCGAAGGTGCATCATGCAGTATCGGCAAACACAATCAGCAATAGAGAAGAAACGAGTAAAATGGTGAACGGTTATCTGGTGATGGAATAGGAGTGGGGTAAATGGGAAAATATGCAGCTAATACAAATGTTTCAAGTGAGTTATCAAGGCTTGAAATTGAAAAGACTCTACTTCGGTATGGAGCTGACAATTTTGCTTACGCAATGGCGGCCGGTAAAGCTTTAATTGGATTTACAATGTGCGAAAGACAGATTAAGTTTGTTTTGCCCTTACCTGCAAAAGAAGAATTCGAACTTACTCCAACTGGAAGAAAGAGAACTGAAAATAGTCAATATGAGGCTTGGGAGCAGGCTTGTCGTCAAAGGTGGAGAGCTTTAAATCTTGTTATAAAAGCAAAGCTTGAGGCGGTTGAATGTGGAATATCCGTTTTTGAGGATGAGTTTATGGCAAATATTGTTCTTCCCGGAGGGCAAACGGTTGGAGATTTTATGAAACCTCAGATAGAACAGGCGTATATAAGCGGAAGTGTCCCACAGATGTTGCCAATGTTGGAGGTGTAATATTGACCGAACGTGAAAGATTTATAGAGGTGATAAAGCATAGCCTCAGTGGATGGCTGAACTGCCATATAATACGAAAGATAGCACCAATGATTGCGGATGCGCTTATTGAAAATGGTGCGGTGATGGGGAAGGAGGGTAACGGGAAATGAAAAGAAAAATAGACCTTGTGGAAACCTTTGATATGGGTTATCACGAATTTGCAAAAGAACAACACCAAAGGCGAGCTGCAGATAACCCCAAAAGAATACAGTATGCCATTAAACAGTTTGAAAAACACAATATTGAGTATGTTTTGAAGAACGAAACAACTGGGCATTTCCATTGTCGCAGAAAGTCTGATGATAAATTATTTCAGTTTTATGCGGGAACGGGGAAAATATTGGGGTATGAAAACAAGCGAGGAATTCACGCATTGATTAGATTGCTTATCTACCCAACCAAGGAAGGCGGTGGCTCTGATGCGTGATAGATTGATAGGGTTAATTACCAAGTCAGGTCAAGTTGACACCTGGAATCATCACACAGACGATTTTAAAGAACCAAATCCTATTGATAAACTTGCTGATGCTATTCTTGCAGATGGTTGGATAAAACCGCCTTGTAAGGTAGGGGATAAGGTGTATGTTGGAAATTTTGATACGACAATAAGTGAAATAATAATTGGCACGGGTATTACCTTTATGTGCTATTTTGATTGCGATTGGGTTATAGAGAATGTAGGTTGTGGGGATTGCCCTTTTGCAGATTGGTACACCACATACGAAGGGGATATAGATTGTCAGGCAGGCGGTTGTTTTTCTTTTACCGAGAAGGATATAGGCAAAACAGTATTCCTCACAAGAGAAGAAACAGGACAGGCATCGAAAGGCGGTGCTGAATAATGGCACAGAAAACACAGATTGTTTGTGATAAGTGTGGTAAAGAAATAGTCAATCCTATGGGGTGCTATCATCCTACATATGCCTTAAAGAAGTATTCAGCAAAAATCACACTATGGCCGGTTGGAGAGCCAAGAAGCAGTTTTGGACAAAGAATTGATTTACGCCCTGATTGTTACGAAGGGTTTGTAAACTTTATGGAAGGCGGTGCGGAGTGATGGCAAGGTATATTGATGCAGATAAATTTTCAGAACGGATAAGATTATCACCTGCTTTTAAAAATTTGGGCTGGGAAGGCGACTTGTTACAAGGCGTTATTTTAGATTTGCTTGACAATGCACCCACAGCAGATGTTGTGGAAGTGAAGTTCGGAAAGTGGATTAAAACAGATAGAGGTATTCGTGTTAATGCAAACACAGGTCAGCCAATGAGAGTATATTATTGTGAGTGTTCTTGTTGTGGATGGCATACGGGAAATCAGGGTGTAGAATTTAAATATTGTCCCCAATGCGGTACGAAAATGGATGGAAAGGAAGATAACAAATGAAAATAAAAAAGATTGTTGATATCTGCAGAAGGTCAGGACAAATACGACTTTTGAATGGTAAGGATATGCAGTGGCTTGGGGATGGAGTGGCTTTTTATCCTTTGGAGGATGCACCGTTGTTTGACGAAGGCTCTCTTTGTGCGACTTTTGATATTACGGAAAAACAGAAAGAGAGCATATTGTTTAAAATTGAAACTGAACTTCCGGAGAATATTTGTTTTGAAAGCAGCTGTGACGGAGAGGACTATGCGGAACGGAGTGATATTGGTATTACATACAAGGGTGATGATTTACATATTTATCATTCTGCAAAAGGTGCTCTTTATATGAAGGCGAAATATTTGAGACCGCTGAGTTCGGAGGATGTTGAAATATTCCTTAGAGAGACAAAAGACGGCACACCATACTTTGTGTGCAAGATGGGATTTATGATTCAGGCAGTTATTATGCCGGTGATGATGGAAAAGTATTGTAAGGAGTTTGTAAAAGCGCTTGATTTGCTGCATGAGCAGAGCCTGAGAGGAAGGAAATAAAAGTATGAAAGAGTGTACATATGAGAGTAAAGCCCGGAAGAACAAGGGAAGACGATATATCAGATGCTTAAGGGATGGAAGTTTACGACGTGGTTCTTGTTGGTTTGGATGCCCATATTATCAGCCAACGCTTTTGAAAAGAATAATTTGGAGGCTGTTTGGTTATTAAAGAGGGATTTTTATATGATTAAAATAATTGAGAATGGCAACACGCATCAAAGGAAACGCTGTGAGGTTTGTGGTTGTGTGTTTGAATTTGACAAGGTAGATATAAAACTGTATCCAACAGAGTACAACTATAAACTGAATTGCCCTGAATGCGGAGCGGTTATTGTAGTGGAATTTCATAGTGTAAAGTAATTAAAATTTAATAATTATGCGGACGGCAAATAGGCTGTCCGCATAGGTCTATCTATTTATATATAGGAAAACATTGAAAAAATAAAAGCGCGGCTGCGCTTTTAAAGGGCTTGGTAAGCGCCTAACTAATCAACCATAAAAGACAGAAGAGGAAAAGATATGAGAGAAGGATATTTTGTTACACGAACATACAAGGCAGGAAATGTGTGCGAGAAAATAAAATACTGGGTACCGGGAAAGAGACCATCTAAAGTGGGTCGGGTTGTTCGTTCTGAGATAAATAAGCAAGAGCAGAATGAAACACAAACTATAAGGGCGGCCGCTCGTGTTTTGAATGAGAACTTTAAACCCGGTGATATTATTCTTGGACTTGATTACTCTGATGAGGGGTTAAACATCGTTCAGCAAAAGATTACTAATGCCGGTTTTATGGATGATGAGGAAAAGGCGTTAAATATATACGAGGCAGCTTCACATGAAATGAGATTGTTTTTGCGTAGGGTGAAGCGGGAATGTGATAGCAGAGGCATTGAGTTTAAATACGGAATAGCAATTACATCGGATATGGATGGAAAGACGGGAGAGTGTGTTCGCGTTCATCATCATATGGTGATAAATAAAGAGTCGCTAGTCGTGGTATTAGAGAAGTGGCCTTTGGGTGGTGTGTCATATAAGGCTATGGAAACACAGCCGGATTTCACTCCTATTGCAGAATATTTTATCAGGCAGACAAGAAAAATCAAGGATGCTAAAAAGTTTGTATGTTCACGAAATCTTGTGAGGCCTGTTCCAAAGGATAGGATTGTACCGAGCAATGCGGAGATTCGTGTACCTGCAGATGGAGTGCTTTTACATAGGAGTGAGTTTAAACCCGGAAGACCACAGTATATCAGATATTTAAAACTCCAAAAAGAAACAGATATCGAAAGTGATGACGTGTGTACGTCGCCGCCGAAGCGGAAAAGAAAAATGAGTTAAAAGAGTTATAGAACAGAGGTGTCGTTAAGACTCCTCTTATTGACGTGGGAAAGGAGCGGAGAAGGTGAAGACGTTTAAGAAAATGCGAGGGATTAAACTGTCATATGAAAAGCAAGGGATAATATATTTCACCTGCCAGAATGTGAGAGAGCAACCGACAGAGATTAAAAATAAAATAAAAAAGTTGTGTGAAAAGGTAGCAGGGGCAGACAGTAAAGCTTTATATCTTTTGCTTACAAGCAATAAAGATACAGTGCAAAGTATAGCACTTAAATTTTTTATTGCAGAACGTAAACTTTACCAACTGCGCAAAGTGTTCTATGAAGCGTGGGGGAAAGAGGATACTACGGATACGCAAGGGAAATAGCAGAATTATTTTGCCGATAACTGACACATAAAAAGATTTACAATAGACACAGGTTGTATGCTGTGTCTATTTTTATTTGCATTGAGGAGCGGTGAGGAGTGGCAAAAGAATTTGCAAAAGCGTTTTATAAATCAAAGGCGTGGAAGGCTTGCCGCCAGGCATACA
>JAZNVB010000088.1:0-12016 GCA_045592585.1 Clostridia bacterium
TGTTCAGCAAGCACCTGCAAATCAGGCTCCGAAACAGTAATAAGAAAACCCAACACCCCGCATATTATAAGGGGGAGCAGGATTTTGTTATTCTGATTTAATGACTTACCCATACCGTCGCCCAAAGGTTCCATGGATATTCCTGAACCCACCGTGAAAAAGCTCATTCCCAAAATCAGCAAAATTGTTCCAAATAAAAACAGAACAAGCACCCCGGCATCCAATGATGCACAGGTGACAGAAAGAACAAGCACAATAATTGCAATGGGCAATACCGATGTAAGCGCCTCTTTAATTGATGCAAAGATATGTGTCATCATGCTATATATACTCCTAAACCTTTACTTTTTCAACCTAATCTTTGTCTAACTGCCTCATAAACTATAACTCCTGCGGCAACAGATGCATTAAGGGATTCGGTCTTGCCAAGCATAGGGATTTTCACAAGAAAATCACATTTTTCACGCACCAGTCGGCTAAGGCCCTCGCCCTCGCTGCCGATTACAATTCCTGTTGCACCCTTCATATCACACTCATAAATGGGCATACTACCCTCAAGAGCAGTACCCACAATCCACAAGCCCATATCCTTGAGCTTTTCGATACACGCCGCAACATTGGTGCATCTTGCAATAGCGGTATGCTCGATTGCCCCTGCCGACACTTTAGCAACAGTTGATGTGAGCCCCACACTGCGGTTTTTGGGAATTATAACTCCATGAGCACCTGCCGCATTGGCTGTTCTGATTATGCTGCCTAGGTTGTGAGGGTCGTTTAAGCCTTCTGCAATGATTACAAGAGGTTTTTCGCCCTTTTCTTTTGCGATATTGATTATATCCTCAACCTCAACATAGGAATGCATTGCCGCAAATGCAAGCACTCCCTGATGGTTTCCGCCTTCGGAAAGCTCGTCAAGCTTTTGACGGCTGGCAGTGGTGTATCTTATACCCCGCTTTTTTGCGGCGGCAATAATCTGGCCAAGCCGGCTGTGCCGTGCACCATCCTGAATAAAAATTTTATCAATTTCCCTGCCCGAGTCAAGTGCCTCTAAAACAGGGTTTGTACCATATATTCTATCTTCCATTACAACAGTCTCCTACGCATAATTATACAGTATTTATTGTATCACAAATCGGTCTAAAAGGCAATAAAAAAATCATATAATTTTACATTTTCAGCAGCCGACACAAAACAACAGATTTTTTCTCTTGACCTGACGCAAAAAATAGTGTAAAATATATTGTGAGGTTATATGCATACCTCACCGTTTAATTTGCATTATGTGATATTGATACTACATGATTGGAGGAAAACCAATGAGTGCTGAAATTAAAAACGATAAAGGTACAATAAGCATTTCCAATACAGTTATTGCAAAACTTGCAGGATATACCGCAACCCAGTGTTACGGTGTTGTGGGTATGTGTGCGCGCAACAGCAAGGACGGACTTGCAGGACTTTTGAAAAAAGAAAATATGGATAAAGGTGTTCGTGTTAAAACCGAAAATAATGTTATTTCCATTGCCCTTTATGTTATTGTGGAATATGGTCTTAACATCGGCACAATAGGCGAAACAATCCGCAGTAATGTTAAATACCACGTTGAAAAAATGACCGGTATGGAGGTTGAATCTGTGCAGGTTAATGTTGAAAGTGTACGTGTTGACCACGCATAACGGATATCTTCCATTATGCAACACGAGGTGATTCATATGAATAATTTTGATACAGCACAGCTCAGGCTGATGATAGCCTCTGCTGCTGCGAATTTAAAAAACAATCGAAAACTAATTGACGACCTGAACATCTTTCCTGTTCCTGACGGTGATACAGGCACAAATATGAGCCTGACCTTCAGCGGAGCAGCCACGCAAACTCTTGCCGAGGAATATGACCGTTGTGACAAGCTTCTTGCAAAGCTTGCATCCACATCTCTCCGCAACGCAAGAGGTAATTCAGGCGTTATTCTTTCACAGATTATCCGAGGTTTTTCAAAGGGTATTGATGGCAAGGAATTTATCGGCATTGCCGACCTTAAAAACGCCCTTGTATCCGCAAAGAAAACTGCTTACCGTGCAGTGATGAAACCTACCGAGGGTACAATTCTTACCGTAATCCGCCAGATGTCTGAATTTGCCGAGGAAAACTATTCTTCCTTTGAGGATGTGGGCGAATTTTTACGGGCAATTCTTGCAGCAGGCAAAGAAAGTCTTGCCGGCACAACCGAGCTTCTTCCTGCACTCAAAAAGGCAGGAGTTGTTGATGCCGGTGGTAAAGGTCTTGTTACCATAGTCGAAGGTGCGGTTTACGTTCTTGACAACGGCAAAGCAATGGAAAGCGGCGAGCCCCTTGATACTGCAACCGCTGCAGTTGCGGCATCAAGCGAGCCTGTTAACATTAAATATCTTTACTGCACCGAGTTTATTATCAACAAAACGTCCGACCGTCAGATAACCCAGTTCCGCACTGCAATTTCCGAAAAGGGCGACTGCATGCTGGTTATCGAGGATGACGAAATCGTTAAGGTTCATATCCACACCAATCATCCGGGATACGTGCTTGAACAGGCAATCAAGCTTGGTGAGCTGACCAACCTTAAAATCGAGAATATGAAATATCAGCACAACGATAATATGGAAAGCAAAGGCGAAACACCTGTTGCCGGGCATGATGCCATAGAAGCTGCACCCAAGCCTCAAGCCGAACCCGAAAAGAAGTACGGCTTTGCAGCAGTTTCGGCAGGTGACGGGCTTTCAGAGCTCTTCCGTTCTTTATCCGTTGATGAAATAATCGAAGGCGGACAAACTATGAACCCCAGCACACAGGACCTTCTTTCCGCAGTGGAAAGAATCCCTGCCGAAGTGGTTTACATTTTGCCCAACAACAAAAACATTATTCTTGCCGCCGAACAGGTGGTGCCTCTTACCGAAAAATCAGTAATTGTTCTTCCTACCGTTAACATTCCTCAGGGAATTTCAGCAATGACAGCCTTTGACGAAGCTCTCTCACCCGAGGAAAATGCTGATGCTATGATGGAATTTGCCGGATGCGTTGCCTGCGGTCAGGTTACGTTTGCGGCACGTGACACCGTTCTTGACGGAATGGAAATTCACCTGGGTGACTGCCTTGCAGTTTGCGGAAAGGAAATCACCGCTGTTACCCCCACCCCTGAGGAAGCAGCCGAAAAGGTTGCCGAATCCCTTGTCAGCGACGAGTCGGGTGTGATAACCATATACTACGGCGAAGAAACCTCTCAGGAAGATGCCCAGCGTTTGGCATCGAAACTTGAGGAAACCTACAGCGACCTTGATGTAAGCCTTATAAACGGCGGTCAGCCTGTATACTATTATATTATTTCTGTTGAATAGTTTTAGAGAAGCTACAACACCGGGGTTTTCGATATTGTCGGAAATCCCGTTCTCTTTTGGAGGAAAATTTTATGAAACCCGAAGCATCCATACAATACATAAAAGGTATCGGCGAGGCACGTGCAAAGGCCTTTGCCCGACTTGGTATAAATACTGCCGCTGATTTGTTGTTCCACTTTCCCCGAGGTCTTGAGGACAGAAGCGAAATAAAGCCTATATCCGAGCTTATGGACGGCGAAACGGTTTGTGTTTGTGCAAGTCTTGCAGGCGAGGTTAAAACTTATCGTGCCCGTGGCAGAAAAACCGTTACTCAGGCAAGGGTATCCGACGGCAGCAGCATTATGCGGATAACCTGGTTCAATGTCCCTTATATTACCTCCACCCTTGCAAATGGCGGAGAATTTACCTTTTATGGCAAGGTAGCATACAAAGGGAACTACTTTGAAATGACAAACCCCGTTACCGAAGCAACTACCACTCAAAATAAAAAAACAGGTAAAATACTCCCCGTTTATCCATCTACCGCCGGACTTTCTCAGGATACAATACGCAATGCGGCAAACACTGTGCTGACACAGCTTGAAAAGCCTCTTGCAGATATTATGCCCGATTCTGTCCGCAAGGAACAAGGCTTTAAGTCCGTTATGGAGTCTTTGGTTGACCTTCACGTTCCCAAAAGCTACGAATCCTTCGAGAATGCACGTCAGCGCTTTGCATTTGAGGAGCTGCTTGTTCTGCAAACGGGCATTAGGCTTTTGGGTAACGAACGCAAAAGTTATACGGCAACACCCATTAAAGATGTAAAATGTATTCAGGAATTTGCCAAGGCTCTGCCCTTTGAGCTTACATCAGCTCAAAAACGGGTTATCAACGAGATTTGTGCCGACATTCAAAAAACAACCCCTATGAACAGACTTGTTCAGGGCGACGTTGGTTCCGGCAAAACAATGGTTGCGGCGGCGTCTATGTTTGCGGCTGTAAAATCAGGATATCAGGCGGTGCTTATGGCACCCACCGAAATACTAGCCATTCAGCATTACAATAATCTTAAAAAGTTATTCTTGCAATTCGGTTTTGAAACAGTTCTCCTTTGCGGTGGAATGTCTGCAGCCGAAAAACGTCAGGCAAAGGCAAAAATCAAGGACGGCTCTGCACAAATTATTATCGGCACCCATGCCCTTATTACAGATGATACGATTTTCAAAAATGCGGCACTTGTTATAACCGACGAGCAACACCGCTTTGGTGTGCGGCAGCGGCTTTCCCTTACCGAAAAGGGTATCGGGGCTCATACTCTTGTTATGACGGCAACGCCCATCCCCCGAACACTTTCGCTTATACTTTACGGCGACCTTGATATATCGGTAATTGACGAACTGCCTCCCGGAAGAAAACAAATAGAAACATATTCGGTTGGCGAGAAAATGCGTGGTCGCATTTATGAATTTCTTCGTAGGAACATAAAAGATGGCAGACAATGCTATATTGTGTGTCCACTCATCGAAGAATCCGAAGCTCTTGCCGCAAAATCAGCAGTTGAATATACCGAAAAGCTGAAAAAATCAGTCTTTCCTGACCTTTCTGTTGAGGTAATGCACGGCAGACTTAAAGCCGCTGAACGCAAGGATATTATGACACGTTTTTCAATGGGAGAGATTGATATTCTTGTATCCACCACTGTTATCGAGGTTGGTGTTGACGTGCCCAACGCCACAGTGATGGTTATTGAGAATGCCGAACGTTTTGGACTTTCGCAGCTACACCAGCTACGAGGCAGAATTGGCAGAGGCGGTCACAGTTCGTACTGTGTGCTGTTTTCAGAAGGCGGCAGAATTGCCGATGAACGTATGAAGATTATGTGCGAAACTACCGACGGTTTTAAAATTTCGGAAAAAGACTTGGAATTGCGAGGCCCCGGAGAATTTTTTGGCATCCGTCAGCACGGTCTGCCCGAACTGAAGGTAGCAAACCTTTCAACCGATATGTACCTTTTGAGCCTTGCCAAAGATGCCGCAGACAAATTACTTGCCCATGACCCCAATCTTGAAGAACCCGAAAATACAGGTCTTAAGAGCCGCGTCCGTGAAAGATTTCTTGAAGTATCTGAAAACGGAATATTAAATTAAACACAAAAAAAGAGTGATTTTCATAATCAAGCCAAACTGTTTTGGAAAAATAGTAAAAAGGATAAAAGGCATGTTATGAGTCACTCTTTTTTTGCTTCTATAGCATTATAACATATACACCAGAAAAAAGCAAGTTATTTTTCTTGTGTGTTATAAAAATATATTTTATCATATACTATACATATATACTATATTTTTATATGAGGTGTATGAGATGGCTTTTAACCCCGATTTCTCACGAAAAAAAGTTCAAGCATGTTATAAAACACTATACATTACTGACGAACTAGCCGACAAGGTAACCAATCTTGCAATTGAAAACGATACCAGTTTTAATAATATCGTTATTAAAATTCTTGAAAGTTATTTTGAACAGTTGGGACAGGATAAGGATTAACACTGATTATACAACAACAAAGCCCTCGCCAAATTGGCGAGGGCTTTGTTCATGTTACATTTCTGCAATACTATCTCTTAATAATAATCATTGTACTTACAGATCTATCGTTACCCATATGAATAAATAATTCAGCAGGTCTTGTTGAACCGTCATAAAGCTGAAGTGATTCAATTACACCAGAAGCATCACCTACATTATGTTCGGTAATTACAAGACTTGGTTTGGTTGTGTCAATTTCAAAAACCTTTGCATTGTTGAACCAGCTTCTCTGCATATTAACACGAGTTGCCTTAATTTCTGCCTCGTCTTCATTACCTTCAAGAACATCTGTTGAAACAACAAGCAGTTCGTCATCTCTCTGGTACGCTGAACCCCAGATTGTTCTGAAACGAATATTGCCATCGGTGTCGTAATCATTCTTGGGATACTGACCGGCATTGGGAGCCTGAGCAATCGCTGTATCACGATATCCGCTTGCTACGCTGAATATAATGTGTTCAGGCTGAATTGTATAGTAATCATCGGCATCTGTACCAAGTCTTACCACGTCACCTTCCTGAAGTGTTGCAAAAACGGCTTCGCTTTCTTCTGAACCCCAGTAATCAACAGGTGTAGAGCCTACAAAACCTGTGATTTTGTATCTTGAAGCAAGCTCGCCCGCAGGGTCTTTTGACTCTTCTTTGTTTGTTATAACCATAACAGGAGAGGTTGCCTTAACCTTTCCTACCGAAGATGCGCCACCGTAAACCAAAACTATCTTTGCAGAATCTGTAGTTGTTACGTCATAAAGTTCAACGCTATATTTTGAATTGGTGTCAAAATCGTTCAATGTAAGCTTTTTGTAATTTTTAGTATCGCTTCTGTCCTCAGGAATTTGAAAAATCCTAGCACCGCTTATATTAATTAGGGATGAACCATATGACAACTCCTTGGTTGCCTTGTATTTAGTGAGATAGGTTTCTTCATCTTCACCATCATTATCTGTATCTTCAAAAACCTTATCAGCCTTAAAGCCTTCTACATCATAGAAATAAAGGTCATCTGATGATACATTCTTTCCGTCTGTTACAGCCTCTGCTGTGATAATGTTGTCAATAACAGTTTCACCCTTATTTGTTTTGGTTGTAAACTTAACCATCTGTGAATAATCTGCTTCTTCAACTGTTCCGGGGTAATTTCCGTCACCACTTGCGTATGCAGTATCATCAAGTGTTGCAAGAAGATCATCAAAATCAGCAAAGTCGTCGTTGCCGTTTATCTTTGTCTTTTCATATGCATAGTATGAAACCTTGCTGCCTGATTCTGTAAGAATGTTAAACACCAGTATATCATCAAGGCCTGATGTTTTGCGTCCTACACTCATAATATAACCATACTGCTGGTTGCTTGCCTGTTCAGTCTTGTCATAACCGATAATATCACCGTTTATATCAAGATAGAACTTGCCGCTTTCACCCATCTCAGGTTCGGGCATGCCTGAAACATCTGCACCAGCTATGGGGTTAACCCAGGGTGCCTGCAATGAATATTTATAGTTCTTTCCTTCGATTTTGATGGTTCCGTCAGAATTTGTACCCTTTACGGCACCGATTACTGCATCATTGAGAACAACTGCTGTAATAATGGGCTGACCGCCGTTTGCTGTATTTGATGACTTAACACAAACAACAGAGCCTGTTCTGATTGAGCTGAAAGCTGTGTCCTTGCCGCTCTTATCAACAATCTTAACAGTCTTGCTTGTGTCGGTAACATCAAGTGTAACCTTATTATTTGAAAGATCCTTTCTCAGATTATTGTCTGTAAAGGTAGAAGTTGATGGTGTTGTAGATGAAACGATGTATGCATCATATGAATTAACAAATACTACATCATAGCTCTTGTCGCCGTTTCTGTCAAGGAATTTCATGCTGCCTATGGTAGGAATAGCAGCTGCTCCCATTTCTGTGCAATACTGAGCATATGTGCTGTTTGCTGCGTTTGAGCCGTAAAGCTGATCGTTGTAAACTACAACGCTGTCAGCAGAAACTGTAATCTGAGATGCACGCTTTGCGTCGTCACTTTCATAATAAACAACGGTATCATCATCAGAAAGACTGCCATCAATCATATCGGCATCAAGCTCAACAGTTACAGATCTTTCAACTGTTGCCATAACCAGAGTTTTTGTTCCGGCATTTCTGTCGGTTGTTGAATAGAATGTAATCTGAGCACCAAGCATATCATTATACTCTGCCACATTTTCTGCTTTATAGATTGTTGCTTCGCCATCAACAGTGATTTCAACCTCGTCTTCACGAAGGTTTACATCAGGTGATGAAAGGCTGGTTGAGGGGTTAGCCGAAATAAATCCAATCTGCTTCTTGAGCTTAAGGTCATCCTCCAAGATTGTCTTGTCTGTAACTTCGTTGTTTTCAGCAAGTTCAACCTCAAGACAGTTATAAAGCATCTGTGCAATCATAGCACGTGTAGCAGGAGCACCGATTGTGCCTTTTACGCCGTCTGTGAACTTGAGCTGTATTGCTGTGTTTAGGTATTTTGAATACCATGCTGCACCTTCGCTGCCCATTTCGCCATAACCAAGTGCACAAACAATCATCTTGATTGCTTCTTCGTAGGATACGTTGTTTGAGGGTCTGAAAGTACCATCGTCATAACCGTTGATAATTCCCATGCCGTGAGCTGTGCGGATATTTCCGATTGCCCATGACACATCAGGAGTTACAACGTCGGGGAATGGTGGATTGTCAAGGCTTGTTGAGCCAACAGCACCCATGCCGCGTGTTCTGAGCAGCATTGCTGTGAATTCTGCTCTGGTAACATTGTTATCAGGTTTAAATGTACCGTCATCATAGCCGTTGATAACACCCAGCTTGTTGAGGACGTTTACTGCTTTGTATACCTCTGTGCCTGTTGTCACATCAGAAAAAGTTGCAGCCGAAACAGGCATAACAACCATATTTACCAATGTGAAAACAACCAGCATCAGTGCACACAAAATGCGTGTTGAAGTTTTCATTTGTTCAACCTCCTGTTAATAAAAATATGTAATTTAATATTATTTACAAAATTCAAACGGGAGTTAGTTCTCCCTTACACCCCTCATCATTGAATCTTTTTCGATAGGGGTATCAATACGGATTTTGGCAATCTTCTGAGGTTTATTGGCAATCTCAAGTTCGTTGCCGTCCTCATCCTCCATATATTCGATTTTATGCTTTATAAAATCACCATGTGGTCTTAAAAACTCAACCTCCGAGCCTTTAAAGAACCTGTTTTTCTGCACAACTGACAACATTCCTGTAGTCGGATCATAGCCCTCAACTATACCCAGAAGTTCATAGTTCCGGATATATGAGCTTGTTTCATAATTCTGCTCGTTGCCATCGGGCTTTCCAAAAAAGAACCCGGTTGTATAATCGCGGTGACTGACCTTTTTAAGCTCGTCAAGCCATTTGGGGTCAGTGGTGAAGCCTTTTGGGTCTTCAAAATATCTGTCAATTGCATCACGGTATGCCTTGACAACCGTTGCAAGATAATACTCGGTCTTTACTCTGCCTTCAATCTTAAAACTGTCAAGACCGCTTTCTATAAGCCGGTCAATATGTTCAATCATACATAAATCCTTGGAATTATATATAAAGGTTCCTCTCTCATTTTCAATAACCGGCATATATTCGCCCGGTCTGGTTTCTTCCATAAGATAATACTTCCATCTGCATGGATGCGAGCAAGCACCCTGATTGCTGTCACGGTTTGTCATATAATTACTCAGCAGGCACCTGCCTGAATACGAAATACACATTGCACCGTGAACAAAAGCTTCAAGTTCAAGACCTTCGGGGGTTTTATTACGGATTTCGGCAATCTCGTCAAAGGACATTTCTCTTGCTAAGATTACCCTTTTTGCACCCATTTTGTACCAACTCTCGGCACTTTTAAAGTTCACATTGTTTGCCTGAGTGCTTATATGAATTTCAAGGTCCGGAGCAATTTCGCGGGTTAGCTGAAACATTCCCAGATCCGATAAAATCACCGCGTCAAAACCCGCCTTGGAGTATTCTTTTAAAAAATCTTCGTATCTGCAAATATCCTCATTGTGAGGAATAATATTGGCAGTAAGATAAACCTTTTTGCCACGCTTGTGAGCAAATTCCACACCTTCAGCAAGCTCTTCGGGTGTGAAGTTCTCGGCTGCTACACGAAGTGAAAATTCCTCGCCGCCAACGTACACCGCATCTGCGCCATATGTTATTGCAATTTTAAGTTTTGCAAGACTGCCTGCCGGAGCAAGCAATTCAGGTTTTTTAATCATTATAGTCAACCTCTGTTTTTATTTACGCTTCCGTCTTTTTCCTCATCTGTTTCAGGGTCCTCTTCCTCAATCAGCAGAGGCTCCATCATATCATATTCATAAACTGCATCAGCAATAGCCCTTGCAAAACACTTCTGTCCGTATTCGGTTGTAAGCATCAGGGCATCCTGTTTGGTATCCATAAACCCTGTTTCAATAAGAACTGTGGGCATCAGGGTATTTTTTATTACAAAGAATCTGGAGGTTTTTACCCCTCTGTCAAAAAGTCCGGTTTCTTTGGATATTTTCTCCTGAACAAGTTCTGCCAGCCTTGCGGAATATCCGCCTTCAGAAAAGCAATAAGTTTCGGTGCCTGTTCCGCCACCCATATTGCAATGTATGGAAATATACAAATCAACCAGATTGGTGTGTGCCATATCCACTCTTGCCTGAAGGCTGTCAACTGCAGAGGTGTTGCCAATGCTGTCGGTCACTTTCTCACGGGTCATAATCACCTTGTAGCCCATATCCTCAAGATTTACACGAAGCTTCTCCGCAATCTCCCATGTTATGATTTCTTCAATGGCGTTATAGGGCTCATACCTTGCCCCGGTATCCTTGCCATCATAGTTATGGCCGGCATCAACCAGAATAACCTTTACATCAGAATAATCCTTTGCCTTAAAAGCCGCTTCAATCTCGGATTCGGCGATATCCTCGTCATCCGGGTCAATCCTGTCGATATCTTCAATATCATTGTCATCCTCCAAAGGGAAATCCTCATCTTCAGGCTCGTCTTCATATGGTTCATCAATCATTTCTGACATAACCATATTATAAACCACCTGGGCAACATTGGCACGAACAGCTTTTTCATCAGGTTTTTGGTCGGTATCATCCAGCAGACCGTAAAGTTCCGCAACCTCCATATAACCTGAATACCATTTCCTGCCAGATATCTTTTTTGCCTCGTTCTCCTTGCCAACAGCACATACTGACATTTTTGCTATCTGTGCCATAGTAA
Source organism: Clostridia bacterium (assembly GCA_045592585.1). Classification (GTDB taxonomy): domain Bacteria; phylum Bacillota; class Clostridia; order Monoglobales; family Monoglobaceae; genus SIG440. The sequence goes on from JAZNVB010000088.1 coordinate 11,210, forward strand.
CCTTATCAGCAGGAGCAAAAACCCCTTCTTCCATGCCATTTATCAGACCCAACTCATAGCAATAGGATATATAAGCACGGCCCCAATAATCCTCGGCAACATCATCAAAGGGTATTTCCTTAATCTCATATGTGTCCTTATCATATCCAAGGGTTCTTGCCATAAGAGCACAGAACTCTGTTCGGGTAATCTCCCTTTCGGGGCAGAATGTGCCGTCATCATATCCGGCAATAACCCCAAGCTCTGTAAGATGCATAATCGCATCATAGTTTTTGTGTGTATACCTGACATCAGGGAAGTCTGCTGCAAAAACACCTTGCGTCAATGCAAGCAATATAAGTATGATGACCGGCAATATCGCAAGTGTTTTTTTCATTTTGCATATTCCTCTTTTTGGTAACAGTATTCCGAATATAAGTATACATCATATTTTGTGGATTTTCAATAGAATTCAAGAAATATTTTTTTGAAAAATGTAGAAATAAAGATAGATTTATCCCGCAATATTAACAAACTTTATTACAGAATTGTTAAATGTTGGTTACAAAGCATTATTGTGGCTTACCAGCCAACCATAAGGGGATATATATGCGTTCCCCGTCCCCAATGGGGAACGCATACTCTTAGGGGCACATCCCCTAACCCCTAACCCCTAATTTTATTATAAACGGACAAACAGGACAAAACGGACAACTTTTACTTAGATTACGAATAAAATTCGTAATCCCAGACTGTCGAAAAACTTGTTCTACCGCAAGCAAATTAAAGTTAAATAGATGTAGGGTATGGCATTTATGACACACCGTG